>JAIFNI010000185.1 GCA_020047785.1 Clostridia bacterium
AGATTGGGCTCATGAAAGTCACAGCAGGAACAGACTCATGAAATTCTCATCAATCAGTGATGCCTGAAAGTCCCAGTCAGGCGTCGACAGGAGGAATGCATGTCAAATCTGGCAAGCAGAATCGACCGGCTCCCCACCACCCCTCTGATGAAAAGAGTCCTGCTGCTGACCGGGATCGGGTGGATGTTCGATGCGATGGACCAGGGAATGGTTTCCGGTGTCATGGCGGCCATCAGCAGGGAATGGGCGCTCACAACCGACCAGCTGGGTCTTCTCGGTGCCTTGGGCATGCTGGGGATGGGCCTTGGAGCCGCACTTTCCGGCATGGCCGCCGACAAATGGGGCCGCAGGAACGTCATTCTTTTTACCTTGGTTCTGTACGGATTTGCCAGCGGTCTGTCCGGATTTGCCACCAGTTTTCCGATGCTTCTCGTGCTTCGCTTCCTGACAGGCTTCGGACTCGGTGGAGAATTGCCTGCAGCTTCCACCCTGGTCAGTGAATTCTCACCGACAAAAACCCGTGGAAGAAACGTCATTATCCTGGAAAGCTTTTGGGCATGGGGCTGGATTGCCGCGTCCCTCATCGCCTATCTGCTCATTCCCGCATACGGCTGGCGCATCGCATTCTGGATCGGGGCTGTTCCCGCACTGTTCGCCGCCATTCTGCGCATGGCTGTCCCGGAATCTCCACGATACCTGGAGAAAGCCGGGCGATATCAGGAAGCAGATGCGCTGGTCAGCCTGATGGAAAAACAGGCGGGCATCAAACAGATTCCGGCGACAATCATGGACGCGGCAAAGAACAGCATGGCGAAATCCCGCATCACCTTCCTGACGCTCTGGTCCGCTCCCTACATCCGCAGCACCATTGTGCTGTGGGTCATCTGGTTCGGGCTGAACTTCGGATACTATGGTTTCGTGCTATGGACGCCTTCCCTGCTGGTTGGAAAAGGCTTTGCCCTGGTGAAAAGTTTCGAATTCACACTCATCATGAGTCTGGCCCAATTGCCCGGATATGCCAGTGCCGCCTGGCTGGTTGAAAAGATTGGCCGCAAACCCGTTCTGGCCACATATTTTGCCGGAACCGCCCTTGCAGCATGGCTTTTTGGACATGCAGGAAGCACGGCGGCGGTTCTGGCCTTCGGCAGCATGCTGTATTTCTTCAGCCTGGGTGCCTGGGGTTGCGTGTATGCCTATACGCCTGAAGTGTATCCCACGGAAGCACGCGCCAGCGGAGCCGGATGGGCTGCCGCGTTCGGACGCATCGGTGCCTTCATTGCCCCGTTTGTCGTCCCGGTCCTTTACAGGGCATACGGTGAAAAAACCGGCTTTACCTATGTGTTCGTCCTGCTGACAGCGGTATTTGCCGTAGTTGCCCTGGTGGTGGCGGTTTTGGGACGTGAAACGAGGGGGCGGTCTCTGGAAAGCATCAGCGCAGACACGACAGGTTCTGCAAGGAATGGGTTGAAATAATCGTCCAAAACAAGGGGAAAACCATTCACGATATGACTTCGGTCGCAGTAGGACTTCGGTCACCCTCAGACTTCGGTCACCCTCAGACTTCGGTCACCCTCAGACTTCGGTCTTCAGCAATTCCATGAAGGCATCCCCCGTCAGGGTTTCTTCTTCGAGAAGAACTTTTGCGATGCGACGCAGCACTTCCTCATTCTCCTTGAGCAGGGAGAACGCCTTGTCATATGCGTCCTGCACGGTCCTGATGACTTCCGTATCCACTTTCGCGGCCGTATCCTGCGAACAGGTCAGTGTCGTGTCGGTGCCAAGATAGGGATTGTCCACGGTTTCAAGTGCCACCATACCGAACTGTTCACTCATGCCGTACCGGGTAATCATGGCACGCGCAATGCGGGTGGCCTGTTCGATGTCGTTGGCCGCACCGGTCGTGACACTGTCGAAGATCAGAGCTTCCGCGGCACGACCGCCTGTGAAGGTGACAAGTTTATTGAACCCCTCCTCCTTCGACATGAGAACATGATCGTCTTCCGGCACCTGAAGCGTATATCCCAATGCGCCTGAGGTACGGGGTACGATGGTGATTTTCCGGACAGGCGCGGAATCTTTCTGCAGGGCGGCCACAATGGCATGACCGACTTCATGGAAAGCCACAATTTCCTTTTCCTTCGGTGTGATGACGGCATTTTTCCGCTGATAGCCCGCCAGAATCACTTCCACACTTTCTTCCAGATCTGCCTGAATCACCATCTCCCGTCCATGCCGTACCGCACGAAGCGCAGCCTCATTGATGATATTTGCAAGTTCTGCGCCGGATGCGCCGGCCGTCGCTTTTGCAATGGCCAGACAATTCACGGCCGGATCAATCTTCACCTGTCTGGCATGAACCTTCAGAATCGCCTCACGCCCATGCAGATCCGGCAGCTCCACCGGGATCCGGCGATCAAACCGACCCGGTCTCAGCAATGCCTTGTCCAGGATTTCAGGGCGATTTGTGGCTGCCAGAATCACGACACCCTTTTGCCCGTCGAAACCATCCATCTCCGACAAGAGCTGGTTGAGGGTCTGCTCACGTTCATCATTGCCCCCGAAGTTCCCGCCACCCCGTTTTTTACCGATGGTGTCGATCTCATCAATGAAGATGATGCAGGGAGCTTTTTCATTGGCTTGCTTGAACAGATCCCTCACTTTGGCCGCACCCATGCCGACGAACATTTCGACGAAATCAGATCCGGAGATGGAGAAAAATGGAACTTTGGCTTCTCCGGCTACTGCCTTGGCAAGGAGCGTTTTTCCGGTACCGGGTGGTCCTACAAGCAACGCGCCTTTCGGCAGGTTCGCGCCGATGGCCGCGTATCTTTTCGGATTATGCAGAAAATCAACAATTTCCTTCAGCGCGTCTTTTGCTTCCTCTTGGCCGGCCACATCCTCGAAGGACTTACCGGTTTGCGCCTGCACATAAATCTTGGCGTTCGATTTTCCGAATGAAAGGGCATTGCCCCCGCCCATTCGCTTCTGAAGGCCGTTCAACAGAAAACGACCCAGAAAAAAGAACACAGCCATCGGCAAGACCCAGGACAACAGAACGGTCACAATGGGAGACGTGTCCTTCTGCACAATCCGTCCAAACTTCACCTTCGCGGCCAAAAGGCGGTTCGTCAGATCCGCATCCGGCATGACCCCGGCAGTATGAATCTTGTCCTCCCCGTCGACCACCGCGACATAATACAGCATGCTCCCGTTCAGCTCCACTTTTTTCACCGTGCCGCTTTGCAGCTGCTCTAGAAAGGTGCCGTAGTCCGATTCCACGATATTGGCCTGCAGAAGGCTCGGGAGCAGCAGGGAATTGACCAGCAGCAGCAGGGAGATCACAATGATGGCATAATAAATGATCGGTTTTTTGTTGTTCGTTATTTTTTGCATGCGGGAAGGCCTCCATTGCCATGTGAAAACGGGTTTCCTTCTAGGAATACCCATACCTCACCATACGCAAAACCTATTGCAAAGATATGAACAAATCATGAATTTTCAGTCGGATTTCCGTTTTTATGAACAAGCACACCATTTTTATGCAATAACCGCTGCAGATTTGTCACGTCGACAGACTGGAAAGAGGAGGCTTGCGCATGCACAAGCAACGACGCAGCCGCTCCGGCTGCCTCCCCGGTGACGGCGCAAGTCGGAATCACCCGGGTGATGTCCCACATCGCGGTCGTGACGGAAATACACCTTCCCGCCGTTATCAGATTCGGGACTGTGCCGATGAGGGATCGAAACGGAATCTCGAACACAGGTCCGGCATTCCGCCAGTCTCCGGTCAGTCCGACGCTGTCCGGAAAGCGGGTTTTTTCCTCCGATTCATCCAGTTCATACAGACCCTTCAGCCTTCTGGTCATGCGGAATGAAGGAACAAGGGGAATGGCGGCCGGAACAAGGGACACATCGCCCTTTCGGGCACGCAGATCCAGCAGACGCGCCATCATGCTTTTGTGGCCATCGATGATCATGGCGCTGACATCATCCGTCGAAGTGCCATCATAGAAACGAAAAGGTTCCGGTAATTCTCCATAAAGCGGCGCCGCATGCGCATGAAGTTTCCAGCCTTGCTCCCCGGAAAGATAATGCCAGGCGGCAAATCGGTTTTCCCGGAAGGTTTCCGTGGATTCCCCCGCAAACAGGCAGAGGTCCGCGTCTCCTGTCGCGTCGACGACCGCCTGGACTTCCGCCGCCCAATGCCCTTCCTTGTTGTCCAGAAGAACCGAGCAAATCCGACCGTTTTCCTGGACAACACCTGTCACATGCGCATCATACAGAATCTCCACACCTTCGGACAACAACAGTTCTTCCGCCAGCATGGCAAACATCCAGGGGTTGTACTGCACCTGAAATCTGGTCGCCACCCTTTCCTCCAGGGTCCCGTCTTCCAGCCAGGGTTTCGGAAAGCGTGCCTCCGCGCCATGCAGAATGGACAGTCTGAGCAGCTCCTCGCCGATGCCGAAGATAACCTGTCTGCCCATTCCGTCGCAAAGCGGAAGGTATATTGTGATGAGTCCAAGTGTTGCCAGCCCGCCAAGTGCGCACTGTTTTTCGGCCAAAATGACCTTTGCACCGCCCCGTGCCGCCGACAGTGCCGCTGAGATCCCCGCGATTCCACCACCGGCCACGAAAACGTCACACTGCTTCCGGATCGGCGTCGTTTTTCCTGTTTCGTTGATGAAGTCCATCTGCACACTCCGAAAACACCGGTTCATTTTCCACGTAATAAGGACCGGGTCCCATTCAAGGTGTCACAGGCGCGGGAAGCGTGCCGGCGGGCATGTTCGCCTTCGCCCAATCATTTGCCAGCAGGACATTTTTCTGGTGATACGGGTCTTCCAGGTTGTTGTAGTGATTGCGGCTTTTATAGAAATGGACGTCCAGGTGTCCATCCATGTTGTTCCCTTTGATTTTATCGCAATTCTCCCGTCCGACATAGTCCCCATAGGCGTCCCCTTCCGTCAGTTTGGCCAGGAAGGGCAGCGCATCTCTTCCACAGTGGGGTCTTCCGGCTACAGAACCTGCATAGGCATTGCCTTCCACGAAAATGATGACCGGTCGGGATTTCGAACTGAATGCACCGCCCCAAAGGGTCAGCATGGTTTCGGTGTCTGCCGCGGTTTTTGTTTCACAGTCGGCATGGTTCGCGCTGGTCATGCTGTAGTTGAGGAGGAAGGTTCTGCCTGTGCCGATGTCATAGATGGTGGCATCCATGCCGGTTTTGAAGACATATCGGACTTCCTCGAACCAATGCGCGAGAAAATTCCGTTCTCCGCCACGCGAAACGGACCCATCTTCAGCCGGAAGGGTTGTGGCCGCATCAGTCCCGGATACAGTGGCAGGGATGTTTTCAAGAGCTGCAGCTGCGGGTGAGAGAGAAACCGCCGCACCGGAAACATCCAGCAGATCCAGCACGATGCCTATTCCTGCTTCCGTGGTGCCGATGGCCGGGCTTGAGACGACAGACGTCATCGAGATGGCCGCTTTGGAGGGGGTCACCGGGGTTGAAGCAATGGCTGCAGATGTCTCCTTTTTCACGGTGACAACCGCCGCGGCCGTCTTTTTCTTTGCCTTGTCCACGATCTGCTTCAGCAGTGCAGGACTGACAATCCCATCCTCTTTCAGCTTGAATGCTTTCTGATATTTCAAAACCGCAGCTTTCGTGACAGTTCCAAAATACCTGGTCGTCTTTGTCTTCGCAGGAAAATATCCGAGTACCAGCAGATTGCTCTGAAGCACCTGAACCGACGGATCCGTCATTTTTTCCCGAAGTGTCGCATTGGCGGCAAAAGAGGGCATGATTGCAGAAAAAACAAGAAGGAGGCTGAGCAGGACCGAAACGGTAGGTTTGCGTACGTTCACAGGCAGTCCCTCCGCGATGCAGCGTCTTCATTTCTCTCAGTCTAGCACAATGCATGCAGGATGGAATCAGCCTTATTCCGGCTCCGATAGGTCCGGGGTCCTGTTTTCTCAGCACGTACGACGGGAAAGCAACAAATCGGAAAGTCCCTCAAGAATCCCTCATTCTCAGGACTCTGGCCGGATTGCCTGCCATTACTGCATTCGACGGCACATCCCGGACCACCACGGCACCCATCCCCACGATGCTGCCTTCTCCGATGCTGAGCCGTTGCCTGACCGTGCAACTCTGGCCCAGATAGCACTGACTGCCGACCACAACTGAACCAGCCAGGGTCACGCCACTCGTCACTGCGGTATGGCTGCCGATGACATCATCGTGATTGATTGTGCATCCGGCCAGCACGAATACGCGGTCCCCCAGGACAGAATTGGCCCCGATGAACCCATGTGGATAAACCACACAACCCCTTCCGATCGAAGCGGTACGGGATACGACGGTCGATGATTTCCACCATCTCCATCGAATGAATCCCGGTACCCAGAATGACTAATTCTCTTGCTGTTTCCATTATACCGATTTCTCCTTGCATCCGATCGTCAGGCTTGGAAAGAAAAAACGATTTCCAGACCTTACCACAAACTCACCGGACTATCCAGCTCTGCCCATGCATCGGCGGTACACCCGGAATGTCGCTCCGCATTCTGCAATGGAAGTTCGCGATGACTTCCGTGCCATCCGAGAAGACGCTTCGCTGTACCCAGCCGTCATCGGACAGAATCTCGAAGTCCGTCATTTCCAGCTTCCCGATTTTCCGATGCAGTGCCGCCACAGGTTTGGCTTTCTCCAGCGCATATTGCACAACGGGGTCCTCAAACCGGTATCTGTAGGTGAAGGTTTCAGCCCCCCGGCCGGTCCATCCATACTGCGCACCAAACGGAAACACATCCGGCGGACATCCCATCAGCGCATCCGCGGCCGCCTGCAGATCCGGCCGGCCTCCCCCGTATTCATACAGGTTGGGGCTTTCACTTCGGTTGAACCAGGGTGAATTGTAGTTGTGCGGTTCCCACCAGGAATGCAGGATGCTGTCATGAAAGACCAGCGAGGTCAGCGGAACCGGCCAGAACGTCCATGGACCGAACTGCGGCCATGCCTTGACGGAACCCAGATCATATTCCTTCGAAAAGAGATCGTTGAAACTTTCCGAACTGACCGCATTGTTCCTGGTTCCCAACCCCTGGCCGGTCAGCAGGGTTTTCCTCAGCCACGCGAGATCCTCCTCGCGGCTCATGGGACGACCAGGATGGGCTTCATGGTTCAGTGCATGGCATTCCCCACTGCTGGCACAGGTCAGCACATCGAAATGGTCCCAGGTCATATGGTCGAAACCGTCTTTGACCGCCTCGGTCTGATATCGGTCCATCTCCGGGCTGCAGACCTTGAACCATTTGAAGTCGTCGATCTGCCAGCCGAAAATCCGCTCCCCATCCCGTGTGATGCGGTACATGGCCGCCCGTTTGTCCGTACGGTCATCCATGGCTTCGTTAATCCAGGTCCAGGGGCAGACATTGAAACCCATCTCGGTGATCTTCGCAATCTGGTCCCGTGTCAGATGGATGGGCGGCAACCCTCCCATGAGGAAATTCCTGTTGTCCATGGAAAAGTCCACAGGATAAGCCAGCACCCGATCGAAGCCGTACTTTTTCAGTTTCGCGAATTCAGCGACATAATCCAGATCGTCCTGGCAATATCCGATATAGCACATCAGCGCGCCGAAAAGACGTTCCAGACTCGGTCTTGCCGCAATCTTCTCCTCCCAGGAGACAAAGCGTCCCCGCTCCTTCACCAGCGCGCGATACCGCTTCGCAACCGGTACAATGGCAGGGTCAGTGAAATGGAACCGCATCACCCGCTCATAGCGCATGCTTCCGAGGGAACCGTCCTGCACATTCTGCACGCGGAACCCACGCGCATCCTTTTGTATCCACCAGACACTGTCGATGGCCGTGTCCGCCGCCGCCATCATTCCGCCGGTGCTTCCCAGCACGCCGAACATCTGCATGGAAAAACCGGAATGGCTGCCGCTTCTGACCATGCGCTCAAACGGATCCCCCCTGCCATCCCAAAGCATGCCCTGCATGATGGGCAGCAGCAGCTTCATGGGTTCGTTTTCGGGATGGAACGCGCCCGGCATGGACAGCGCTTCGATATCAACGTTTTCCGGAGGAGCGAGGCGCACCTCGACTCCGTCTTCCAGCAGATGCCAGGAATACATGACGGGGCAACCGCCGGCCGTATAGGTGACTTGCAGGACATTCTCCACCGTCGATGCCGAAATCGGCCGCATCTGTTTCATGGAGGCGATGCCTTCCGGTGTGGGGTAGTCGTTCCGCATGATGCGCCCATTCCAGCTAACGGATGCCTCGTCCAACACCCAAACTGTTCCCCTGTGCAAGTCTGTCATTTTCAGTTCGCAGCCATCCTCTCCGACTGAAATGAGCACTGTGTCATTCCTCACCTGCATGGTCATCCTTCTCCTCCCCGAAACCGCCCGCGTTTCCCGGTTGTCTCCCGACGTCACGGACGAATCATAAGATTCACGATTGGCAGCGTTTCAAACCAGTCGGTCTTCAAATCCCCGGTGGCGAACAGGATGTTGTCCTCAAACCGGATATTCTCGGCGGGTGGCATGTGTTCCGTCTTTGTGTATACATCCGTGCTGATGGCGCCGATGGGGTGAGGTGCGCGGGTCCTGGAAAGAAGTCCAGACATAAATCAAATCATCGTCGGATGCGATGTTGCACCCGGTCACCCGCATGTTCGCACAGTTCATGAAACTGATACCGTCCGCGCCCCACCCGTCCGGGCAGCCTCTTTCCGGATCGCTGATGGTGATGCCTCGGATGAGCCCGTTCAGGCATTTCCGGATGGCCACGAAGTACCCATGGCTGTGGCGCCGATGCGGATCTCATTCCCCTGTTCATCGTGTATGAATTCGGCACATGGCATGTTCATGCTGCTCCCTCCAAAAAAGTTCCCCTGACATGCTTGATATGGGTCCCCTCATTTTTCTTCCTAGCATGCCTGCGGCATCCTGCCGCCGCCATCGCGTCAATCTTCCAGAAACACCGCCACCACGCTGTTCACCGGACAATAGCACTGACAGTGGTATTCCTGCAGCGTGTCAATCCGTCTGGACTCCACCGGAATCAGTTCCAGCGTGTTTTCATCCCACCGCCGTTCTTCATCGATGCGGAACACGGTGAGCCGCTTCCTTCCCGGTACGAGTTCTGAAAACCGAAGAATGGCCAGTCTGTCCGTATCGGCACCTTTGCCGTAATGACTCAGCAGAACCGCTACCTGCCCTTCGCGCCGGGAGGCCAGCGCATGAAGGTCATCCGATTCCACGACGCATCCGGTGCGGTTTCCTTCCATCTGCTGCAGCAGCCGGTACACAAAATACTGGGGACGGACCCGGCTGTCATCCGAGAACAGACCGTAGCGCAGCGGGAACTCATTCCAGTGCCGGTACATGACCTCCCGCACGCCGGAGGGAGAGAAGAATCGGGCAAACTCGGCAGGATGCATGCCGCAGTCCCACGCATGGTAATAATGGGACCAGTCCAGCCCCGCGTCGATCAACCCCATGAGATTGGCGGCGAGAAAGGCGGCCCGAAGAGGCTGATGCGCCTGCTCCTCCACCGAAACGAGATGGAAATCAGGATGATTCATGTCCTGAAAGTCGAATCCCTTGTTCATTTCGTTGATCATGAGCTCCGGCCGGCCATCAACCGGATAGATTTCCACCAGTTCCCGCACGGCTGTGACCTGCCGGATGAAGTCCTCGCAGTCGCTGCAGTAAGAATGCCAGCTGACGAAATGCAGCGGGGTTCCATTTTCACGACAGAGATCAATGAATCCCTTCAAGATTGGGCTCTTCCAGTTTGCGATCGCCGGTCCGCCCACACGGGCTTGCGGAAACACCTCCAGAACCGGTTCCATCAGCATTTTATAGAAGAAATGGTTGTCTTCGGCGGTTGTCATGAGGAACGGACAGCCGCCTGTTTCTCCAATATCGGTTTCATTGGCGTGCTCCCAATGGGTGACGATGGGTTTCTCCAGCGAATATCGCCTGACCAGCGCCCGGATGACTTCCTGATACTCCTCCGGATTGTTCGGCATCCAATGGTCATGGCCCGGTTCTGGAAACAGGACGGGTGGTTTGAGGTTCACGGTGGCCAGTACCTTGCACCCCATTTCCGCAATCCGGTCCATGTACGGATCCAGCCGGCTCCAGTCAAATACGCCATGGTCCGGGTACACATCGAAATATTCCTGAAGGAAAACCCGCACAAGCCGGGGCTTCAATCTTCCGATCGCTTCAGCCACCCTTTCGGGCAGAGGTTCGGACGAAACACCGCCGATACCGATTCCCTGCCGCCGGACTTCCAGGGGCCTCCCTGTTTCCGAGGCATCAATCCGCACGATGGACCGTTCCATGGACAGATAATTCTTCGACATGCTTCCCCCTCCGCAGTCTCACCGCCATCTGATGTTTCGCTGCCCTCCGCAACAAACCCGTCTGGCACGAACATTGGACCATCACCCTGCCGACGATCAGCCGCATACGGTTTCCCAGCGAACCGGAATCCGTACACTGCAATCGACACCAGTCATCTGTACTTCCTCCCTGAAACGTTCCGGGTCTTCCTGATTGCCGACAAACAGGTCGTAGTGCATGGGAACCGCCGTTTTCGCACCGGTGGACACCGCAAGACGCGTCGCTTCCTCCGGATTCAGGTTTCCCCATTTACCGTTGATCGGCACGAAAAGATAGTCCGGCATCAGATTCACGGTCTGCGAAAACACTTCTTCGGTTGCTTCGCAGTCCCCGACATGATAGACCGTGACACCCGCTCCACGCAGAATAAAGCCCATTGCATCGGAAAGACCCTCATGCTCCGCTTTCACGGCGGTGATGGATACTTCCCCGAAATCTATGGTCTCTCCCTTCGTCCACGTCAGGAAGACGTCCTCAGGCAGGTTCATGCCGCGGGACATCACTTGGCAGGAAGGGGGTCCTCCGATCTTCATGCCTTTTACAACAGCCTGCGACACTGTTTCCGGATCGAAATGGTCATCATGATCATGGGTGGTCAGCAGCAGGTTCCCGGCGATGTCGGATGGCTCCGCCTCCTGCGGATACGCTCTGGGCAGACTGTCCACCGCATCGGAGAGATACGGATCGACCACGATCGTGACTGCGTTGAATCGATAGGCGAACCCGCCCTGACCGAGCCACATCCAGGCAAACCCGGCGTTGGGCGCACCTTTTGCGGCGAAATCACTGATGGCGCTATTCATGTTGCATCCTTCCTTTCAAGCCGCATGGCTCCTTCAGTTTACCCGATACTTCCGGAGAATCTCTTCATCCAGCAGCACCCCGAGCCCCGGGCCTTCCGGCACATCCAGGGTTCCATCCTCGTTCAGTCGAATCGGGTTCAGACACAGATCCCGGCAAGTCGGGGAATCATTCACACAGAACTCCTGAAACAGCGGATTCCGTGCCCACGCGTTGAGATGCAGGGATGCGGCCGTCAGGATGTCACTCGTCCAGGCATGGGGACAGAACGACTTTCCGGCCATTTCCGCCATGGTGACGATCTGCCGGGCTTCCGACAGGCCACCGCAGCGGGAGACATCGAACTGTACGATGTCCGGATTTCCTTCCCGTATCAGCTGTTCATACTCGAACCGGGTACCCAGCTGTTCTCCTGTGGCAATCCGGGTATTGACCATTCCGGACAGCTGCCGGAAGCCGGCGAGATTGTCGGAAGGCAACGGTTCCTCCACCCAGAAGATGTCCAGTTCCTCGAGCTGTCGGATGATTCGTGCGGCAAATTTCACATCGTTCTGCGTGATGTACCCGTCACACATGATCTTCATATCCGGCCCCGCCTCTTCGCGCGCGGCGCGGAACAGTTCCCTTCCCCGTTCCGGATTCGCCGTGAAGGCACCCCATCCGAATTTCACGGCCGTATAGCCCAGTGTGCGGTACTTATCAACGGCCTGCTTCATCTGCTCCGGTGTATTCCGCACAAGGGTGCTGGCATAGGCGGTGATTTTCTCATGATTTCGCGCCCCCATGGCGACGCATGCGGGAACGCCCATCGCCTTGGCCTTTATGTCCCAGAAGGCGATGTCCAGCCCGCTCATCAGGTGGATCAGCGCGCCACGACGGCCATGGTAGAAACCGGCGTTGTACATTTTCCACCAGAGCCGGTCCGTCTCCAGCGGGTTTTCCCCGATGAGGATGTCCTTCAGCCCGCGGGAGAAAAAATCGATGAGCACCGGCGCATCCATCATCCCGGCCATGATGTGGGGATGGGAGTCGATGTCGGCCACGCCTTCGATGCCCGCATCCGTCTTCACGCGAAGGATGCAGGCGTATCCGGGGCCGTGGGAATCTCCCGCATCATCCGGAATGCCGTACACAAAGGGACTCTGCAGGATGATGGTTTCAATGTCGGTGATTTTCATGTCTCCTCCTCAAGGGGTGCCTGGTGATGAACGATTTTCTTGTTGCATCTCCCCTCTTCTCACTCAAAGACGACAACCGCCTTCATGCAGTTCTCCAGCCGCTTTTCCGCCAGCTTGATGCCATGGTGGATGTCATCCAGCGGCAAGGTATGCGTGATGATACCGCTCAAATCGATCCGCTTCTTCCGCAGCAGTTCCGCAACCACCGGGAAGGTATGGGGATTGTTCAACGAACCCAGCACGTCGATTTCCTTCAGCTGGATGTCCGGAACGAAGAAGGTGACCGGATCCAGCGTGTAACTGAAGAGAACAATCCGCCCTCGCGCCTTACAGACACCGGCAGCCAGAGACAGCACTTCGGAGGTCCCGGCCGCATCGATGACCACGTCCACACCACGCCCGTGCGTGATTTCCATCACCCGCGCCTTCAGGTCCTCGGTTCGGGTGTTGACGACCGTTGCACCCATTTTCCGGGACAGCTCGTTTCTGGCCTCGTTGCGGCCTGCCACAATGACTGCCCCTGCGCCTGCGATCTGTGCCAGCTGCAGATAAATCTGCCCGAACGGCCCATTGCCGAAGACAAGAATGTCTTCTCCGAGAGTCAGTCTCGATCGGCGGATCCCCTCCACACACACACCGATGGGTTCCATCAGAGAAGCTTCCACGAAGCCCACCTCGTCCGGCAGGATGCAGCAGTTCAGCTCATGGATGCGCACATATTCGGCAAATCCGCCATGGCTGTGGCATCCGATATGATCGGTGTTCGGGCAGAGATGATAGAGCCCTTTCCGACACAGGTCGCACTTCCAGCAGGGCATGTTGGGTTCCAGCGCAACCCGGTCGCCGACCTTCAGCAGCTTGACCTTGGCGCCAACGGCATGCACCACGCCGGAGACCTCATGACCGAGCGCAATGGGGAAAAAGGTCGCGAAGGCGCCCGTTCTCAACTCGTCGATATCCGACCCGCAGATGGAGCAAGCTTTCGTTTTCACAAGAACAAATTCATCCCCGATGTCCGGCACGTC
>JAIFNI010000252.1 GCA_020047785.1 Clostridia bacterium
GGGGAAAAAGGTCGCGAAGGCGCCCGTTCTCAACTCGTCGATATCCGACCCGCAGATGGAGCAGGCTTTCGTTTTCACAAGAACAAATTCATCCCCGATGTCCGGCACGTCGATTTCTCTCACAACGAGTTCATTCAGGGCTTCCATGACAGCCGCCTTCATTTTCATGTCCGTTGCTCCTTTCATGATTCGGCCTGTAGAGACATGGCTGCTTCACACGGTCTTCACACTGGCTTCAGACCGTGTTCACCGATTCAACCGGCAGCCCGACTCCGTTCAGAGTGCGCCGTACTTGTCGAACACATCCCGCAGATAGGCACCCTGCTTCAATTCGTCCCGGCTCTTGTTTTCCCGGTCCACCTTGTCCAGCGCCTTCGGGATGACATCCATCACGACGGCTTTCGGGATGACGACCACGCCATCGCAATCCGCGAAGATCACGTCTCCGGGATGCACCAGGATGTCGCCGCAGGCAACCGGACAGTCATAATTGATGACGAGGCCGCGCCCCCGGCTGTCCAACGGCTTGAAGCCCGCCGTGAACACCTTGAATCCCAATTCCAGAATCTTCTTCGTGTCACGGGAAATCCCGTCGATGATGGCGCCCCTGGCCCCGCGCATCATGCTGGCAGTGGAAAGCAATTCCCCCCAGAAACCATTGTTGATGGACCGGTTGGTGCAGGCCACGACCACTTCGCCTTCCTTCAGGCTGTCGATGGAGGCAATCTCCATCTTGTACGGGTCTTCGGGAATCTCGTACACGTCGACGGACAGAATCGTCTTGGCGCGCCCTGCGATGACAAAGTCTCGTTCAATCGGCCGTATGTCCTGGCGCATGGCCTGATTGCGGTACCCCAGTTCATCCAGGATGTCCGCCACCACACCGGTGTACAGTTTCTCCTCCATCAGATCGAACATTTCCTTTTCGCTTACGAACTGCATGACGTGATCCTCCCTATGATTCAGCCCAGCCGGATGCCCAATGCTTCCAGCGGATTCCGGTGAATGATGTCCTCGAAGACGGAAGCGGGAATTTCCGGCAATCCTGTCCCCTCCCCGAACCTGCGTACCGCCATGCATCCGGCGATGGTCTGCTGCGGGGTGGTGACGGGAAAGTCGGTGCCGAAGAACAGCTTATGGGTCACCTTGTATTCCATCGCCAGGACCATGCTGTTGTAGAACTGCCAGGGTCGGTAATAGAGAGCCGAAATATCGGCCCAGACATTGGGCTGTTTTCGGATCAGCACGATGGTTTCGGCTTCCCATGGGTGGCCGAGGTGTGCGATGACCTGTTTCAGGTTTGGAAAGTCCAACGCGACTCTGTCAATGTGGATGGGGCGTGTATATTCGAGCGGTCCCTTCTCGACAAACGAGGTGCCCATGTGCCAAAGGATGGGTATTCCCAGCTGCTGCGCCATTTCATAAACAGGGTAGGCCTTCTTCTCGTCAAGTGGATGAAAATGCTGGTAGATCGGACCCAGCTTCAACCCCTTCAGACCTAGTTCCGTGATCGCGTGCTTCAGGCCATCCGCGGCATCTGCACGATTGGGGTCCACCGAGGCGAACCCGACGATTCGGTCCGGATAATCCCGCTGATAAGCGGCGCAGTATTCGTTCGGCACCACGAGACCGCTGGCCGGCGCGTCCAGCGCCATGATGCAGGCCACATCCACCTGTGCCATCTCCTCGGTGAAATGCCGTTCCCGGTCGGCGATCATGCCTTCGTATCGGCCACCTCCCCGGATGCAGTCTTCCATGAACTTCGTTCCGATGAGATGTTCCGGTGCGTTCACATGGGTGTGCAGATCGATGAGCATGAAGCCACCTCCATTTTCCGCTCTCTTCCGGGAAAATCCGGTCCTGCAGGACATGCCACGCAATTCCACCGTCATCGTTTGTTGCGGCATTTCCGGCACCGTATGGCCGGTCACGGCAGAACCCGCTTTGTCGTCCCCCGATACCAGGCGTCGACCCGGCGAAAGGCCTCCGCATACCGGACACCTGCATGATAGCCGCGGAATTTCGCGCAGGTTTCAATCACGTCCGTGAAATCATATCCCGTGATTTCCATCATCCAGCTGTCCTGGCTGCGGTGGCAGCGGAACATTTCCAGTTTCGTAGTCATCGTATCCGTGACATCGACGAACTCCGTTGGCTCGAATCCGATGCCGGCAAGATTGTCCATATGGTAGATCAGCGCCTGTTTGTTCATCTGTGGCAATTCCCTCACAATGTTGTGTACACAGGCCAGAGGAGCAGCCTCGAAGACAAGCTGGCCGCAGTTGCGGTGATCGACGTGGTAGTCGGTTGGTCCATGCGTGAAGATGACGTCGGGATCGGCCCGACGCAGTACGTCCACCATCTGGAGACGCGCCTGCAGATTGATCTCGGAGAATTCGTCATCCACATCCATCCAGAGAACTTCCGCGCCGATGCGTGCCGCGGAAGCTTCCATTTCCGACTTGCGCACACGGGCCATGTCATCCGGCCTGTATCGGGGATGTCCCATGTTGCCGTTCGTGAGGGAAGCCATGAAGACCTTGTCCCCTCTGGCCGCATACTTGGCCAGCGTGCCGCCCATGAGGATTTCCAAATCATCGGGATGTGCGCCTACCGCCAGAATGTTCATTAAAACTCCTTTTCAATCTCGGCAAGACCGGTAACGTTACCGGAAACCAGAACAATTCCCCGTTTTCTCCGTGACATGCTGCGAGCCTGCCAGAATCCAGAAAGGGACTTCGCCCAAAGGCGGGTTTCAGGTCGTTTCAGTCCGGATCCAGGTTGGATTCAGTTTGGAATCAGGTCGGAATCAGTTCGGTTTCAGGTCGTTTCGGTCCGGATTCAGGATGGATTCAGGTCGGAATCAGTCCGGATTCAGATCGGTCTTAGGTCTGATTCATGCTTGACCAACAGGTTTCACCGCGCCAAGATAGTTGTCCTTCCCATAGGTGTTGTACCTTGTGTACAGATGGAAATCGATGAACATTTTCTCATGGGGTGGCTTTTTTCTATCGAGCAGATAGTCGGCCATGCATTTCAGCGCGTGATAGCCCTGCAGATACGGATTCTGGCAGATCGCCGCACTGATGGTCCCCTCCTGCAGAAGACGGTTCACATCCTCGGACATTTCGTGGCCTACAAGCACAAGTCCCCTGCGGCCGCTGTCCTTTACGGCCATCGCGGTTTCCTGAAGAAAACCATCGACACTGTACACGCTTTGCATGCCGCCATCGACCGCCAGCTTCCCCAATGTGACATTGTAGGCATCTTCACTGTACATCTCATACGTCGCAACATCGAGCTCGATGTCGGGATATGCCTGGCACAGGACTTCCTGAAACCCCGTCAGCCTCAGTCGGCATTCGGGAGACAATGCGCCGGATTTTGCATGCATGGCTGTGATTGCCATGCATTTTCCGCGCCCTGCCGAAAACTTTCCGACAAGTTCCCCCGCAAGTCGCCCAATCAGCAAATTGTCCGGACCGACATAGAACTGTCGCCCGAAAGCTTCCTCATCATCATTGAGCATGCCCAGTGGAATGCCATCACCGATGATACCCCTTATTTTACCAGCGACAGGACCGAGTCCCTCGGGGACGAGGAGGAAGCCGTCCGTCTTCCGTCCGACAGCCTCCTTCACATGCGACAGCACCAGATTTCCGTCCATCCTGTTCAGGCAGACGCAATTGACGGAAACCCCGCAGAAGGAGAGTTCGCGTCCGGCACATTCGATTCCGGCCCGCATCTGATGCCAGAAAGGCGCGTTGTAAGGCATGAGGACGGTAATGTTCTTCCGGCTCTTCAGCGAAAGGGAGCGGGCGTGCCTGTTGGGCAGGTATTTCATTTCCTCGATTTTTTCAAGGACCCGCTGCCGGGTGTCCGCATTGATGTCGCTCTTGCCATGCATCGCACGCTCCACCGTACCGATGGATACGCCCAACGCCTTTGCGACATCCTTCAAGGTAATCCTTTCCTGCATGCTGAACCCGCCTCTCTCAGGCATCGGATAGATATTGCCTGCTCTTTTTCAGAAAAAAAGGCACATCAAGCCATTCGTTTCTGAAATTCATAGAGCAGGTTGTTTTTCCAAGCCCGTACCGTAAACGTTTACGGTTCTTGGGACATTGTATCGGAACATCGTGATGCTGTCCATAGGATCATTCCTGTTCCACGTGTGGTGGAATGGATGGCCAGTGAATACGGGCAGTGGAATAACCGAGCTGTGTATCGTACAATGGGGATGGACGCAAACAGCCTGAAACCAAGAGGTGTGAACATGATGAATCCGGCGATGGACGAAATCGAAATGCTCAAACCCGAACGACTGGCCTATTGGTGCAAACGCATCGGAATCCCTGATGAAATGGTCGCTGTACTGGAACCCATCCGGAAGACGATCCTTTCGGATGACGCCTTGTCTGCCGCCATGCAGGAGGCTCATCACCGTCTGGTTCACAAACGGGAATGGGGAAAGGATTGGACCGCACCCGAGTCCGATCCGGTTGCCATTGAAAAACTGGGCGAGAACGCATGGGCAATGGATTTCCTCGCCTATCTTTCCGCATTGCCTTTTGCGGAAGCCTGGTACAGGGACAAAGGAATCCCGCAGGAGTTGTTCGACGCAACCATGGCGGACATCGGTCTCTGGGTACACAACGACCATGAGAAGCATGGCACATGGCGGTTTTCGCAGTTCGGGTGGATAAAGCTTCATCTGTCCTGCCAGCTGTTCCGATTGGGGCGGCTCCAGTTCAGGTTGTTGGACTATGCATCAGACATGACGTTTTTCAGGAAAAAAGGTCATGACTGTTATGTCGGGCTTGCCTTGCCGGAGAATCAACTTCGCACGGACGGGTATGCAGACGGTGCGGATGGCCGTACGGACCCGGCATGCTGGCATCCGGAATATGAAGAGCATGCAGGAGGCTGGTCGGGAAATCCCGTTTCACCCTATGGCCGGGCATCCCAAGAAAAAGTCCTGCTTCCCCGCGAAGAGTGGGACATCGTTCTGAAAAAGGGCGACACGCTGATCGACATTCACATTCCCCAGGGTGGCAAACTCGACATGGACGAGTGCCGGAAGTCCTTTTCCCTGGCGGAAGCCTTCTTCTCCCGCTTTTTCCCGGAATCGCCGACCCGGGCGTTTTTCTGTGACACCTGGCTTTTTGCGCCGCAGCTGCAGACCCTCCTTGGCGGAAAAGGAAATATCGTGAAGTTCCAGCGGGAGTTTTACCTGACCCCTGAAGCCGGTGACCGTACCCAGGCATGGGAAAGGATTTTCGGCAATCATGTCACCTCTCTGGATGATGCGCCCAGACAATCCGCCATCCAACAGGCGTTTCACGCATGGCTGACCCAGGGCAACGAGTTTTTCGGTTTGCCGGGGGTACGCTTTCATCCAGCGGCAGACTGGGGTTCACAGCCTTATATGGGTGCGTGGGACCGTGATGGGACCTCTGATATGTCTGCAGGAGATCCGTGAGCGGGAGCGCGCTCATTGGGATAGCAATTGCTCCGCGCGGGCCAGAACGTTCTCCACCGTGAATCCATAGGCGGCAAAGAGTTGTTCGGCTGGTGCGGAAGCGCCGAAGGTGTCCCTTGAGATGATATCCCCATCAAGTCCCACATAGCGGTGCCAACCAAAGGAGGCACCCGCCTCCACGGCAAGACGCGTGCGCACAGCCGGTGCGATCACACTGTCGCGGTATGTTTTGGGCTGTTCTTCAAACAACTCCCATGAGGGCATGCTGATGACACGGACACCCACACCCTTTTCCTGAAGACGTTTACCGACCTCGAGCACAAGCTGTGTCTCTGACCCGGATGCCATCAGCTGAATGTCGATTTTTTCAGAATCCAGCAGAATGTAAGCGCCTTTCCCAGCGTCTTTGCCCGTTCCCGCCAGTTGGGGCAGGTTCTGACGGGTCAATACAAGCGCGGTGGGAGAGGTCTTGCGACCCAATGCCGCGACCCATCCCGCGACCGTTTCCCTTGCGTCCGCCGGACGGAACACCGTCATGTTGGGAATGCTGCGCAGAGAGGCCAGCTGTTCGATAGGCTGGTGGGTGGGGCCGTCCTCTCCGACACCGATGCTGTCATGGGTAAGCACATATATCACACGAAGATTCATCAGGGCGGACAACCGCATGCAGGGCTTCATATAGTCACTGAACACGAAGAAGGTGGACACATAGGGGATGAGCCCGCCATGCAGGGCCAGGCCATTGCCGATGGCCGTCATGGCCAGTTCCCGTACACCAAAGTGCAGGTTGCTGCCGGACCTGTCTTCCCTGGAAAAAGACGTTCTGTTTTTCATCAGGGTTTTGGTGGAAGGTGCCAGATCGGCGGAACCGCCGATCAGGTTGGGCACCAGTTCCGAAACGGCATTGAGGACGTCGCTGGAACTGGAACGGGTGGCGTTGGGCTTGCCGTTGTTTGCCCAGAATGAGTCTCTGTCCATCATATCCAAGGGTACTTCTCCGCTTTGCCAGGCTTCCCAGGAAACCAGCAGTTCCGGGAATGCCTTTCCATAAGCGGCTTTTGCCCGCAGCCAGTCCTGTTCCCGCTTATTTCCCGCCTCAGTGAAAGCTGCAAAGGCATTCCGCACTTCCTCCGCCACCGTGAAGGGTTCGGTTGTGGGAAGTTCCAGCCATGCCTTGGCTGCGGCGAGGTTTTCAGTACCAAGCGGTTCCCCATGCGCGGAAGCTTTTCCTTGTTTTGCCGGGCAGCCATATCCGATCTGTGTGGAGATGATGATCAGGGAGGGCTTGCCGGTTTCCGCCTTCGCGGCCTCAATGGCCTGGCTGATGCCGTCGATGTCATTGCCATCGGCCACAGCCTGTACATGCCAATCGTAGGCGGCAAAGCGTGCAGCCACATCCTCGCGGAAGGCGATGTCCGTATCCCCTTCGATGCTGATGCGGTTGGAGTCATAAAAGACGATCAGTTTTCCAAGGCCCAGCGTTCCTGCCAGAGAAGCGGCCTCCGATGTAATGCCCTCCATCATGCAGCCGTCCCCGGACAGAACGTACGTGTGGTGATCCACCAATGTTTGTTCCGGTCGGTTGAAGGTTGCCGCCAGATGGGCTTCCGCCATGGCCATGCCCACGCCATTGGCGAAGCCCTGCCCAAGGGGACCGGTCGTGGCTTCCACACCCACGGTGTGACCGAATTCCGGATGTCCGGGCGTAAGGCTGTTCCATTGGCGGAACCGGCGCAGTTCCTCCATCGGCAGTCCATATCCAAACAGATGCAGCAGGGTGTACAGCAGGGCGGAACCATGTCCGGCGGAAAGAACGAACCGGTCACGCTCCTCCCATTTCGGGTTTGCCGGATTGTGCTTGAGGTGTTTGGCCCAGAGTGTGTATGCGATGGGCGCAGCACCCATCGGCAGGCCCGGGTGGCCGGAATTCGCAGCTTGCACGGCTTCCGCAGAAAGGATTCTGATGGTGTCCACATTCATTTTATCGATTCTTGTCATGTGCTTCCTCCGTTGTTGCATTCGTCAACAAGGTATCCGGCCATATTCCGGACAGCAGCGGAAACCCTTCCGCATCCATGGGCACACAGCCATGCATGGAGCCGTGCATACCCATGCTCCAAGTATACCAAGAACAGTCAAGGGAGTAAGTCTCCTTGTTCGGAACGGCCTCATGATGGAATTTCTTTGTTCCAAGGGTTTCAGCTTATGACGGATGAGGAAGATTTGCCACAACTGTCAGCGCAATGGGATTTGACGCAGACAGCCATCGGACATAAAATACACCTGTGCCATTCAACAGCAAGGCTCCATCATATCGTGCAGCAGCCCGGGGCATGAAATCATGAAGAGGGCGTGCACATCCTGCTTGTTGTCGCAGCCATCATGGGGAAAGGTTGGTGTGTGATTCATGTGGCTGGTGGACAATTTTCTGTGGCTGGTCCTCTACAGCGTGGCCGGCTGGACCTACGAATCCATTCTGTGTTCCATACAGGAACGGAAACTGGTCAATCGCGGATTCCTCAATGGGCCGCTCTGTCCGGTCTACGGCACTGGCTCCGTGGTTGTGTTGCTGGTCATCGGCAACCTCCAGGGCAACATTCCCGCCTTGTTTCTGGCTGGTCTGGTCCTGACGTGCACAGTTGAATATGTGACGGCATGGTTGCTGGAAACTCTGTTTGATACGAAATGGTGGGATTATTCCCACATGAAGTATAATATACACGGCCGAATCTGCCTGCTTGGTGCCATCGTGTTCGGTCTGTTCTCGGTTGTGCTGGTCCAGTGGATCCATCCTTTGGTGAGAGGGTTCACGGACGGTGTTCCTTCTCTTTTCCGCATTCAATCTTCGATCGTTCTGTTCCTGCTCATTGCGGCAGACACGACCCTCACCGTGCTTCATATCCTGAAAATGAACGGAAGGCTGCGCGAAATTCAGGAAGCATTCGACCGATTCACTGATTCGACATCGGACAAGGCAAGTTCCCTCCGGCTTTCCATTGCCAATGGGGTTCGGGAAACAGCAGAGAACCTGAAAGAAACGGCGGATGAATGGCTGGATAACGTCGGCGGTCTGAAAGAAAGCATTCTGGATACCGCGGATGAATGGAAGGAAAGCATGAAGGAAAAGACCGGGGACCTGAAGGAAACGGTGGAGGCCCTGAGCGAAAAGACGGGCTCCCTCAAGAGCGGTCTGCTGGAAAAGGCCGCTCAAGTCCGGAGCGCGCTGCTGGCACGATTCGAAGAAAGCGAGTTTTTCAGCGAACGCATCCGATCCCTGCTTGACATGAACCGTCTCCAGAGCCGGCGCCTTTCACAGGCATTCCCGAGAATGAAGCACCGTCGCTACGATTTGGCCTGGACCGAACTGAAAAAAAATCTGATGATCAGAAAACAAAAAGAGCACAAATAATTCATTCAGTCACTTCAGTTCGCAAGGCGGGAGAACAGACATTTGAACAGGAATCATCCTTGTAACGAATTGGATCAGGAAGTGGAACAATGCCTCGCGGGAAATCCAGGCACTTTTTCCGTGCTGGTACATCGTCTATCCGGCTCCGATTTTCATTATGAGCGCCTGGCGGACCGGGTGGTTCCTTCGGCAAGTCTCATCAAGATTCTCATCATGGTCGAGGTCTTCCGGCAATCCACAGAAGGCTTGCTCTCCTTGTCCGAACGGCTTGAAGCACCGCCCTCGAAGATGGTTCCATTCGGTCTGCTGCCTCTGCTTCGGGAGCCTGCCTATTCCATCTGGGACCTGCTTGTCTATATGATGACCCTCAGCGACAATACAGCCGCCAACCTCCTGATCGACCGTCTGGGCATGACCTGCGTCAATGCGCTGGCCGATCGGCACGGTTTGCCTCAAACGAGACTGCGCCGAAAGATGATGGATTTTCAGGCCCGCCTCGAAAACCGGGAAAACGAAACCAGCCTGGCCGACATGGCCCGCCTGATGACCCTCCTCCACAGGGATGCGGTGGATTCTCCCGAATCCTGTGCTTCCATGCGCGGCATCATGATGACGGAATGCAGTGCGGCCGGGCTGCGCCGATGTGCGCCGTCCAGCTGGCCCATGCTTCGAAAGACCGGCGAACTGGAAGGCATCCGCCACGACCTCTGTGTCCTGTACGCGCCCGAAGGAACTCTGCTGATGGGCGTATTCTCCACGGAACTCCATCATGAGCATGAAGCGGAAGAATTGACCGTCGCACTCGGGCGTCTGATGATAAAATATGGACTGGGATGACCGGTTGGACGACATCAATCCCCGATGATGAAGGAAGTGCACCCAGCATGAGAATTGAACGAATGGACATCGAAACGACCCATGTCCCCCTCAAACGCTCTTTCATCACGGCCCTGCGGGTGGTGAACGAGGCACATTTCATTATCCTGCGGCTGCACGGCGACGATGGTTCGATCGGATACGGCAGTGCTCCACCCACCGCCGCCATCACGGGAGAGACTCTTTCATCCATCGAAGGTGCGCTTCGGCAGCATATCGGACCGGCCATTCTCGGAATGGACATCGGTGAACTGGATGCCATCCTTGACCGAATCGACGGGGCGATGCCACGAAACACCAGCGCCAAGGCAGCCGCCGACATGGCGGTTCACGACCTTTTCGGCAAATTCTTCGGGTTCCCGCTGGCTCGGTACTTTGGTGGGGCAACCGACTCGGTGGAAACGGACATCACGGTCAGTCTGCGCTCCCCCAACGAGATGGGCGAGGAAGCGCTGGAATACCAAAAGCGCGGCTACACGGCCATCAAGGTGAAGGTGGGCAGGGACAGTCTGCTTGATATCGAGCGGATCCGTAGGGTTCGGGCGCAGATCGGACCCGCGGTCCGGCTCCGGATTGACGCGAACCAGGGCTGGAAACCCAAGGAAGCGGTCCGTACCATCCGTGCGCTGGAAGACGCCGGATTCAACCCGGAATGGGTCGAGCAACCCGTGCAGGCGCAGGACGTCGAAGGGCTCCGTTTTGTCACGGAGCATGTGGGCACCCCGATCATGGCCGACGAGGCCCTGTTCTCCCCGGAAGACGCTTTCCGGTTGCTGGAAGCCCGCGCGGCGGATCTGTTCAACATCAAGCTGATGAAGTGCGGCGGGCTCCGCAACGCGCGGACCATCCATGCCATGGCCAAAGCCCGGGGCATAGACTGCATGGTGGGCTGCATGATTGAGAGCCGAATCGGCATTACGGCCGCCGCCCATTTCGCCTGCGGGCAGACCGGCATCCTCGCGGCAGACCTTGATGCAATCGATCTGATACAACCGGAGATCTTCGAAGGGGGCGTCAGCCTCACAGGAAACCGGGTTGTGCTTCCTGATGGAAACGGGCTGGGTATCGGATAAGGAGGGGTTATGCAGACGGGAACCGCATGTCAAACCATCGTTCCTCTTTTTCGGGATCCTGACGCAACGAGCGAGCGGGTTGACGAGATGCTGTACGGCATGGCCGCTGAGGTCGGCCTCCGTTCGGCTGATGGGGAATGGGTACAAATCCGTACCCGTTACGGGTATTCCGGGTGGGTGAAAGCTGATTGCCTGCTGGTCCCGGATATGCTGGACGACACATGGGAAACAAAGGCCAGGGTTCTCATTTCCCATGCATTTGCCGATTTGCTGTCCGATCCCCGGGAGGATGCGCCCCTCCTGCAAACGCTGACCAGAGGCTGTTTGCTTCGGGATCCGGAGGACCGGATCGGAAGGTGGAGTCTTGTCCGTCTTGTCGGCGGGGAAGCAGCCTGGGTCCCGACAAGTGCGCTGCTGACTCCTGAAAACAGGCCGGTTCCGGGAAGCGAGGCCTGGCGCGAACGGGTGGTGAATTCCGCCCTGGGCTATCTGGGAACGCAATACCGCTGGGGCGGGAAGAGCCCCAGCGGCATCGATTGTTCGGGACTGTCCTTCATGGCCTACTTCCTCAATGGCGTGACCCTTCCGCGTGACGCCGACGTTCAGCAGGATTTTCTCGCGCCCATAGCACGGGACAAGGCCAAGAAAGGCGACCTCCTCTTCTCACCCGGTCATGTGATGATTTGTCTGGGTGAGGGCAAGTATGTTCACGCAACCGGCCGCGAAGGCTATGTGATTGTGAACAGCCTTGACCCGATGGATTCGGCTTATCGGGAGGACATTGACCGGAACTGTCGGGAAGCAGGCACACTCCGGATTTGATGGAGCGTTCATGCCATTCAGGCCGATTTGTATGGAAGGAGTGGACCACGCATGTTCAGAAAACCATTGAAACCGGAAAAACAGAGCCGACTCACTGTCATTCTGATATTCACAGCGGGCTTGATATGTGTGTTTGCTGCCGGATGCACCTCGAACGGCAGTCTGATGCCGACAGCAAATCCAACCTCTGCTGCTTCATCGACTTCAGCCACACAAGTCGGGGGAATATCGGCCACAGGCAACACCTCTGCAGACACCTCGCCGGCAGATGTGGAACCAACTCCCTCAAAATCAGACGAAACCGAATCTTCAGCCTCCCTCAATCCCATCGTCACGACGGATGATCTGAACAAGCGCCTGCTGGCCAATCTGGATAAAACAACGGATGAAACCGTCCGCTATGTCTTTGAGCTCTCGCCCGACAACCTGAAGGTCGATACAACCTGGAAAGGCAGTTTCACTGGCGTTGGCAAAAAGGAGCTTCTTTCCATCATCCGGTTGAAAGGTGTTCCCCATGCAGGGGGTCTGGATTGTTCCGTCGCCGCTGTTTATGATGCGGAAAGCCTTTCATTGGCGAGTCAAACTGTTTTTCCTTACGATGAATGCAGCTTTTCCGTCTGTACGGATGACGGAGATCGCAGTTATCTGCTGTTCTCGGGTGCCACCACCTACCAAGGCAACAGCAATTATGTCCTTCATTTGTTGAATCCCGCTGCGAAGTGGAACAAAATGTCCATTCCGGCCTATGCCCCCTATGAGACACAAACCAATGGCCGACACAAATTCAAGCTGCTGTTGAAGGGCATTGTTGCCGTTTCAGATGCCATCTTCCCGACGGATGGTTCCGCCAAGGACCCGAAATGGAAAACGAGCAGTTTCCTGAAATGGAATCCGACTGAAAAAACCTTGGAAGAATACACGCCGGAAAAATGGAACTTCCTCTGGATGAATGGCTTCCGGGAAGGGATTGAAGTTTCCAGAAACGGAAATTATGCCATCGTCACACGGGAATGGATCAGTGGCCGGGAATCGGGCGTGCTTCTTTATGATGTCGTGAATGACAGGCTCCTGAAGAATTACGATCTGCCCGCCATCGCGTATTCCGTCAGATGGGCGCCGGACAGTCTGAAAGCCGCAATCGGCCAAACGACGAGTCAGTCGGAAAATCTCATAATCCTTGACGTGAAGTCTGCGGGAGAGAAAACGCTTCCGAATGGGGAAGCATTGCTTGCGCTTTTTAGCACCCAATCGGTCATACTTCCGTACAAGGTCGCGCCCGATCGCCCCGACCCGCAGATATCCTATTGTTCCTGGTCCCCAGACAGCAGCCGCGTACTTGCCTTCTACCAATGGACGGATGATACGGGCAGTCGGCAGAGCGGGACTTTTGTCTATATGATTTCCGATGGTTCAATCGACCATATCACGCAAAACCAGCCCGACTTGGCTGGGGGCCATCTGAAACCGACTGCTCCGGAGGGATTCGACTGGGATGCCCTGGGAAGTCCGCGATAATGACTTTTTTACCAATGCCGTTGCAGACGGAAGCTGAAAAAATGAAACTGCCCATAGGAGAGAATATCCGTGCTTTGCGTGTAGAACAAACTCAAAGAAGGGACTTCCTTTTTACAAGGGGCAGCGCCAGCTCATTGGCCTGATGTCACGGCGTAACAGAATCAAAGAAAGCATAGATATTCATACCTGTCTGCTGGAAAAGGAACCGGACGATATCCAAAACTATGTCTCACTAGCATTAGCCTATCATTGTGCCGGAAAGAACGAGAAGGCCTGGAGTATTATCAGGAATGCGCTGATGCTGGCTCCCGGTCACGCATTGGTTCTCAATCTTGCCGGTGAAGTTCGAAGAAATCAGGGATTCAGAGAGGAAGCCATCGACTTCTTGCAAGAATCATTTGTCCGGGATCCGGAAATGGCGAACAAAGGGTTTTCATCCTTCTTAATGATGAAAACCCTGGTGGTCCTAACAAGGTTGTGCCAAAAGGTGATAACATGGCGCTGATTGATTAGTTTGTTGGCGCTATTTCTCCGTAATAAATCACTTTGCCACCTTCTCATTGGAATCCTGTAGTAAATTAATATTCTGCTTTCCAGCCAGCCAGTCAGTCGATATCAATATACCAGATCATTATTAAACGTCTCAAACCGAGCCATGTTTGACAAATTCATAGATACACAATATGATGTATATATCATAATGAGTTTGGGGAGAATTGTTGATCCGTGTTTGAAGTCGAATATTATCGAACTGAAAACGGTCAAAGACCCATTGAAGAATTCATTGATAGCTGGATCAAAAGATGCAGGGGAAAGTATTCAGACAGATAAGCCTTCTAAAAGAACATGGACATCTGCTGGGAGAACCATTCTCGAGCCTGCTTGACAAAGGTATATATGAATTGAGGGTCCAACAATCAAACAATATTGTCCGGATATTGTACTTCTTTATCCGAGACCGAAAGATTGTTTTGAAACATGGATTTACAAAGAAGACACAGAAAACGCCACCAGGAGAAATCGAACGTGCAAAAAAGTACAAGACTGATTATGAAAGAAGGGATATCAATCATGGATGACTTTGAACTGCACTTGAACAAGAAAATGCAGGATCCGGATTTCAAGGCTTCCTGGGATGCTTTGGAGGCAGAATACAGTCTTATCAATGCGCTGGTCAAGGCTAGAAATTCAGCAGGACTTACTCAACAGCAACTTTCGGAAAAAATCGGTATCAATCAGGCTGTCTTGAGTCGAATCGAAACAGGCAAGGCAAATCCTAGTATTGGAACGCTGCAAAAATTGGCTAAAGGGCTGGGTAAGAAACTGATAATTGATTTTCAGTAAAGTGTCCAAAATAGATACTGACCGTCACCTGAAACATTGAACGAAATGGCTTTGGGCTTGATTTGTGACGGAAGCAACCAACCGACCTTTATGTTTGCGGATTCAACCGACCTTTTCTGATGGTAGGGTAACTAGGACGACCGAAAACCGATTCCAGTACCACGAGGCAAGGAATGATTGTCCTTACACCTAACCAAATGGAAGAGAGCCAGTTACTTTGAACGAATCCACTCAATGAAACCGCATTCTGGCGTTCGACATTGCCGAATATCAACGCATTCATGATACAATCATCTGAGCTCCAAAGCCCCTCTCAAAAAATCACTTGTCTGGATGGACAACCATATGAAATCATTCGGGATGAAACTAGTCGCACTGATACTGAGACTCACACTGATGGAACAGACCACCCCGGCATCCGGCGCGACACAGGTTGCCGCAAAGAACCTGGCAGAGAGGTAGCGCACCCAAAAACTTACAGGAGATAAAAAATGGAACAAATATATCGGGAATATGCCGCCGGCAGCGGCTCTATGGCATATGGTCTCTTCGATGCCACGGATGTACTGAGAAGAAAGTACCGTTCTGTCATAGACCGTGGCACAATACCCATCCCGCCGCAACCCATCAAGTTTCAGCTAGACGCTACTGGACTCGCAGACATGCTTTCTGCCTGTACGAGTGAAAAATTGACGGCACTAGGAGAATTATTTCATCTGAGGCCCTGCAAAAAGCCCGCACAAGTTGTCCAACTGATTCCTCCGCTTTCCGATTTATTCGAAAAGATTCTGGACCAGGCCGATTCGACTCTTTTTGCGTTTCTCAATCAGTTAGCCGCTTCACCGGTTCTGCAGCTTCCTCCGTCATCAGCACAAAAGCCGCAGATACGTTACTTGCTGCACCACGGCTTTTTATTTCACGGTGTACCGAAGGGTGAAAAGGGGGCATTGTGGGTCCTGCCGGCAGAATTCCGGGCACAGGTTCTTCAGAACGGTATTCCCGCCAGAATGGAAAGACGGCGCCTGAACGATGCGATATGTGCTATGGGTACAGGAATCCTGTGCCATTATGGCGTTGTTGGAGAATGTGCCTTTGACGAAATGCTGGAGAAACTTGTTTCGCTGTTCAGGAAAAACGAAAAGACCGTTCAGGTTCCTGTCGCGCATGTCGCAATGACAACACTGGAGTTTGAACGGGGTTGCGTGTGGTTGTCTGATATACAGAAGGAAAAATCGGTTTCAGATGACAGGAAAACGAGTGTCGAATCTAAATTGAACGAACCTGAGTGGCGTGAAACTGGATCAGCCAATCATATACGGAATGTCATACGACTATATGCGGAAACAAGTGGTCGCATCCGTTATCTCAGCTTCCTGTCTCCCCCATATGGACTTTTCTTCTGTCATGGGCAAGTCCATGATCCCTATTCCATTCATGACGAACAGTTTTGGGCGCGGGAACCTGGTTTTCGCCCGCTGTCATGCAATGATGCATTGAATGGCATGCAGTTGGATGCCATTGTAAAAATAAGCATGGCCCAATACTTTGAGCGAACGCTGCGGATGAACCAGTTGAAGGCAAAGCTCCTGGTTGATGAGTGGACTTTCCTTATCAGAAACGGAGAGCAACCATTACCATCTACCCAACGTATCATCGGACAATTGGACATGATGGATCAAATGCAGCTGGTTGAGCTGATGAAGCATGCTTCCATGCATTTTATGAACGATCTGCATCAATGGGCTCTCCGGGGAAACACAGCAATGGAAGTGTTCAAAAAAAATGAATCCATTGCTGGCAAGGATACACCGGAAGTAACTCGCGCAATGGAATCAGCAAGGATGTCCTCCACGACCGAATCCTCAGCCCCCTCCGGAACGCTACGATTGGGATCCAAACCGGGACGCAACGACCTCTGCCCGTGCGGAAGCGGGAAAAAATACAAAAAATGCTGCGGTATGTCAATTTAGGCAGGAGGTATTTGATGATGCAAGGAGTTTCTGAAACTGAGGTTCATTTTCATGTAATGCTTCCTGATGAATTCGAACCGACGCTTATGGGAGCCGAAGCAACATCAGATATCGAAGCATGCCATGAAAATGCGAACACCAGGGTTCCTGTTTCCCGGGAGAATGCAGACATCAACTGGAAATCCATGCTCATTGGGATGCTTCCCCCCGAAGCGGTTCTGAATTTCCATCTCGATCATGACAGAGGGTTCATAGTCCTTTACCCGACCGTTGTCATGAAGAACCGTATCTGGCGATTGGACAACCTCAATGGAAGAACAGAGAAAGATATGTTCTTTCTGAATATGGTACAGGACTACTTGAAATTTACATTGACTTCCTATGGGTTTCGACCGTCAGAATATTATCCAGGCCTTCTGACCATGCATCTTGACCACAATTCCCTACTTCTGGACTTCCTGCTGGAAAAAATCCCGGATATGATGCGGTTGGGAACCGTATTCTATACCGACAGCTTCAAGAAAAAGATGGTGCGGAAGCGCCTGAATTTGTCTGTCCGATGGAATGACGGGAACTTGGAAAGTCTTTTGGAATGCACGTTCTCCTATGACGGGGACCTGGACGCAGAGGACTTGTCCGAACTGCTTGATACGGTCGGCGATATCGAAGCGATCCGGTACCACGTCCTGAGAAATGGTGGCTTTGTTGATCTGCGTGCCCGTAATGTCATGGAAACGCTCTTGTTTCTCAAACGACTCGGCATCACGGAGAAGGAGCTGGAGGAGCGTCGGATTCAACTTCCGAGATGTGATGTGCCTTGGTTTGCAGATCAGCTTCAGCATGCAAACGCCATCGGTGTGGCTGATCTCGGCGGATTGGACGCGGAGGCGTTGAAAAGGAAGATCCTGGACTTATCCCATGTGAATGACGGACTTCCCAAATCACTTCAGGCATCCCTGCGACCCTATCAGGAAGATGGATTTCGATGGATGAAGGCTCTGCATGCCGCAAAACTCGGAGGCATCCTGGCAGACGACATGGGACTTGGAAAAACACTGCAGGCCATTTCACTTCTGCTGTCCATACAGGAAGAGAAGGGAACGGTTTCTGCGCTCGTGGTGGTCCCGACGTCGCTGCTCGACAACTGGAAACGGGAACTGGCGCGCTTTGCGCCTACCCTTGAAGCGTTGTTGGTGACAGGTTCCATCGTTCAGCGAAATGAATTGAGGGCAGGATCGGATTCCACCGACACCCGCAACAGTTCGCAGTCGGGACCAGGTTGCATTTTCATCTCGACATACGGGCTTGTTTTGAATGACCTCGCCCACTATGAAAAGATGATGTTCGATGTCATCATTCTTGATGAAGCGCAGAAAATCAAAAACTTGAAAGGGAAAACAGCCACCTCATTCTCCCGGCTCCAGAGCGAAAGTCGGTTTGCCCTGACCGGAACGCCGATGGAGAACAACTTGTCCGAATTGTGGTCCATCTTTCACTGGGCACTCCCTCCCTTGCTGAAGCATCATGCCGCTTTCAGGAAAAAATATACGAATGATTCCGGAGCGCGGCTGGAACTTCGATCCCGCATCCGCCCTTATCTCCTGCGCAGAATGAGAGTGGATGTGTTGACCGAACTTCCTGAAAAGACCGAAACCATTCTGCGCATTGAACTTTCGGATAAAGAGAAGGAGCTGTATCTGGCTTATCGGAACAAGGCACTTGAACTGCTGGAGGAAAAGACAGTATTCCAGGTTCTTCCGGTTCTGATGCGTCTGCGGCAGATATGCTGTCATCCGGGCATGTTCATGGAAACCTGGCAGAATTCATCGGAAAAGCTGGAGGAAGTGGTCGATCTGGTCGAATCCCTTTGGCAGGAGGGGAGAAAGACGCTGGTCTTCTCGCAATTCACACGCATGCTCGATCTCATCGCCGGTGCGATTGCAGCAAAAGGAATTCCCTTTGAGGCATTGGACGGTCGGACACCTTCCTCCGCCAGAAGCATGATCGTGGATCGCTTCGAGCATGGTTCTGCAGCAGTTTTTCTGATTTCGCTGAAGGCAGGCGGAACCGGTCTGAACCTTACTGCAGCGGATACAGTCATCCATTGCGACCCCTGGTGGAACCCGAGTGTGGAGGAGCAGGCTACCGCCCGGGTCTATCGGATGGGTCAGAAACAGAACGTGCAGATTTTCCATCTTGTGGCGAAAGGCACGATTGAAGAACGTATTCAGGATGTGAAGCGGGATAAAGCGGAATTGATCAGCAGCATACTGGATGAGGACGAAGGAACCCGCAACCTGCTCACGGTAGAAAATCTTCGCTTTTTACTTGAATAAGGATGATGATTTTCGCACCACAAGCCAGCCGATTCCCTGTTGGAAAGTCAAAACCCGCACTTGTATTTCATAAAATTTAATTTTATAATATATTTATTGAAGTGACGAATCCTGTTCCACTAATCAGGGAGGTCAGCGATGAAAAAATCAAGTCCGCTCCTGGCGCTTTTCTCAGTTGTATTTGTCGACATGCTCGGCTTTGGTCTTATCCTTCCCCTGCTGCCCTATCTTGCCGCAACATATGGCGCAAGCCCCCTCATTATCGGGTTGATCGGTGCCGCTTACCCATTGGGTCAATTCATCGGCGCGCCGCTTGTCGGCAGGCTGTCGGATCGGTTCGGCAGGAAGCCGCTTCTGCTTTTCAGTATTGCAGGCACTTTTTTATCCCTGCTGATGCTGGGTTTTGCCAGAAGCATTGCGGTCATTCTGCTCAGCCGGTTTTTTGACGGTTTGACAGGCGGCAACATTACTGTCGCGCAAGCATACATAGCGGATACGACGGATGAGAAAAACCGTGCAAAGGGAATGGGCCTGATCGGTGCCGCATTCGGTTTGGGGTTCATTCTTGGTCCTGCTTCCGGCGGTTTCCTCAGCCAATGGGGCTACAGCGTGCCTGCCTTTTTTTCTGCAGGCTTGTCAGCCATCAATATGATTCTGATTACCGTGCTGCTGAAGGAATCGCTTGCAAAAGAGAAACGTGTCAAAAAGGGAGAGCGTGCCCAAAAAAGAAATCCATTGTCGAACCTGAAAAACGCATTGTCCAAGCCCATTGCGGGTCCACTTCTTCGCAGCATCATTGTTTTCAGTCTGGCAATGTCTCTGTTTGAATCTGTTTTTTCTCTCTATGCGAAACAACGGCTGGCGCTCAACGCGCAGACAACAGGATACATTCTCGCATACGTTGGCATCCTGGTGTCCATAGTCCAAGGGGGTGCGATGGGCGCGCTCACCAGGCGGTTCAAGGAACACACGCTGCTGCGTTTTGGTGTCGTCACACTCATGTTTTCCTTTTTGGGCTGGGCGATAGCGCCAAATGTTCCCGTTCTCATGGTCATTCTCATTCCGCTTTCACTGTCCAGCGGCATTCTCAGCACCATTCTTCGATCAAGCCTGTCAAAGTCCGTATTGCCGAGAGAAACAGGCGAAATCATGGGAACCTCGGCAGCCATGGAAAGCCTGACACGCATAGCTGCTCCGGCGTTGGGTGGTTTTCTCATAGGCGTAGCCGCATGGGCTCCCGGTCTGCTGTCATCTCTTTTGTTGGGTGGACTTGTCATTTACACAGCCCGCTTATTGCGTCTGCATGTCCCAATCCCAACAGAAAATGAAGAGCCTTCCGGCGTAGATGTCTTCGGACGCAGCTGTGTCATCGGAGACCCTGGCTGCAGCCTTGTGGAGAAAGTTTCATAGACAAAGTTGTTGCATGACTGGGGATCAGGTACCGTGAACACCTTGGTGATTGGGGTCAGGCACTGTGAACAAACATTCATAGGGCCTGACCTGATACTCGTGTGATGAATCGATTCTGCAACTCCTTGCGCATCTTCTGCAAAGACAAGCGTACTCCGACGACATACAATGAGTTCGGAAACCAATGCGACCGGCGCTATGTCCGGTTCTCCTCACTTGAAACCGGACAAAACCGCACAGGAGGATAATCCCCATGAATCTGCAGGAAAAGCACCGTCTCCAGGAACTGGCCCGTCGTTACTCGGAACTTGCGTCAAATGACGCGAACCAAGAAAGAAAACAGCGCGCCCTGCAGATCAACGATCGCCAGGCGGTTCGTCCCATCGTCTGGATCGACGAAATTCCCTGGCACGAGATGAATACCGACGATGAACTCACGCTGCAGTGCGAAGATGATTTCGCGCGCGGCATGGAGCGGTTTTTTCTGACATCCCTCTACCGTTGGCGGCACATTCAGGCAGACATGGTTCTGGAGCCTTTCTACCGAATAGGGAAGTCCTGCACCAACTCGGGCATCGGGGTGGAGGTTCATGAACAGGTGCTGTCGAATGACAGCAGGAATCATATCGTTTCACACCATTATCAGGATCAGCTTGCAACCGATGCCGATCTTGATCGGCTCCGCCTGCCCGTCATTCGCGCGGACAGGGAACAGGATGCACGAAACATGGAGATGGCGCAGGATGCGCTGCAGGAGATTCTGCCGGTGAAACTGCACGGCTGGAATTTCGGTTTCGCTCCATGGGACACAATCTCCATGCTGCGCGGTGTGGAACCTGCTCTCATCGATCTGGTCGAACGGCCGGAATTCATACACCGAACCATGGAGAAATTTGCAGCCATCGGCCTTGCCTCCATGGAGCAGCTTGAACAGGAAGGTCTGCTCGATCAGGACATCTCCAGTCTCCATTGCACGCCCCCGTACGTATCCGACCTTCCGGCTTCCGATTGGAAAGGTGCAAACATTCAACTGAAGGACACCTGGTTCCGTGGAACGGCGCAGATGTTCTCCACCGTGTCCCCAGCCATGCACGAAGAATTCGAACTTCAGTACATGCGACCGCTGATGGCAAAATGTGGACTTGTGTATTACGGATGCTGCGAGCCACTCGACAACAAAATCGACGTGCTTCGTTCCATCCCGAATCTGCGCAAGATCGGCGTCAGTCCCTGGGCAAATCCATATCGCTGCGCGGAACAGATCGGGCGCGATTATGTCTTTTCCTGCAAGCCAAATCCCGCGCTTGTGGCGGATGTCGCCGATCCGACCGTCATCAGGAAAGAAATCACGAACATCCTCACCGCTTGCCGGGAACACGGCTGTGCCGTCGAATTCGTACTCAAGGACATCAGCACGGTCTCCTACCGCCCTCAGAACCTCATCACATGGAGCCTGGTCGTGCAGGAATGCATCGATGCATGCCACCGATAGACCATTTGATGTCTGGTTTCGTTGAAACAATCAGGCCGGACCATTCTACAAACCAGGCCGGATCAACCGACAAACAAAGGCGGACCTACCAACAAACCAAGCCGGATCAACCGACAAACCAAGTCGGTTGATCCGGCTTTTCCAGATTTGTCTTCAGCGGATTCAACAAAACTTCGGACTTTTTCTCGGGTTGCCTGCATTTTTGCATAACAATCCCTGAGTTTTGCATTTTACACACAGGAATTTGCCTAATCGCCCAAACACAATTGCATGAGACGGGTGTCACCGATATAATCAGGCCATACCAAGCGCTTGTCGATCAGCCGTTCCAGAAATTGCCCGCCAACAAGCAAATCCTGAAACAGCTCTGTCAGACCAGGAATCAGAAAAGGGAGGTTGCCCTCATGATCAGTCTGGGTGTCAACACGGTACTCTTCAAGGCGTTCCCATTTTTAGAGGCGGCCAGGGCCATCAAGCTGGCCGGATATGACGGACTCGAAATCTCGGCCATCCAAGGCATGTGCGAGCATCTGGACCCGGTGAACTACAAGGCGCAGAAGCAGGGTATCCTGGATGCGCTGGAAGAAACCGGCCTGAAGATGCTGGCCGCCGAAGTGGCGTCCCTGGATGCGGAGCGGCTCAAATGGGCATGCGAAGCGGCTGCCGAAATCGGTATTCCCATCCTGAATGTGGGCCCCGGTGGAAAGGCCGGCGATGAGGCAACCTTGCTGCAAAGCATCGAAACGCTCATGGCGCTGTCCGACATGGCCGCATCTCATGGCGTCACCCTCTGCTGCAAGGCGCATGTGGGTGCCGCCATTCACAATACCGAAACCACCCTTCGGGCCATGGCGGCGATTCCCTCGGCCGGATTCGGCATCGACATGGACCCCAGCCACATCTTCCGCGCCGGCGAAAACCCGGCTGTAGCACTTCCAGCTGTTCTCTCCCGCACCCGGCACATTCATATCAGGGACTGTCGGGGACCCGGCCCTTCCCCTGGTGAACCGGCGTTTCAGGCTTGCGGACGCGGAGACATCGATCTGTTCGGCTACTGCAAAGCCATGACGGAAGGGTCCTATGACGGCCCGGTCTGCCTGGAAGTCATCGGGCCGGAACAAAACATGATGCAGGCCATCACCATAGCCGCTGAGAGCTACGGCTACATGAATGCGTGTCTGAAGAAGCTGGGCGCAAGATGACAAGAACCACATGACAAGCACCACATGAAAATCACCGCATGACAAGCACCGCAGGACAAGCACCACATGAAAATCAGTGAAAATCAATCTGCAAGGGGAAAGAGGAGTACCATGAAAAAGCCGAACCTTCTGTTCTTCGGTCTGGAAAGCCTGCGCAGCGACCATATGAGCCTGTACGGGTACAACCGCCTGACAACCCCCCACATGGACAAGTACCTGGCGGATGGCGGCATCGTGTTCGACCATTTCTTCAGCCCGAGCATTCCCACCACACCCGGCTATTCCTCCATGCTCACAGGAATGGATTGCTTCAGCACCAACGTGGTTGCGCTGCGCCATGAAGGCGGAATCGCCCCAGGGGTGAAGACGCTGGCGGAACTGCTGCGGGAACAGGGATACGACACCACGTGTGTCGGATTCACAGGAAATGCAGCCTCTCAGGGATTCGACAAGTATCTCGAATTCGAAGGATGGGGCAGCTGGGAAAAAGGCCGCTCCCCCAAGGCGGAAAACCTCAACGCCGTCACCATTCCGGAGTTGGAACGACTGGCCGCCGGAGAAAAACCGTTCTTCCTGTTCCTCCGCCACATGGATCCTCATTCTCCTTACCTTGCGCCAGAACCTTTCGCCAGCATGTTCCATCAGGGCGACGCGTTCGATTCGGAAAACAAATCCCTGGACCCGGTCTACAGCTTCAAGCCCTTCTGCGACTACTTCTATGCCTGGTTCCCGCCGGGATGCACGGACAAGGAATACATCGTCGCCCAGTACGATGCGGAGATCGCGTACATGGACGCATGCGTGCAGATTCTGCTGCAGAAGCTGGATGATCTGGGCATCACGGAAGAGACGGTCGTGGTCTTCACCAGCGACCATGGCGAAACCCTCCACGACCACGAATGCTGGTATGACCATCACGGTCTTTATGAATGCACGCTCACCGTACCGTTCGCCATCCGGTTCAAGGGGAAGACGGAAGGAAAGCGCATTGCGGAAATCTGCCAGCACAAGGATCTTGTACCGACCCTGCTGGATGTGATGGGCCTGGAGACGGATGTCTCCTTTGATGGCCGCAACCTGATGAAACTGGTTCGCGGCGAAGAAATCCCCACTGAAAACGAGTTCTACATCACAGAATGCACCTGGCAGCGCAAGCATGGCTGGCGCACACCGGAATGGAAACTCTTTGTCGCGCTGGAACCGGATTTCCACTACAAGCCGGAAACCGAGCTCTACAATCTGCTGGAGGATCCGGAGGAACTGCACAATCTGGCGGAGGAACGCCCGGATGTGGTGGCAACGTTGAAGACCAGAATGCTCGAACACGTCGCAAAGCGTGAAGCCGCCTGCGGACGTGACAACCCGATGTATACCAACCTGAACTGGCATGGGTTGGGATGCGGTCCCTTCACGTCCTCCGATCAAGCGTACAATTCAATGCACATCGGGGACCCGGAAACGGCCCGCCGTCTGCAGGCCGAGGGTTTGAAGCGCAATGTGAAGGAAGAACAGCCGGATGGAGCGGCCTCCGAACAGCTGAATGAATTGGCATCCGTTCAGCCGGATGAATCAGCCTCCGAACAGCCGGAAAAAGAATCCCCCGAACAGGAGGCGTGAGCCGGATGCTGAGAGTATGCGTCATTGGCATGGGTCCCATCGGGAACACCCACGCGGCGGTCTATCAGGCACTTCCCGGCGTTGAACTGGTTGCCGTGTGCGATCGGCGGACAGAACGCGCCCAGGCGGGCGGAGCCAAGTACGGCGTTCCGTGTTTTGAAAATGCGCAGCAAATGCTGGATGAAATGAAGCCCGATCTCGTCAGTGTCGCCACAGGCGGATTCGAATATTCGAGCGATCATTACGAACCCACCCTTCAGGCACTCCATGCGGGATGCCATGTCCTGTGCGAAAAACCGATCTGCAACGATCTGGAGAAGGCGCAGGAAATGGTGGACACAGCCAGACGGCTCAATCGCTGTCTGGCTGTGGACCTGAACCACCGCTTCACCCCCGCCGCCCGTGCCGCCAAGGCATGGCAGGATCAGGGGCTCATCGGGGAGCTGCTCTTTCTGAACATGAACCTGTGGATTGGCCGGTTCGAGCAGTTCGAAACGGAGTTCTACCATCTGAAGGCCCTGAATCCACACAGTGTGGATATTCTCCGGTATTATGGCGGTGAAATCGAAGAAGTGCAGTGTTTCGCGATGAAGGCCAGCGGACGGTCCATCTATTCCACCCAGTCCACGAATCTCCGGTTTGCCTGTGGAGCGGTCGGACACCTGACGAGTTCCTACGACATCAAGCGGGGACACCCCATGGAGCGCATCGACGTGGCCGGCGTCAACGGACGGATGGTCGTAGAGGACATGTGGCGGGAAGCCACGCTGTATCCGGCTGATTCATGGATCAAGCAGCAGTACACCAATCCAGTATTTGGTGGATTCGGACAGTTTTATGACACCTTCGCCGATCGGATCGCCTCATTTGCCCGCGAGGTTGCGGCCGGGGTTCGGCCGGAGGACATTGATGGAAGCGGACAGGCCGGGCTGGAGGCCAGCCGGGTGATCCATGCCGCCATCGAATCCATCCGGCGAGGCGGTCAGCCGGTGAAGGTAGCGGAAATCACAAAATGAGCTGCCCGTGAACAATCACCTCACCTTTCCCATAAGGAGCCACCCGTGAACTATAACCGCATTCTCACCAACGAATACTTCGAGCCCGGCATGCCGCCCGTGTTCGTCACAAGTGACAAACATCATGGCAATGTCAGTCTGCACAATCATGAATTCTTCGAGCTGGTGTTCATCGAGCGAGGCGTCGCACTGCACAGCCATGAGGGTAATACACAGATCCTGACGACCGGAGACGTATTCATCATCCTGCCCGGTGAAGTACACTCCTATATCAGCACCAACAACACGTCGCTCTACAATTGCCTGTTCATTATTGATTCCTTGAAGGGACACGAACAGGATATCAGGGAAATGCAGGGTTTGTCCTGGCTGCTGAAGGGGAGGACGGATTTCCAGCAAGTCCACGCCGGGCTTGCCGAAACACAGGAGCTGCTGCTGTATCTGGAAAAAATGATCTGGGAGCGGCTAAATCGGGGTGTCGGCTGGGAGCTGAAGATCAAGTCTCTTCTGTACGGGCTTCTGGTGGCCTATGCCCGTCTGTACGGAAACGCCAGGTTGTCTGCAGAAGGGGCAAAATCCAATTTCAAGCATGTCTTCGAGGCCGTTGCCTACATTGAATCGAACTATCAGCATGAGGTACTGTTGGAGGATGTGGCCCGAGCAACTGGATTGTCAGCGGGATATCTGTCAAAGCAGTTCAAGAGCCTGTTGGGATCCACCCCGGCGGAATATGCGAGGAGTTTCCGAATGGCCAAAGCAGCGGAACTGCTGAGAAATGAAGGCACTTCCGTGGCCGCGGTCTCCGAAGCGATGGGCTTTTCCGACCTGTCTCTTTTCTCGCGTCAGTTCAGACAAGTGACTGGCGTATCGCCGACAGGATTCAGAAAAACAATTTGAACCGCACCATGAAAATCGAGAGAATCATAAAGGGGGACACTGTAATGTCATTGAAAATCGGATTGGTCGGAATGGGCGGAATCGGAAATACCCATGCGGATGTCTATAAACAGGACGAACTGGCCAATTTGGCTGCGGTCTGTGATGTCAAGCGGGACCGGGCGGATGCGGCGGCTGAAAAATACGGCGTGCCGGCCTTCTATTCCCTGAAGGAAATGCTGGAAGCAATGCCCGACCTGGATATCGTGGACATCACAACTTCCGGCTATGAAAACGGCAGCTGGCACTATGTACCGGCCATGGAAGCCATCGCGGCCGGGAAAAACGTGCTGGTGGAAAAACCCATCTCGAACGATGTGCGGGAAGCGCGCGAAATGGTCCGGTTTGCTGCAGAAAAAGGCGTGTATCTGGGCTGCAACCTCAATCATTTTTTCACAAAACCGGCTGAACGCGCCGATCAGCTGATAGACGAGGGAAAAATCGGAGAACCGGTTTATATTGTCCACAAGATGGGCTTCAATGGCGGAGAGTCCGGCTACGGCGGCCGCGGATCCGCCCGCTGGCAGCGTCCTTATTCACATCTGAAGGCGTTCCTCGCGCATCCGTTTTCCGTGATGCGTCACTTCGGCGGCGACATCACCCATATACAGGCTTACCTCAGCAAACCCGGCGTGCGCAAGACAGCCGACGATCTGATGTACTCCATCAACAGCGTCCACGTGCGTTTTGAAAACGGAAGCACCGGATATCTGCTCTCCCAGCGCGGGGATGCGATGTTCGGCCTCGGTGGCTGGTGGAGCTTCGAAATGGCCGGCACGAAAGGCACCTTCGTCATCGAGAACTGCGTGGAGAAGCTTCAGTTCTGGGATGCCTCCCAGCCGAAGAGCGCCATGGCTTCGCCGGAACCCAACGAAATCCTCGACACGGGCATCACCGATTTCGGAGCCACCTTCCCGGCCAGGCTCCATGCCTATCTGGAAGATGTGACGAACAAGGTGCCCCTTGAATCGCTTCGCGCCTCCGGCCGTGATGCGCTTGCCACACTGGAATACACCTTTGCCGCCATCAAATCCTTTGAGGAGGGTGGCACAGTAGTCCGTCCGGAACCGCTGCCCAACCTGCACGGCGACATCTTCAAACCTATCTGATTCATCCGTTTCAAACCTGCAACAGATCCCTTCGACACGCACCTCGGGAGGCCTGCATGAAGCCGAACATCCTGCTCATCGTCGCCGATCAGCACCGCCATGACGCACTGGGTTGTGCCGGCAGGTTCCCGATCCTTACCCCGCATATCGACAGACTGGCGCGTGAAGGCGTGTTTTTCGAAAACGCCTTCACGCCCTGCCCGGTGTGCGCACCTGCCCGCCAGGCGCTTTTGGGTGGACGGGCACCGGAAAGTTTCGGCGCGCTATGGAATCCCGATTTCATCCCAATGCCTACCCTGTCGCCCGACCCGGGTTTCCACACAGCCGCGCTGGCACGGTCGGGTTATTCCTGTGCACTGGTTGGAAAATGGAATTCATCCATCAGCTTCTCTCCGTACGACTTTGGCTTCTCCACGCATATCGGCTATGAGGTGTACAACGCCGGCATTGCCGTGAAGTATCCGACGCTGTCATACAGGAACGGGTGGTTCGGGGAACCGACCCCCATCGCCCTCGAGGACAGCAAGACCCACTGGGCCGCCTCGCAGGCGTGCAGCCTGATGGTGGAATATGCGAAACAGGAAACACCTTGGTATATCCGTGTGGATTTCACCGATCCCCATCTGCCCTGTCGCCCTTCCGAACCTTTTGCCAGCCTGTATGACCCGGACACTGTCGAACCATGGGACAGCATGGGCGATCCGTTGGAAGGAAAACCGTACATCCAGCGCCAGCAGATACGCAGCTGGGGTTTGGAAGGCCGGACCTGGGGTGAGTGGAAGCATACGCTGGCCATGTACCAGGGCATGGTCAGCCAGATCGATGACGCGGTCGGGGTCCTCCTTGCGCAGCTGGACAGCCTGAATCTGACGGAAGACACCATAGTGGTGTACACGGCGGACCATGGCGACCTTTGCGGCGGGCACGGCATGCTGGACAAGCATTACGTCCTGTACGACGATGTGACCCGGGTTCCCTTGCTCATTCGGTACCCGCGTCTGGCACATGCGGGACATCGGGCGAAGGAGTTCGCCAGCAACTGTCTGGACCTCGGCGCAACCCTCGGCGAACTATGCGGGGTGAAGGTATCGGCCGGGCATGGAATCCCTCTGACACCCATGTTGACCGGAGAAAGCAAGCCCGGACGGGACTTTGCCGTATCTGCCGCAAGCGGCCAGCAGTTCGGGCTGTACTCCCAGCGAAGCATCCGGACGAAAGACTGGCTGTATGTCTGGAACATGACGGATATGGATGAACTGTACGATTCTGCAGCCGATCCCGGGCAGATAAGGAACCTGATTCATCAGCCGGATTTGATGGAGGTTGTGGAAGAATTGCGGAAAAAGCTGCATGCCGAGCTGCGACGGCGGGAAGACCCGTTTGTTTGTTCGGGCTGGCTGGACGGACAATTGCTTGAAGGAAAGAAGGACTGACCATGAGAAAAGTGGCTGGATATAAGAAAACAACAACAGACAGAACGCGGAAAGAAAGTTGAAGAATCAGAAAAAAAACTGAAAATACCGTAAAAATCATCAGAGAAAACAGAGAAAGAGGAGACAACATGAAAAGAATTCTGACCATTTTTCTTATCCTGATCCTTGCCTTTCTTCCGGTTGGATGCGCCCAGAAATCTCCGGCACAGGACATTACGCTGAAGTTCGTGCGCATCGGCAATGACGCTGCGGAGGCCGAATACTGGAAAGGTTTGATTACCCGTTTCGAGGCGAAGACACCCGGCATCAGGATCCAGTATGATGACGCCGCGATCGGCGAACCGATGGAAACCAAACTGAATTCGATGTTCAGCGCCGGAATGGGACCTGACCTCATCGGCCATGGCATCATGTCCGTGGCAGCACGCGCGGTGGCTAAGAATTATCAGCCGATCACGAAATACTTCAGTACCTGGGAAGGCAAGGATGACATCATGCCCAGTGTACTGGCAAACGGCACCTACAACAAGGAAGTGTATGGATTGGCCTACTCCACCACGCCTTTTGTATTCGCTTACAGGAAGGATTTGTTTGCCGCCGCTGGTCTGGACCCGGAGAGCCCGCCGAAAACATGGGCGGAACTGAAAGAATATGCGGAAAAGCTGACCGTCAAGGAAGGTGACCGCATCGTCACCTCCGGATTCTCCTTCCCGAAATCCGCCGGCAATTTCGTGGAATTCGACTGCTTTGTTTTCGGCAATGGCGGCCGCTACTATGACGCGGACGGCAAACCGACGATTGACACACCGGAAAAGGCGGAAGCTTTCCGATTCCTGTCCTCTTTTCTCAACGAGGTCAGCATCCCTTTCAGCAACACGGAGGTGAATCCCTTCGTCAACGGCAGCGCGGCCATGACCCTCATCAACAACGTGGCGCTGACCGGCATGCTGAAGAATGAGGAATACAAGGACAAAATCGGCATCGCGCTGCCGCCGTCCAACGAGGGCAAGGCACAGGAAACCTTCGCCGGCTGCAACATGCTCTTTGTCGGCGGTGACTGCAAGAATCCCGATGCAGCCTTCCAGTTCATCGCGTTCGCCCTGACCAATGAGGAAGTCATGAAACGGGCCACCGATCTCAACATCCCCGTGACCCGCCAGTCCCAGGTCGAAGCCTTCACGGCCCTGAATCCCATGAATGCGGTCCGTGCCGCCTGTGTGGCCAACGGCACCGGCATGCCCCGCACCACGTGGGCTGCCTCCTTCCAGAAAATCCGCAACACGATGGTGCAGGAAGTCCTGTATGGGAAAACTACGCCGGAGGATGCGTTGAAGAATGCGCAGCAGGCGCTGCTTGATGAAATTGAGTAGTTGGCCGTCATGACGGCTCAACCGACCGGCTTGCAGGCTCCGTCTTGCGCGCATACATTGGGGAAGCAGGTTTCATGGGCACCTTTCGACACGGAATACAGACAAACATCGATGTAAAGAAACGGATTCCGTTTCTGACCGGAGACGCGGTATCGGCCTACCTGCTGATACTGCCTTTCTTTGTGTTTTTCTTCCTGTTTGTTCTCTCTCCGCTTCTGCGCAACTTCCTGAACAGCTTCACGAATGACAGCCTTGGCGTGAAGGAATTCATCGGCTTCCGCAATTATGAAAAACTTCTGCGGGACCGCAGCTTTCTGCGTTCCGTCCTGAACACATTCACCTTTGCCCTGTTTTCGATTGTCCCGCTGATGGTGCTTGGCTTTGCGGCCGCTCTGAGCGTCAATCGGCCGAAGAAGGCCATGTATGCCGCGCGTGCCGTTCTCATGTACCCGTACGTAGCTTCCATGGTCTCCGTGTCGATGATTTGGCTGTACCTGTTCGACCCGGGCTCCGGTCTTTTCAACAAGGTCCTTTGGATGGCCGGGTTTTCAGGCAGCGACTGGCTTTTCGATGAAAAGCTTGCCCTTCCCTGCCTGATTGTCGTGAACGTCTGGAAAATGATCGGCTATGTCATGATTCTGTATCTGGCCGCCCTGCAGGGGGTTCCCCAAAGTCAGTACGATGCGGCGGTCGTCGACGGCGCCGGATTCCTTGGCGCCACCTGGCATGTCACACTGCCGGCCATCCGTCCGGTCAGTTTCTTTCTGCTGGCCACGCTGTCCATCGAGTGCTTCAAGACATTCGAGCAGGTCCGGATCATGACGAACGGCGGCCCGCTGGACGCGACGACCACCATCACGCACCAGATCTACATGCGCGCCTTTTCCGAGTTCAAGATGGGCTATGCCTCCGCAATGTCCGTCGTTCTGTTTCTCATGGTCTTCGTGGTCACCCTGCTGAATCTGAAATTCGGCGGGCAGCTGGAAGAGGACAGGGGGAACGGATGATTAGCCGAATGAAGAACTGCATGCCAGGTTGGCTGGCGAGAGTAAGGTCGGACCGGCCCATCCGGCAAATGAATGGACGGACGACGGAACACAGGAGAGGACGAATGACAGGCCGTGTCGCGGGCTTCTTCCTCCTGATGTTTTTTCTTCTGGCCGCCGGAATCCCCTTCCTCATCATGCTGTCCGTGTCTCTCCAGAGCATGGAACAGATTTATTCCCCATCCCTGGCACTGCTTCCGAACCCCGTCCGGTTTTCCAACTACCCGGATGCCATGTCGAACGGAAACTGGACCCGATACCTGTTCAACAGCGCCTATGTCGCGGGGATGTCCACGGTACTCAGTCTGTTCATCAATGCCATGACCGGGTATGCTTTCGCGCGGATCGCGTTCCCGTTGAAGCGCCCGCTGTTCGTGCTGATTCTGGCGGGCATGATGATTCCGCCGCAGGTGACGCTGGTACCGCTTTTCATCCAGATGAAGCAATTCCCACTCGCAGGCGGCAACAACCTTTTCGGTGCGGGCGGCACGGGACTGGTCGACACATACGCCGGTCTGATTCTTCCCTACATCGCAGGCTCCTTTGGGGTTTTCATGTGCAGGCAATTCTACCTCATGTTCCCGAAGGAACTCGATGAAGCGGCGAAGATGGACGGGTGCGGCAGATTCCGAACTTTCCTGTCCATCTACCTGCCCCTGTCCGCCCCGATTCTTGGCGCGCTGGCTGTGCTGAAGTTCACGGCTGCCTGGAACGAGTACACCTGGCCGCTTGTGATGACCAATGCAGGCGCGGACACCCTGACCACCGTGCAGCTTGCCCTGACTCGTTTCCGCAATGAAGGGGAGATCTTCTGGAACCAGCTGATGGCGGCGACAATGGTATCCAGCCTGGCGATTCTTGTGGTGTTCCTGTCCATGCAGAAGTATTTCGTGGCGGGTATCTTGTCAGGAAGTGTGAAGGAATAGCGGATGCAGACTCGGTGGCAGGGTGATGCCACCGTTCATGGGTTTCTCCTCCTATGCTATATGCTTCCAGAAACTCGTCCATGGTGAGTGGGAAAATGTCCGGCAGATTGACCATGCCTACAGAATAAGACTTCGGCCTTTAATATTCATTTCAAATTTCGTACGTTTTTTCGAATAAGCACATCATTTTTCACACATTTATCCGAGTTTATGCTTTCATTTTCACACAATATTTCGTGTTCTCGCATTCGCAAGCACACTCACACACTATTTCGTGTTCCCGCATTCGCAAGTACACGTTTTCCCAATAGCAATCGTTCATAAATACTCGCTTCTCTTGAATGCAGCTGGGCGCGACAGCATTTTTCGGACGCCTGTCCGCTATGATATGATAAGGCCGGGAATCGCACCATACAGTCTATCCATCATCAAAGGAGACGGAACAACATGCCCATCGTGAAACATGCGTACCCGATTCTTGAACATGATACCGCTCCGGACGGCATTATCCGTCCGAATCGTCATGGCCGCCCGCCACTGCCCCCGGTGGCTGTCCTCACATTCTTCGGAGAAGTGCTTGAAGCCTATGTCGAACGTCATCAGTGCCCTGTTTTGAACAGCTATGATTCGGAAATGAGGCGCTTTCCTGTCTATGGTACAACCTATGGAGGACGGGATATCGCACTCATTCAGGCGGTGGTCGGCTCCGGCTCCATTGCCATGATGACGGATTTTCTACTCGGGCACGGTGTCCGAACTATCCTTGCCTGTGGCGGATGTGGCGTATTGGACGCCATTCCGGCTGGAGACGTCATTCTTCCGACATCCGCCCTGCGTGATGAAGGCGCCTCCTACCACTATCTGCCTCCGGCCCGTCACATTGATCTGGATGAGGATATCCTCGCCATTCTGAAGGAAACCCTAGACGCACATCACGTTCCATACGTGAGTTGTCGGACATGGACGACCGATGCCTTTTATCGGGAAACGCCGGATATGGTGACCTATCGCAAGGAGGAAGGATGCCGGGTCGTTGAGATGGAATGTGCCACAATGGCTGCCGTGGCTCGCTTTCGAGGAGCAAAATTCGGTCAGCTTCTGTATAGCGGTGATATCCTGACTGATTTTGATCATTATGATGACCGGGAATGGTCCAAAAACGGTTCTGCCCGGGAGACACTGTTTCGGTTGATTCTTGAGAGTGCGAAACATGAATCTCTTATACATGAATATTGTCATAGCAGATGAAAATCATCTGATGGTGCACCTTCCTGATTCGGTATAGAATCAGTGGTGCAATTCCAAGCGAACACATATCAATCCATGCAACCGCAAAAAAGGAGAATTGGAGAATAAGGACGATGTATCAGCACCATCGGGAAGCTATAGAAAAAATCACAGAAAAGCTCAGGAACAGAAAAGAGGTACAAGGCGTCATCGTTGGCGGTTCCGTCGCACACGGCTTCGCCACAGAGTCATCGGACATCGATCTGATGATCGTTCTGTCTGACGCGGATTATGAACGCGCAATCCAATCCGGTGAAATCGGTTACTACGAAACCGAGGCTACTCCATGGCCGGATGGGTATGTTGATGGAAAGTACACCTCAGCCGCGTATATCCGCAAGGTTGGGGAATCCGGCAGTGAACCCGCGAAATTTGCGTTCCTGGACTCCTTTGTCACGCATTCCGCCGTCGATGGCCTGCAAGAGCTGGTTTCTGCCGCATCGCGGTATCCGATCGAACGAAAGGATGACAATATCCTCAAGTTTCATGCCCAGTGCGAGGCATGGAAATGGTACCATCACGAAGGACTCAAGCGGAACAACCGCTACCTGATGGATTGCAGCCTATCCAATTACGTTCTGTTTGCCGGGCGCATGATTTTGGCGGAGAACGAAATGCTGTATCCGTATCACAAGTGGTTCCTCCGCGTGCTGGAAGGCGCTGAAAAAAAGCCTGCAGGGCTGATGTCCGTCATCCATCGTGTTCTGGACGAACGTACGATGGCATCACTGGATTCGTTGCATGACTGCGTCATGGGATTCAGAAAATGGGCTCCCGAGAATGGAAACTGGTCCAAACGCTTCATGCTCGACAGCGAACTGAACTGGCTTCAGGGAAATGTTCCGATTGCCGACCTGTGATACGCAGCGTGCGTCTTCATTCCTTTCTCCCTGGCTACCCTGTAAATGCGTCGTATAAATGACATAAACCATCAGACTCAGACGCATTTAAAGGGAATTGCTGGTGATTCGCCGCGAAGCATCAGGGGTCTACCCACATTGAGCAAAGGAGAAGCTGGCAGATACCAGACGGATTGCCCTTCAGCGGTCTTCCACCATCCTGTTCCGAAGCACACCGAGTCCCTCCACCTCCACCGTCACCACATCACCATGGGTCAGGTACACGCGGTCCGCCTCCGGCATGCCGAACACGACCCCTTCGGGCGTACCCGTCAGAATGACATCTCCCGGTTCCAGGGTCATGTGCCGTGAAAGGTAGGAGATGATTTCATCACAGGCAAATATCATGTCGCGTGTGCTGGAATTCTGACGTACTTCCCCGTTGACTCTGCTGCCGATGGCAAGCGCATTCGGATCCGGCACTTCGTCGGCCGTCACAAGGTATGGGCCCAGCGGCGCGAACCCCTCACAGGTCTTGCCCAGCAGCCACTGGCTGGTTCTTTTCTGCAGGTCCCTTGCCGAAAGATCATTGGCGCAGCAGTAACCGAAAACCCCGGACAATGCCTCTTCCCGTGAAACATTCCGGGTGCGCTGTCCCATGACGATGGCCAGTTCCGCTTCATAATCCACCATCCGGCTGGCAGCCGGGAGCACAATGTCCTGATCATGGGCGGCCAGCGCATTGTTGAACTTCCCGAAGACCACGGGTGTCTCCGGAATCTCGGCTCCTGTTTCCTGGGCATGTTTCCGGTAGTTCAGCCCGATGCACAGAATCTTTCCGGGGTTTGGAACGCAAGGTTCAAACACGAGATCTCTTTCCCGGAGCAGACATGCGGGCGGCAGGCCATTGATTCCGACACGCTCCGCCTGCGTCTGCAGTATGGACA
>JAIFNI010000036.1 GCA_020047785.1 Clostridia bacterium
GAATACCGCTCCGGTACGAAGGTGGTCTGTGCCACCGTGCTGATGGGCATCTTGGCTGGAATATCAACGAAATCCGCTTCCTGTGCTGTTTCCAGCACAGCGGCATTTTTTCCGCTCCACCCGAGGATTCCCTCGACCTCGGGATGCGATGGGTCACCGACGATAAGAATGAAGTCTCCGGCCCGCGCGCGCTTCTGGACAAGATCATGTATTTTCGCGACATACGGGCAGGTTGCATCCTGAATCCGGACACCGGATGCCGAAAGCGCATCATGGATGTCAGGACCGACACCATGTGCACGAAGGATGACGCAATCCTCCCGATCAAGCCCCGTCAAATCGCCGATCTCCCGAATGCCCTTCCGCTGCAGCGCCTCGACAGCCTGTCTGTTGTGAATGATTTCTCCGTAGGTGTAAACCTGACCCTTGCCGGCCGGCGTGTCCAGAGCCATGCGAAGCGCGCGGTCCACGCCGAAGCAGAAACCAGCATATTTGCCTACCTTGATTTCCATTTCCACCTCATTGGCCGATGAGTTCGTAGATTCGATCCAGAATGATGGACGTGCCCAGATACAAATCTTCCTTGTCCGCCTTCGCTCCTTCTGGCTTCGGCAGAAGGAAAGGCTTCCCGAAAATGATGCGCATCCTGCAGAAGATATGATAGTGACCATCCACGGCGACCGGCACGATGGGCACATCCGCGTGATAGGCAATCAGCGCGGCGCCACCCTTCTTGCGCTCGAGGTTCCGTTTTCTAGTACGGGTTCCTTCCGGGAAGATGCCGACTATCTCACCCTGTTCCAGCAAGGCCAGCGCGTTTTTGACGGACCCTGCATCCCCCCTGCCGCGATGGACGGGAAAAGCGCCAACACCCCGGATAATCATGGCAATGAAAGGATTCGCGAACAGCTCCGCTTTTGCCATGAAATGAATTTTACGCTTCATGCGTGCGCCGATCAGCACCATGTCGAATGCCGAGGGATGATTGGCAAACACCAGCACCGGGCCGGTTTTCGGGATGTTCTCCATGCCCTCGAGGCTGATCCGGTGGAACAGAATCATATAGAGGGCCGCCAGGCCCCGCGCGAGATAATAAAACATTTCAATCCATCCTTGCGTTCTTGATGATTTTCATGACAGCATCCATGGCCTGTTCCAGACTGAAACCCGTCGTATCGAGAAGAATGGCGTCCTCGGCCCGCACAAGCGGAGAATGGGTCCTGCTGCTGTCATTGCGATCCCGTTCCCGGATTTCGTCCAGCAGCGCCTCGTACGACTTGTCCGCCATGCCCTTTTCCTGAAGCTCCAGATACCGGCGCATCGCGCGGTCTTCCGCGGTGGCCGTCAGAAAAATCTTCAAATCCGCGTCCGGCAGCACTTTCGTGCCGATGTCGCGTCCATCCATGATGACGCTGTTTCTTCGGGCAATTCCCTGCTGGGTGGCTACCATGCGTTCGCGCACCGCAGGATGGGCGGACACGCGCGAGGCACCCATGGAAACTTCATTCGTCCGGATGGCATCGGTGATGTCTTCCCCGTCAAGAAGCACACGCTGATTTCCCTCCCGATATACGACATCGATGACGGTTTCGGCCATCATGCCGCCGACGGACTTCTCGTCACACAGGTCAATCCCGCACCGGATGCCTTTCAAGGCGACAGCCCGGTACATGGCCCCCGTATCGAGATACAGAATGCCGAGAGACCTGGCCGCACGTTTGGCAATGGTGCTCTTGCCCGCACCGGAAGGACCGTCCATGGCGATCTGGATGTTCTTCATGCTTGTCTTCTCCTTCAATGACTCAGACGACCCGGTGTCCGGTACCGATGGCCACTTCATTCAGATGCAGCAGTCCGATGCCGAAAAACACGGCTACGGATACATGCTCTCCGCAGCGGGCCACACCGATCTTGCCGCCCACATTCAGTCCGAGAGCCTTGGGCATGACCTGGGACAGCGCTTCGCGTGCAGCACCGGCCACAGCGCCTTCCTCCGCATGCTGTTCCCGGATGACGCCTTCGCGTTTTGCAGATACGACGGCTCGTTCGACGATTTTCATGACAGAGCTGATGAATTCCCCGCCATAGTCGACCGCCGCCGTGTGGATACCCATGTCCATGAGCTCTTTCTGGAGCTGTTTTTCCTCCAGCCTGTCCGCTGTGATGGATATGCGGATGGCAGCCTTCACCACATCCTTGCTGCCGATGACCCGTTCATCCCTGGTTCCGTTTTCCTTCTGCATGCTGTACCTTCCCTGGCCGTTCTCCCGGCCGGTTCTGTTTTCGTCGTGCGGTTTCCTGCCGGATACGTTCCTGTCGTTCAGTTTTCCGACCGTTTCGATTTCACGCCGGAATCATCCGACGGACATTCCGGCGCAACGACCCGTCACAAAAGCAATGGTAAGGTTGTATCCACCCGTATAGGCATCCACATCGAGCACTTCGCCGGCGAAATACAATCCCGCGACTTTCTTCGATTCCATGGTGGCGGGATTCACGTCCTTCACGGACACGCCGCCGGCCGTGACAATGGCCTCTTCAACCGGTCGTGCGCCTTTGATGGTGAGGACCAGATCCTTCAGTCCGGATACCAGCAACGCACGTTCGGCCTTCGTAATCTGATGCACCGGCTTGTCGCCCGGAATGCCGGTTTCCTTCACAAGCACGGGGATGAGGCCTGCGGGAAGGAGACCGGTCAGGATGTTTCGATAAGCACGGTTCGGAAACTCGTTGAAATCCCGCTGAACTCGGCGATCGAGCGTTTCGGCGTCGAGTGCCGGCTTCAGATCGACATGAAGCTTGTAACCCTTGAAATTGTCCTTGTGCAGGTGTCTGCTGGCAGAGAGGATGACAGGCCCGGAAACGCCGAAATGCGCGATCAGGAGGTCACCGAATTCCGTATAGGCAGTCTTGCCCTTCGAATCCTCAAACCTTACCGAAATGTTCTTGAGTGTCAGACCTGACGCTTCCTCAACCCACTCCTCCACTGTTTCAAGTGGAACGAGAGAGGGCTTCGGGGGCTGGACCGTGTGCCCTGTTGCAGCGGCGAAAAGATACCCGTCGCCTGTCGAGCCGGTGGCCGGGTAGGATATGCCTCCGGTCGCGACGATGACGTCGTCGAATGCCTCGAACCGGTCATCCCGGTACCGGATGCCCGCCACCCTGCCATCTTCCGATTCCACACCCTTCACGGCCCGGTTGCAGTGTATGACGGCACCGGATGATTCCGCATGTCGCACCAGCGCACCGACGATGTCAGAGGCGCGATCTGATTCGGGAAAGACACGGTTTCCCCGTTCCACCTTCAACGGGACACCGAGGTCCTCGAAGAAGGCCATGATGGCGTCCGCAGGGAACTTGCCGTAACAGGAATACAAAAACCGCCCGTTCCCGGGGACATTCGCCATGAAGGTATCCGTATCGCAGCGGTTGGTGACATTGCAGCGGCCCTTGCCTGTGATGAGGAGCTTCTGGCCCGGTCTGCGACCCTTCTCCAGAACCGTGACAAGATGTCCGTTTGCGGCGGCGCATCCTGCAGCCATCAATCCCGCGGCACCCGCACCGATGACTGCGACTTTTTTCCGCACTGGGTCGGATGCAGGATGCGGTCCATCCCTGAACGGGGTTCCAGGTTCAGTCATTGATCAGTCCCTCTCCCTGCTCACCCTTTTCGTAGACCTGATATTCATCCCAGATGGTCTCGAGTTTTTCCAGTGTTGCCCGAATCCGGTCTCTGCGCTTCATGCCGATGGCGACGATCAACGCATTGATGAGACTGAGCGGTGCGACGAGAGAATCCACGAACGAGGCCATGTCGCTTCGTGCGAACAATTGATAGTTGCTGCAGAGCGACAGGGGTGAGGATGTGTTGTCCGTGATGGCGATGACTGTGGCTCCCTGGTTTGCGGCGTACTGCATGGCCTTTGTGGTGCGCTTTGAATAGCGCGGGAAACTGATGCCGATGACGACATCGCCTTTCCGTGCATTGACGATCTGCTCGAACATTTCGCTGACGGAAGTGGTATGAACCAGGCGAATGTTCTCGAACACCAGATTGAAGTAAAAACCGAGAAAACTAGCCAATGGTGCGGAACTGCGCACGCCGATGATATAGATTTTTTCTGCAGCCAGGATGGCTTCGACCGCTTGTTCGAACATTACCGTATCGGCTTCCTCCAACGTGGTGCGGAGCTTGTTCATATCCGCATGGAGAACGCTCTTGAGGATATTGTCCGGATCAATGTGCGCGGAGGATACCTCAAGCCGCTGCGCGGAGGTCAGCTTGCTTTTGATGACTTCCCGCAATTCCTTCTGCAGGCGTGGATACCCGTCGTATCCGAGTTCTATGGCGAAGCGGACCACGGTGGACTCGCTGACGCCTACGTCTTCCCCCAGTTTCGCAGCCGTCATGAAGGCCGCGCGGTCATAATGCTCCATGATGAAATTCGCTATCAGCTTCTGACCCTTGCTGAAAGTGGCATATTGGTCCTTCATACTCTTGATGAGCTGTTCCATGGACTTCTCCTTTTATCGGGCGGTTTGTCGGACGGCTTTTCGGACAGCATGTCAGGCGACTAGTCGATAAGCTTTTCGGACAACCGGAACATAAGATGGGGTTCCATCTGGTGTCTGCATGTCAAGAATACATGATCTGCAGGATGAAAAGCAAGCACATGCATTTTTTCCTGCACGAATTGAAGTGTGTCTTTTGTTTTCCGTCTGAATCTTGCTGAATAAAACGCTTATGGCATAGAGGTCGTATTTGCGGCATCATGCAGGAATGACAAATTTGCCGGCCCACGGATGTCATGAATTCAGTTTTTTGTTATTTTTTCATCGATTGAAGAATCGGTCATGTCTTCGATGTTGGTCGATGCTCCGAATGCATCGCCTGCTTCGGCTGTTGGTCCGGTCTCATCGCCTGCTTCGGCTGTTGGTCCGGTCTCATCGCCTGCTTCTGCTGATGATCCGGACTTGTCGCCTGCTTCTGCTGATGATCCGGACTTGTCGCCCTTGCCGTCCAGTGCCTCTTCTTCACGGGACAAGCGCCGCATGAAACCGGCAATCCGTTCGGTTTTCATAAGTCCCTCCAGGATTGCTCTGAGGATGACTATGAAAATGGGACCGGCTATCATGCCGAAAACGCCAATCCACTGCAGACCGAGATACATGCCCAACAGTGTGAGCAACGGATGTATCCCTATCTGCCTGCCGACAATTCTCGGCTCAATGAGGTGACGCACAACCAGAATGACCACATCCAGCAGCAGCAGAAAAACGCCCAGCCGGATGTTCCCGACAATAAAAGCCGCAATTGACCAGGGAATCAGCACAGCCCCTGCGCCGAACACCGGAAGGGCATCGATGATGGCGGTCAGGAGCGCGATGACAAGCGGGTTTTCGACACCAGCCACCAGCAGGCCCGTGATGAGAATGGTGAACGTGACGCTCATGATGATACCCTGGGCTCTGAGCCAGCCGAACAACGCCTTGAAAACGTCGAAGATCATGCCGCGGGTGTTCCGAAGCCATGTTTTCGGAACCCATCGTTCGAATGCGGCATTGATGTGCACCCGGTCGCTGATCATGAAATATGTGGCAAGGATGGATACGAGCAGGAAAATGACGGCCTCCGGAACGGAAACGGTTATCTTCAGCGTCGTCTGCGCCATGCTGCCCAGCACGTCCTTCAGACTGGTGCCCAACGCGGATACGGTGCTGTCGATGGCATCCGTGACTTCCGTCGGCAGTTGGATGTAGAAACGATTGGCTTCGTCCATCATGCGGTTGAAGAAAATGGTGAGGTCTCCGAACGAGGTGGAAACAGCCTCGTACAGATTGGAAATCTCCTTCACCAGACGCATTGCGATACCCGTAAGCAATGTGCCGATTGTTCCCAGCACAATGAGAATCGAGAATACAGCACCAATTTTTCGTGGAAGATGAACTTTTTTTTCCAGAAAGCGAATCACCGGTTCCAGTGCGGCGGATAGCAGGAACGCGAGGATGAAGGGAGCCATATATCGGAGAAGTTTGAAGCACAGAAAGAGTCCCGCGATGATCAGCAGGGTCTTCAAAAGAAAATACAGGGTCTTCTGCAGCCACAAAGGCATCAGGGTCCTCCAATGGCGGAATTCCGCACCAATCGTCACCGCTCCAATCGTCACCGCTCCGTTTATCATTACCCGAACCATGCTGCCGATGAAACAGCAAAACCGATGTCTGCGGGAACCTGTGCAGGAATATGCCTTCGTGGGAAGTCCGTTTGTCTGTCTGCCTTTTCAGGAACGGATTCATTCCTCGTTTTCTTCATCAAGGCCATGATGCATATGCAGGTCGTGGCTGCCGCAGCTGCCGCAGCAACCATTGCATCCCTCTTCCTCCTCTGTCGCCAGACCGTTCTTTTTCCGGTAATCGAGCAGGGCTGCCGCGATGGCTTCCTCCGCCAGTACGGAACAGTGGACTTTTGCCGTCGGCAAGCCGTCCAGTGCTTCCATGACGGCCTTGTTCGTAATCTTCTGCGCCTCTTCAATGGTCTTTCCGATGATGAGTTCAGTCGCCATGCTGCTGGTAGCCACTGCCGCACCGCAGCCGAAGGTCTTGAACTTGGCGTCCAGGATGATGCCGTTCTCGATTTTCAGGTAGATTTTCATGATATCGCCGCACTTGGCATTGCCGACCTGACCGACGCCGTCAGCCGCCTCAATATCCCCGACATTGCGCGGATTGGTGAAATGATCCATTACTTTTTCACTGTACATGGGAAACATCCTTTCATGAGAACGGCCCTTTCAGAACCTTCCGGTCCGTCTTCCGGTCCGGGAAATGCTTATCGGCCGCTGATCCGCATTATGTGTCTGCATTGTCTGTCCGCATTATGTGTCTGCATTGTCTGTCCGCATACCCTTCAGTCTGTATGAAATTTTATGTCAACGCTATGTCAATTCATAGAGGATTCGTATAGAGGTGACATATGCCGGAGTTTACCAACAATTTCCACCAGACAATCAAGCAGGACATCCACATCCGCTTCCGTATTCGCGTCCCCGAAGCTCATGCGGAGGGAACCATGGGCAATCTCATGCGGAAGTCCGATCGCCAGAAGCACATGGGACGGATCCAGGGACCCGGACGTGCAGGCAGAACCGGAAGATGCCGCAATGTTCTTCATATCCAGCATCAGAAGCAAGGATTCTCCCTCGATGTATTGGAAGGACATGTTCAGATTCCCGGGCAACCGGGTTGTGGGATGCCCATTCAACTTAACATGCGAAATGCGTGAGGTGATGCCTGCAAGGGCTTTTTGCCGGAGTGCGAGCAGTTTTTCCCCATGTGATTCAAGGTTTTCCGTTGCAAGCGTCAAAGCCTTTGCCATGCCGATGATGCCGGGAACATTTTCTGTTCCGGCCCTTTTTCCCCGTTCCTGATGACCGCCATGAATCAAGGTTTCAAGCTTCACGCCTTTTTTCACGTACAAGGCTCCTATGCCCTTGGGCCCGTAGAACTTGTGACCTGAAATGGTCAGCAGATCCACACCCAATTCCCGTACATCGACCCTGATGTTCCCGGCAGCCTGGACGGCATCCGTATGGAACAGCGCGCCGCCGGCCTTCGCAATGGCAGCCAGTTCCGAAATCGGCTGGATGGTGCCGATCTCATTGTTGGCCATCATGATGGATACAAGAGTTGTATCGGGACGCATTGCCGCCTTCAATACATCCGGACTCACAAGACCGTCGGCATCGACCGGCAGATAGGTTACCTCGAAGCCGCTTTTGGCCAGGTATTCGCAGACATTCAGGACTGCGGGGTGCTCGATGGCGGATGTGATGAGATGCCGGCCCTTTGACGCGCGTGCCTGTGCAGCACCCTTGATGGCCCAATTGTCCGCCTCCGAACCGGATGCGGTGAAGAAGATTTCACCCGGATCCGCGCCAAGCGATCGGGCGATGTCCGCACGTGCCGCATCCACGGCTTTCCGGTTGTCCCGACCGAGCCGATAGATGGACGAAGCATTGCCAAAACTTTCCGTGAAATAGGGAATCATGGCTTCAAGCACTTCCGGCTTGGTCCATGTAGTCGCTGCATGATCCAGATAAATGGTTTTCTCTCCCATGTCACACTCCTGTCCGGATGGGAAATGCCATTCCGGTGGGCTTTTTCTTCATCCTAACGCGAAGGTCAGACATCGTCAAGTAGTCGAGGCTACGAGAACCGGATTAATATTACTAATTCGATAGGATAATCATACAAACATGCAAATACGCATGACGTCATCAACCCATCATTCGGCCCTGTCAATCCATTGACCCATTGATTGGTCCTGTCAATCCATTGACCCATCATTCGGCTCTGTCAATCATCCAGCGCGGACCTCAGCTCGCGGGTGAAGGCGATGGCTCGTGCAACAGCCTCCTCCGGATTCTTCGCTTCCGAAATCGTCCGAACCATCGCGCTGCCCACGATGACGCCATCGGCATACCGTTTCACGGCACGGACCTGCGCGCCGTCCGATATGCCGAATCCCAGCGCCGTCGGAATGTCTCTCGCCGCATCGATTGACTTGAAAAAGGCATCGAAATCCGTATCGAATTGTGCGCGCACACCTGTGACCCCCAGAGAGGAAACGCAGTACAGGAACCCTTCCGCACCTTTTGCCACCATGCGGATCCGGTCATCCGAAACCGGTGACACCATCCGGATGAGTGCGATCCCGTGTCGCTTGGCATCCTCTTCGATTTCACCGCGTTCCTCATAGGGCAAGTCCGGCACGATGACGCCATCAAGACCGGAAGTGCGGCAATCGCTGAAGAAGCGGTCCGCGCCATATTGAACGATGACATTCACATAAAGAAGCAGAACAAGAGGCGTATTCGTCACGGCCCGAACCCGGTCCGCCAGGGCAAACACATGGGCCATACGGATGCCATGCTTCAAAGCCCGCTCATTCGCAGCCTGAATGACGGGACCTTCGGCAATCGGATCGGAATAGGGTATGCCGAGTTCCACAAGGTCTGCCCCTTCGGCAATCATGGCCTGCACAATGCGTTCCGTTGCGGCCAAATCGGGATCCCCTGCCGTAACGAAGGTAATGAGCGCTTTCCGGCCCTGTTTTTTCCGTTTCTCGAATGCTTCGGCAATCCGACCAGAAGATGCATATTGATTCCTGTCATCCTTCATGGACATCCACCCCCATGTACCTGGCAATCTGGTATACATCCTTATCGCCTCGCCCGGACAGGTTCACGACCAGGACGGAATCCTCCGGCATCTCCGGTGCGATCTTTCTGGCATGTGCCACGGCATGGGCGGATTCGATGGCCGGAATGATGCCCTCCATGCGGGAGAGGTAGCAGAATGCATCCACTGCCTCCTTGTCGGTCGCGCTGACGTATTCCGCGCGTCCCTCATCATGCAGCCAGGCATGTTCAGGCCCGATGCCGGGATAGTCAAGGCCGGCGGATATGGAATATACGGGGGTGATCTGCCCTTCATCGTCCTGCAGAAAGTAGGATTTCATGCCATGAAAGATGCCGACTGTCCCTTTTGTGATGGTCGCCGCATGACGATCCGTATCCACCCCGTCTCCGGCCGCTTCGACCCCGATGAGCCGCACAGACTTGTCCGGTATGAACGCGTGGAAAGCCCCCATCGCGTTGCTGCCGCCGCCGACGCAGGCCAGAACGGCATCGGGGAGTTTCCCTTCCAGTTCCATCAGCTGCGTTTTGATTTCCTCGCCGATGATGCGCTGGAAATCCCGCACCATGCGGGGATAGGGAGCCGGCCCCATGACTGAACCGAGCACGTAGAACGTGTCCTGAACCCTTTTGGTCCATTCGCGCATCGCCTCGTTGACTGCGTCCTTCAGGGTCGCCGTGCCGGAAGTGACACTGTGCACCTCCGAACCGAGCAGCCGCATGCGAAAGACATTGAGCGCCTGGCGTTCCACATCCTCGGCACCCATGTAGACGGAACATTCCATGCCGAAAAGTGCCGCGGCGGTTGCGGTGGCAACTCCATGCTGGCCCGCGCCGGTTTCGGCGATGACGCGCTTTTTGCCCATCCGCTTCGCCAGCAGCACCTGTCCGAGCACATTGTTGATTTTGTGCGAACCGGTATGGTTGAGATCCTCGCGTTTCAGGTAGATGCGGGCACCGCCGAGGTCCTTCGTCATGTTCGCGGCAAAATACAACAGGGAGGGTCTCCCTGCATAGTCCTTCGAGAGGGCTGTCAATTCAGCCTGAAAGGCGGGGTCCATCCGGGCTTCATCATACGCTTGTTCCAGTTCGCCCAGGGCATTCATCAGCGTTTCCGGCACGTACTGTCCGCCATGCCTGCCAAAACGTTTTCCATCCATCAGACCATCCTCCGTTTCATGCACCGGTTTCCTGTGTCATTCACTCTGCCGCTTTCACAGGCCAGGCGGCTTCACAGGCTTGGCAGGCTTCACAGGCCTGGCCTTCTTCAAAGTTCAGTCCGCTTTCACAGGCCGTTATCCGCCGCCTGCGTCCGGCGGACAGCATCAATCAGCAACCTGATTTTATCTTCATCCTTCAAACCGGCTGTTTCCACGCCGGAACTCACATCGACCCCCCATGGCTGAACGAGTCGAATTGCATCGGCCACATTTGTCCCGGTCAACCCTCCAGCGAGAAGGAATCCGTTGCTCCCGGCATTTCCCGCCGCAGCGCCTGCAAGAAGCTTCCAATCGAAAGTGTCTCCTGTCCCGCCCGCCTGCTCCGGATGCCAGGCATCAAGCAGGAACCTGTCCGCCGGGAGGGTCGCCATCGGCTGGAGGGAATCGAGGTTCCTGATTCGGAGCGCTTTCCATATCTGAACTGGCGGAGGGAGCAATCCACGGAGGCAATGCAAATATGCTCCGTCCTCACTCCCATGCAGCTGAACGACACCCAGGCCGCAAAGCCTTGCCGTTTCAGCGACCTGCACCGGCACGGCATCCACAAAGACGCCCACCGGAACAATGGTGGAGCACAGAAGCCTTGTCAATTCTCCCGCTTCATCCGGCAACAGTCTTCGTCGGCTTTCAGCAAAAACGAATCCCGCATATTCAGGGTGATGCCGATTGATGACCTCGATATCCTGTCTGCGGGTTAGCCCGCATATCTTAATCACCATCTGCTCCCCCTCCAGTCATGATAGATATCCGTGTTCATGACTTGCTGCAAGACTCATTTGCCAGAACAATCCTGAGACTCTTTGATACCCGTGTTCATGACTTGCTGCAAGACTCATTTGCCAGAACAATCCTGAGACTTTCAGACATCCATGTTCATGACATGTCGCACCTCGTCAAGTGTCTGTTCAGCAACTTCACGGGCCTCGCGAATGCCGTTCTTCAGCACGGTCCGCACCAGTTCCCCGTCCGCCTCGAATTCTTTCCGTCTGGCCCGGATGGGGCGAAGATACTCATTCAGACATTCGGTCAGCATTTTCTTCAGCGTTCCGGAACCACCGTCTCCGATCTGTTCCGCGACTGCCTCCGGGGTGCTGCCGGTTGAAAGGGCGATCAGCATCAGCAGGTTCGCCACTTCCGGCCGATTGACCGGGTCGTAGGAAATATGACGATCGGAATCGGTCTTCGCCTTCTTGATGAGGGCTGCCGTTTCGTCCTCGGTCGCACACAGCATGATGGTGTTGTTGCGGCTTTTGCTCATCTTCTGGGAACCGTCGAGGCCAAGAATGACAGGAGCCTTGCTCAGCAGTGGCTGCGGCTCCGGGAAAACCGCCTTGCTGCCGGCAAACCGGTCATTGAACCGGCGAGCGACCAGACGGGTCATTTCCAGATGCGGCAGCTGGTCCTTGCCGACCGGCACGACATTGGCCTTGCAGAAGAGGATGTCGGCCGCCTGATGAATCGGATAGGTGTACATGCCGGCATTGATGCGCTTCTGGCCGGATGCCTGTATTTCTTCCTTCACCGTGGGGTTCCTGTCGAGTTCGGCATTGGTCACAAGCGTAAGGAAAGGCAGCAGCAATTGATTGAGCTCCGGCACGTGGCTGTGCGGGAAGATGCAGGTTTTTCCGATTTCCGGCACAAGACCGGCTGCCATGTAGTCGATGGTGAGGTTTTTTACATTTTCAGCGATATTCTCGTATGTGTCGCGGTCCGTCAGAACCTGATAATCCGCGATGACGATGAACGTTCTCACACCCAGGTTCTGCAGCCGCACACGGTTCTGCAGGGACCCGAACAGGTGGCCGATGTGCAGGCGGCCAGTCGGTCGGTCGCCGGTCAGCACCCGATAGTTTTCAGGTGTTTCGGCAAGGCTTTTTTCGAGCAGCCGGCTTTTTTCGACAGTCGCCTCAAAGGTCCCGAATTCCAGTCGTTCCGCATTCATTCCGTCCTCGAGGTTCAGTCCATCCGACAATTCCAGTTCAGGTGTGATGATTGCTTCGTTGCTCATATCATTTTCCTTTCAATGCGGTTCTGTTTTATTGTCAACAGGCACCAGCCCGCTTCAGTTCCGCCAGTGCCTTGGCCGGGTCGGAGGAACGCATCAGGGACTCTCCGACAAGTATGGCGTCGCAGCCATCCTGTCTCAATCGTCGGACATCCTCCGCCGTATGGATGCCGCTTTCGGCAACAGCCGCACAGGATGCCGGAATCACGCGGCGGACCCGGCCGAAGGTACCCAGATCAATGGCGAAAGTGGACAGATTTCGATTGTTTACGCCAATGATGCGACCTCCCGCCTGAATCAGCCGCTTCGCCTCATCTTCCGTATGGGCTTCCATCAGGGTGGCCATGCCGAGTTCTTCTGCAAACAGGAAAAGCCTGCGCAGTGTCGCGTCATCCAGAATGGAAGCAATCAACAGAATGGCATCCGCGCCGATAGCCCGCGCTTCGAGGACTTGCCGCTCTTCCAGCAGGAAATCCTTCCGAAGAATCGGGCAGCCGACTGCTGAACGAACCAGCCGCAGCACATCATCCGAACCCTGGAAAAAATGCTGCTCCGTCAGAACCGAAATGCAATCGGTTCCACCTTCGACATAGGCAAGCGCAGTTTCTGTTGGACGGAAATCTGCAACGATGAGCCCTTTTGAGGGAGATGCCTTCTTCACCTCGGCAATGACCGAGAGATCTGCGCTGCGGATAGCCGCTTCAAAATTCAACGGGGCGGGAGCGGCCAATGCGCGACGCTCCAATTCCGAAAGCGGGGTGATTCCGGCTTCTTCCCGCAGCTGCAGACGCTTTCTGGCAACGATGTCATCCAATATCATTTCCGGATGTTCCTCCTGTTTCGTTTCCTGTCTGTTCCGGACAGCACCATGGTATCACGAAATGATGACCCGGGTGCGGCATATTCAGTTTGCTTCGAACCACGCATGCTGCACCAGTCGTCGACTTGTTTGCAACATCCATGACGCGCCTTTCA
>JAIFNI010000074.1 GCA_020047785.1 Clostridia bacterium
CCTTCGGCAGCACTGGTGCGCTACATGCTCGGGGGAGAGCCCGATGCCGCGCATATGGATCTGGCCATTGCGAATTTCCATACCCTGTTCAACGTCACCTGTACGCTGCTGTTCTTCCCGTTCATCAAGATTCTGGAGAAGACCGTGTATTGGCTGCTCAAGGAGAAGGAATCAGAGACCGGGTCCGCGCTGGCGCACATCGATGACAAGGTGCTTCATACGCCGGCCATCGCCATGGATCTGGCTGTCAGTGAGCTGGTTCGGATGGGGAAAATCACGCGGGAACTGATCAGAGCGGCAAAAAACTGCATCCTGACCCGGGAACCCGGCACGCATCTGGAAGCCTACAGGCTGGAGGACGAAACAGATACCCTGAAAAACGACATCATCGCCTATCTCGCCCGAATCCTTTCCAAGGGCGCCCTTACCGACAAGCAATCCGTCCGGCTCACCGGTTTGATGCACATGGCCCATGACATCGAACGCATCGGGGACAATGGCAAGAACATCGCCAAGATCTCTGAAAATATGGTCAATGAGAAGATCGTCATGACGGAAAGTGCCATCGGGGAGTTGACTGAAGCCTTTGATGAAATCCTCTCCATTTTCGACGAGACCATTCAAGCCTACGAGAAGGAAGACATGGCGGCCGCCCGCATCGTCATCGAGCGGGAGGATGACATCGATGATCTGGAGGCGCGGCTGCGTGTCCGGCACATCGAACGGCTCAACAGCGGTTCCTGCAAACCGGATACGGCCATCGCCTTCGTAGAATTGATCCATTACATCGAGCGCATGTCGGACAGCTGCAAGAACATTGCGGAAAGCGTGCTGGACGACTTGTCGCATAAACTCGGCGGAAGCCATGACAAGGGAGAAAAGACTGTCATCTCCAACGACCAGATGAGTGTATAGGCTGTTTTGCGTCCAGTTGGAAGAATCACAGACAGCCCAATCCGCCAGAGTCAATCCAGTATTGGTTTTTCTGTTGGTTCAGCGGCATTCCAAATCGGTAGGGTGAACGCAACGGACGTGCCAATGCCGGCCGTGCTGGTGATTGTCATGGAACCCTGATACTCTTCCAGCATGGTTCTGCACATCTGCAGCCCGAAACCGGTTCCCTTTTCCCCAATTGTTCCGTGGCCGACCGCATCCAGCTGAGATTGGGAGATGGCGGAAAGCTGATCTTCCGTCATACCGATTCCGTCGTCGGTTATGGTGAGCCTCATCCGGTTGTTTTCACGCACCCCGGTTATCAGGATGAGACCATTGATCCCTGTGAACTTGATGGCATTTGACAGAATGTTCCGGAGGATGACTTTTACAATGCGGGGATCCCCCATGAGCGTGACATCCTCCGAAAGCTGGTCGTTGAGTGAAATACCCTTGATGGCAGAGAGTTTTCGGGAAAACTCAATTTCAGGACGTATAGTTTCAAGCAACGGGAAAGGGTTCGCACGAAGGATCAACTCGCCCGTCCGACTTTTTGCCCAGAAAAGGAGATTGTCGAGCAAATCCATGCTGCCGGCTACGACTCCCTGCAGCCGAAGGAATACATTTTCCCGCTTAAGCATCTCATAGGCTGTTTCGCCTGAAGCTATCAGGTCCAGACTGCTCATGACGGATGCAAGCGGGGTCCTCAGATCATGCCCCAGAATGGCGAACAATCGGTCCTTTGTCGTGTTCGCCAATTTCAATTCGAGATTCAAGGCGTCCAATTCCCGGATTGATTGCGTCAATTCCTGATTGAGTGCATCCTTCTCACGGTTTGAATGCGTCAGTTCTGCATTGAGCGCATCCTTTCTCGCGAGCAAGTCCGTGATCATGGCATTCTTCTAGGCCAGCGACCGCTGCATATTGATGATTTCGTTGTTGATGCCTGACAATTGCTCATAATTTCCAGTTTCGTGCCTGAATGCGTTTTCCTCATCATGGCGCATAGGCATGTAAATCATGTCCTTTTCCGGCTTTTCCTTCTCAAGCCTGTCTTTGTCCGGATTGTCTTTATCCGGTTTGTCTTTGTCCGGATTGTCTTTATTCAGATTGTCTTTGTTCGGATTGTCTTTATTCGGATTGTCTTTATCCGGTTTGTCTTTGTCCGACAGAGAAATGTTCTTCATAAGTTACCTTTCAACTTTTGTCCATCAAACAGCGCATTTGATACATGCAAGGCTTCTTCAAAATCTCTTGAGCAGGCATCGGCACCGACTTTCTTCCACAAAAGCCCGTCCTGGTTGAACGGAAATCCCCCGACGATCACAGAAGCAGGTTCCGGTTCCGATTTCAACAGCCGAATCAGACTCCGTGCCTTCGGCAGGTTGGTGGTCATGGTGCAGGAGATGGCAACTACGTGCGGTCTGGCGATTCTGACCATATCCAGGATGGCCGAGTCGGGCATGCTTGCGCCAAGATAACGGGTATCCCAGCCACAGCTTTCCATGTAGTCGCAGATCATCCGGATTCCAAACTCATGCAGTTCCCCGGCAACACAGGTTCCCACGAGAATTCTGCCGTTTTTGGGTGTGGAAAAGACCCGATCGTAAAGAAGAGACATGATCAATTGTGAAACCGCCGTTGCATAGTGCTCCTGAGCTACGCTGATTTGCCTTTTGTGCCACAAATCGCCGAGTTCAAGTTGAAAGGGCTGAAAGATATATTTGTACAGAATCCGAAGTTCCGTCCCCTTTTCTGAAAGGCCTGTGACAAGCGCTGCAGCACTCCGCCGATTTCCTGAGAACACAAACCCCCGATAGAGTGATAGCGTCTCAGCAAAAGGATTCTCCTCACCAACTGGGGGGGCGGTGTTTGTATCGTTGTCCAGCGAGGAGGTGCCAAAATCAATATAATCGGTCAGTTTGCTGAATAAGGCGTCCTCAAGCCGACCTTCTTCATATCGTTCCTCGAAGGTTTTTTTTGCGCAGGAATAGAAAAGCTGAAGGGCATCGGCAGGAAGGTTCAGATAATCGAATCGTGAAAAAAGCCATCTGTTGTAGTGAAGAAACAATTCCCGACTTTCCATTTCTATGGACGACAGCAAAAAATCCAAATGATTGCCAGCATCGGCCAGGGCGGATTGTCTGTCTTTCGGGTCATGCAACAGCAAAGCCGGCTGTGCTGCAGCCTGCTTGTCGACAATATCGCGGACAATGAACGGCATATCTTCCTTTATTCGTTCCAGGCCAGCTTCTGAAATTTCTTTGTTCCATTCCTTTGACACGATATGTCCCCCCTGAATCACAGCTGAGAAAATCAATCCACGAAAAGACTGAGAGTACATCATTTTTATCTCTTTACGTGAAAACAGATTCATGAATCAGTTTTTCATGAATCTGTTTTCTTGAATCTGATTTCATGAACTATTTTTACAAATCTGTTTCTCAAATCTGATTTTACAAATCTGATTTCATGAACGCGCATATATGATATATACACAGAAAACCGTTGTCTGAAACATAACAAGCCGCTTGTCACGGCTTTCCTCACGTGATTCCGTGCCTTGTGGCGACAATGTCGCCACAAGCATGCAATCTGCATTCCGCAACTTGCATGAAAAAGTCGATTTTCGATTTTTTGCACGAGAATATCCATGCCGCCTGGGTGTGTCACCCGGAAGAATGCAAAACGCTTTGCCGTATTTGCATACCAATCAATGACGGAAAGGGCGGCTATCGGGGTTTCATCTTCGTTTCGCGCCGCAACGGCTGCAAAAAGCGTCTCCGGGCACAATCTCCATACCACAGACTGCACATCGGTTTGTTGTGCAATGGTCACAGCGTTTCCTCCGCAATCCGATGAACAGCAAAATACCGATCAGGGCAGCACTCCCCAGGGCGACCGGAACAATCGGAAAAGCGGTGTCATCATCTCCGACATCATTCCAGTCCTCACCATCGGCATAGTCGTCGCCATTTCCGGGTCCGGATCCATCGGCATGGTCGTCGCCATTTCCGGGTCCGGATCCATCGGCATCATTTCTGTCTGAATCATTCCCAACAAGAGAGTCCGCATGACCGGGGTTCACAGCGCCTGACTGCGCTTCGCTTTTATCTGCGGCATTGGACTGAACGAGCAGACCGATTTCTTCATCCGTCCACGTCCAGAAGGGTCTTTCATCAAGGACTTGCCCATCTTCCGGACCTTCCCGGAGAAAGTATGGGTCAAGCAGCCCGTCCGTATCCGTGGAGCCGCCGGTGGGACCGGGGTACACGGTTTCTGCAGGCAGGGCGGAAGCGGGGATGCCGGCCGTGTCCAGAGATGCATGGGTGTTGAATGTCTTCAGCAATATGGGATACAGGGCTGCGATGTCGCCCGTGTATACCGTTTTCCCGCCGGGAACCGATAACGTTACGTTTCCGTTTCCGCCTCCCTGAGGCAGACCCACATAGACCCGATTGTCCACGACGGGTGCCAGCCAGCGATAAGCCGCCGCTCCCTCCGGTTGGATGGTGACAAGAACAGCCTCCACATTCTCACCGGAAAGCGCGATCCAGCTGTTCGGAAGCAGGAGACTGCTGCGAACTCTTGCCTGGTCGGAAGGGCTGCCGAGGTCGGTTGCGTCTTTGGCAGCCGAGGGCAGGAGGGCGGGGATGTCGGCAAACAGGTCGCCCGCGTCATACAGGTCGGTCTGTCCATTCTGGACCGTATCCCGGAAAGGTTCTCCCGGTTCGTAGGCCATGCTGCCGGGGGGAAGCCGGTACAGTCCATTGGTGTAAAATGCCTGACGGACCGTTTCCTCCACAGTGCCGGACATTCCGGCCGGTGCCGGACAAGCCAGCAGGTCGACATAGTATTTTGCCAGGCTGTCATGCTTTTTGCTCAAGGCGTTTTTCCAAATGCTTTTTGCGCCCAGTGCGGCACTGGTCTGCCAAAGAGCTCTGGAAACGGAGAACTCTTCCCGTATGCCATTCTCCACCCATGGAAGGGAGGGGACGGCAATGCTGCCGAACGGCCCCATCACATCGGGACGTGCAACCGGCATGAGGCCCTGCTGCTGCGCGACACAGGCGAACCATGTCGCGAAGCCCTCCAGCACGGAATCAGCGGTCGTATCGTTCAGATAGCCGCCGTGATTGGCATTGTAGAGCGAGCCATTGGCAGGCACGCAGTGGAAAGCACCACCGCCCGTGATCCAGTCGAAATAATGGCCATATTCATGCAGCGCGACAAACCTGGCCGTATCGGTCAGTCTTGTGTCGGTTGCATCCAGGTAAATGGCGAGCCCGGCGGAATCGAAAAGGGATGTGCCGTCAGTATAGTTGTAGTACACGGGAAGCGGCTTGGCCGCCTCCAGCAGCATCTGTTTTTCGTCCAGAATCTTCACGCCCGTGTACAAGCCATTGAAGGTCTGGTTGTACAGATGACTCGCGCTCATGAGCATGCGTGCCGTGTTCTGCATGAGGTCAACTTCATCCGGGGTGCCGGGATCCGCATAACTCAAGGCAGGGGTGTCGAGCAGCAGTCCTGCGAACCGCAGGTCCCGCCAGAGGCGGATGACGCCGTTCTGCGAATCGGTTTTTGCCTGCTCGAAGTCCATCTTGAGAATGGTTGCGACTGTTGTGGCACTGCTGGCAGATCCGCCGTTGTAGTTCGAGAGAAAGAAGGCGGTCTTGTCGGCCCGGGCGGAGAAAGCGTCCTTGATCCAGCATTGAAGGGACAGCTCGATCCGAAGCGTCAGCGTGCCGGTGGCATCGGCAGGAAGGCGCGTCTTCCACTCGAACATGCCGGCGACATTCGTCTGCACCTGTTCTGGGCCGAACGGCGTCTTCGTGATCCCGTCGTCCAATTGACCGGAAACGGTCGCCTGCAGGTAAGGCATGGGTTCTCCCCAGAAATCGAGAACTCCGCAGGAAAGTGTCACCGGCGTCGATGTGTCGCCCTGCTGACGGTATGTGTAGACCATGACCTGCCGGGCCGCACTGCCTCCGACAGCGCAGCTGATCTGGAGAGAGGCGGCATCGGCGTTCGTTTCAGGAACCGTCAGGACAATCGTACTTGTGCTTGTTCCCGGATCAGTGAGGGTCAAGGCACTTTTGTCCTCAAATGCGTTCAAGTATCCCTGAGAGCCGTCTTTCATCAGCATGGCGGCATCATAACCCACCCAGGCCTCTCCACTCGCGACGCCGTAATAGGCGGAATCATAGCTGTCTCCCGTGTAGGTGCCTGCCACCTTGATTTCGATTTTCTCGCCGGGCGTGAGCCGATCTGGCAGGGAAGGAAATGAGAAGCTTGCTTCGGAAAGGATGAAATCCTCCTTGCCGTCCACTGTTCCAATGACTTTGTAGTCCCGATACTGGGCCGAACCGCTGCCAATGATGGCGGAAGCCTCCTTGAAACCTTTTCCGTCCGCGTCCAGGCTTCCAACCGACTCGAAAAATTCGACAGGCAGAATCTGCGGGCTGCCATCCAGGTGCCAGCCGGCATCGGTCTGTGCAAAGGAAGCAGATGCTGGAGATGCGGAAAGCACCGGCAGCAGGGGGACCAACAACAGGCAGAGCAGGCGCTTGAGCAATAAATGAACGGCTGCGCTTTTTTTTCGATGCATGAAGAACCTCTCTGTTCTTTCCTTCACACGGGTGATGCGTACTGGGATGATGGGAGGATGCCAGGATTGGCATCCTCATGATATCATACGCCTGCATACAGAAAAACCACTGGAATGGGGAAATTTCATTCTTGACGCATTATATGGACTGCCATCGGTATGATGCAGTAGAATGACAGATACTAGGACCGGCAAGCGTGCAGATGGAGCTGACGGAAGGGAAGTGATTGGCATGAACAATTCCGACAAATATCTGATGGAGAGAATCATGCGGGGTGCCTTTCACAATGCCCTTCCGGGTTCAGTTCTCTCCATTGTACCGATATCGGGCCTGGGCATGGTCAATCGGGTTTTCCGTGTGACCTGTTCGAATGTCGAGTTGATTCTGCGCATGCGGGAGTCGACGGAAGCATTGCAGGAATTCTGCAAGGAAGCATGGTGCATGCGAGAAGCAAAAAGAATTGGAATTCCTTCTCCTGAAGCACTTGCTGCGGGATTGGAAGGAGAAACCGCTTATCTCATCGAGACAAGCATTTCGGGAACAAACGGTTCATTGCTGCCCGCGCTGCGAACCCCTCTATGGGAAGCACTCGGACGAATGGCGCGGTTGATTGAGAGGTTTCCGGCAACAGGGTTCGGATTGGAGTTTGATGCGGATGCCGAACAGGATTCAAGCATTGCTTCCAACTCCGACTCCGGCTCCATTTCCTGTTTGAACCCTATTCCCGGGAGGGGTCGCTTCCGGAATTCTTTCACTCCGACCTGGGATGCGCATATCCGATACAACCTGGATGCGCTCTGTGACGGAGACCGTCTTCTGGGACTGGGTGTCTATCTGCCCCATCAGGCAGAGAGCATACGGGATGCTTTTTCATGTCTGCTTGCAGGGTTTGAGACCGGACGCCTGCGGCTTGGTCTTCTTCATGGAGACCTGTCCCCACGCAATGTCATGGTTGGAACGGATGAAACCATCCATTTGATAGACTGGGGGTGCGCACTCGTTCACGCTGTGCCCCATTACGGTTTGGCGTGCCTGCTGCGCAGCCGGCTGGAAGATGGGAGCGTATCGGAAACGGACGAGGCCTCGTTTCGCGCTGGATATGGGCTGGACGTGGATGCGTACGAAGCGATGGTACGGGACATACAGTGCATTGCTCTGCTGGATGCCTTTGACAAGCTGCGCTGGGCACTGGACAGAAGTCCCGGCGATGTACCGGCATTCAGGAGGTTTGCGACGCGGATGGCTGCATCAGCATGTCATAAATGACAGGAACAACAGTCGCAATGAAAAGGACACAGAGACAGGAACAACAGTCGCAATGAAAAGGACACAGAGACAGGAACAACAGTTGCCATGAAGAGGACGCAGAGACAGGAACAACAGTCGCAAAGAAGGGCGGTCGCTGATGAAACGAACCATGAGGACTGGAAAACGGCGGGGAAAAGACCTGTTCGACCGCATCGCACCTGTATATGGCTGGTTCTATGGTTGGCAGAAGCGGCGATATTCCAGTCTTCTGGACAATGCGCCGCCGGCAGTCGGTATGACGCTGCATGGAACCGTTCTGGATGTCGGGTGTGGTACCGGCGCGTTGTGCGCGGCGCTGCATGAAAAGGGCCTGCAGGTGTGGGGGGTGGACCCTGCCTCCCGAATGCTGTCTGTTGCCCGGAAAAAATCCGGCAGCCTTCCGATTCAATTTGTTGAGGCGAATGCACTGCATGGGCTTCCGTTTCAGGACAAGCAGTTTGATTTGTCGTTTGCGTCCTATGTGGCCCATGGGCTGAAGCCGGATTCCCGAGCGCGCCTGTACGCCGAAATGTCCCGTGTCACCCGAAACAAGGTCATTATCCATGACTACAACAACAAGCGCAAACCACTGACCTCCTTGGTGGAATGGCTGGAACGAGGGGATTACTTCCATTTCATCCATCATGCCGAGTCGGAGATGCGCCATTGCCTGGAAGGTCTGCGGAAATGTTTTTCCACCGTTGAGGTGATACAGGTGGGGGAGCAGGCAGCCTGGTACATCTGCACGCCAAATGATTCCTCCCGGAACAACCGGAACGGTCCTTTGTCTATGTCCGGGAAAGACGCTTGCTCCGTCCCACTCGAATCCATTCCGGCGCATAAGCGGATGTGCACCCCTTCGACACCTTCATGTCCCGGTATACGCCGAGACGCTCCCCGAGAATGAGGCATCGCTCCACCCATGAGTCGTTGATGATGCCGATTTCGCACAGACAGTGGTTCATGGCCCATTGTGTGTTTGGCGGGGAGGAAACCAGGTTCATTTCAATCCTGCCCACCAGGAAGGCCAGTTCCTCTTCCGTCAGCGCTTCGCGATGCACCAGATCCACTGCCAAATTCCAGCCGGCTCTGCCGCGCAGATCATCCCCGTTCGATATCCATATCAGCATGAATTCCTTTGCCAGTACGTTTTCACAGAGCACGCCGAAGCTCAACTCATCCACCAGGATCGGATGGCCTGCCTCCGCAAGCAGGGCATTGAAATCGCGCTCCGTCAGAACAGCAGGGTCCAGCAGCATTGCGCCAAGGATCATCGCGCCCTTTCATGACATGGCATGAGGATCTATTGATGCCTTCACCATAGCCCATTCTGCAAGCATTTCAATGCGAAGCGCCTCAATTCCCGAATAATCGGGGTTATGGTTATTTGCGACCATTTCCGCCAGTTTGTCCGACAGGGTTGCCAGTTCATTGAACTCCAGGTTCAGGGAAGTGCCTTTCAGCTTGTGGGCCTGCTTTCTCAGCGCATCCACATCCCTGTTTCTTGTGGATTCAGCCATCGATTCGATTTGCCTGGAGATTTCAGGACGGGAGAGGGTTAGCAGCTCGGTGACGAAGGATGCGTCTTCGAACCGTTCCAGCAACCGGGACCTGTCAAAATGTGGGTTCCGCGTTCTGCCGCTCTTTCCGGCAAGCAACCTGTCAATCAGCGCCTTGAGCTTGCCCGCCTCCAATGGCTTGGGCAGGAAAGCATCCATCCCCGCTGCCAGGCAACGCTCCTTCTCTTCCTTGAGAACACCTGCGGAAAGGGCGATAATCGGCGTGTGCGACAGGCTGTCCTTTTCGAGCATCCGGATGTTCTTCGCGGCCTCAATCCCATCCATATCCGGCATCTGAACATCCATCAGGATCAAATCCGGGTTGTTCTCCCGATACATCGCCAGCGCCTTCAAGCCATTCTCCGCCTCAAACAGAATCGCATGCGGCAGAAGATGCTGAATCAGGGCTTTGATCAGCATCATGTTGATGCAGACATCATCCGCGACAAGAATGGTCATTCTGCTCTGTTCCGGCAATTGTTCCGGTTCCGTATGGCTTTCATCCGGCTGGTGTTCAGGTGCGGGAGATGGGAAGGGTCCACCCGGCAATACGAGGAGGGATGTCAGGGCCGTGTAAAGATCCCTGGGTCTCACCGGTTTGGTCAATCGGAACCGGATTCCCAGTTCATCGCATTCCCTGTGAAGCTCCGCGCTGTCGGAAGAGGCATGGAGAAGGAAGATGGGTTGTTTTTCCGGACTGAATCCCAGTTTTTTCCGAATCAGCCGAATGGTTTCCAGTCCATCGATATAGGGCATGTGATAGTCACAGATGACAACATCGAACGGGCGGTCGGTTTCAAGAATCTTCATGGCAGCCAACCCATTGTCGCATGAGGTTGTTTCGATGTGCCAGCTTGCCAGAAGTTCTGTGAGGATTGTCCGGGAGCGGCTGTTGTCATCGACTACGAGGCAACGGTTGATGCCTGTCAGGGGGTTCATTCCGATATGTTCATCCTCCAGGATGTCGGTCGTGAGGTCGAAATGGAAGACGGAACCCTCGCCAGGACGGCTGCTGATGTGAATCCGACTGCCCATCTCCCTTGCGAGGAGATCGGAAATCACCAGACCGAGCCCTGTTCCCCCGAACTTGCGGGTCGTTGATCCGTCTGCCTGTGAAAAAGCCTTGAACAGGCGTTCCATCTGCGATTCTGAAATGCCGATTCCTGTATCGCATACAGAAAATGAGAAAGTTCCCGATTCTTTGGAACCGGCCTTGTAGAAGACTTTGAGGGTCACTTCACCTTTTTCGGTGAATTTCACGGCATTTCCCAGCAAATTTCCCAAAATCTGCTGAAGGCGGAAAGGGTCCGCCATCGCATATCTCGGCATTGTCTGATCCATGTCAAGCAGGACTTCTATATTCTTCCTTTCAGCCGCATGCGCAATGACGTCCACACTGTTTTCCAGCAAATCCACCATATCGGTCCGGATGATTTCCAGATTCATCATGCCCGCTTCGATCTTGGAGAAGTCCAATATATTGTTGATGATGCCGAGCAGCAAGTTTCCCGATACATGGGCATTGTTCACATACTGCTGCTGCACAGGGGTCAGCGGGGTGTTTTTGAGAAGCTCTGTAAAACCGATGACCCCATTGAGCGGGGTTCGGATTTCATGGCTCATGTTGGCAAGAAACTGCGATTTCGCCTTGTTGGCGGATTCGGCATGTTCCTTGGCGATTCGCAGTGCCTCCTCCTCGTTTTTCCGATTGGTGATATCCTGATGGGTGCCCATCATCATCAGAGGTTTTCCGTCTTCCGTACGTGAGACAACCCTTCCCCTGTCCAGAATCCAGATCCAGTCCCCGTTGCGATGGCGCATCCGGGATTCGTACTCGTAATAGTCCAGTTCACCTGAAAAATGCTTTTCCAGCAGTTCACCACTGCCTTTGAGGTCATCGGGGTGCGCGAAGGTCGTCCAGGTTTTGATGGAGACAGGTTGGAGTTCTGCAAGCGTATAGCCGATGATTTCCGCCCAACGGTCATTGAACGCAGCCTCTCCGGTCTGCACATTCCATTCCCAGGTACCCACATGGGTTCCCTCGATGATGCTCGCAAGTCTGTAACCCTCTGCGACAAGAGCGTCCTGCGCCTCTTTCTGTATGGTCTGATCATACAGGTATCCGATGATGGCGACCACCATGCCGTGCTCATTTCGCACCAGCTTGGTGAAATCATGGAACCATCGGTATTCTCCCGCTTTGGTCATCAGACGGTAGGACTGCTCGAAGACATCCACTTCGTTTTCGATATGATGGGTGACTTCGGGTCCGATCCAGGTCAGATCTTCGGGATGGATCAGGGATGTGTAGGAGAACCCCTCCGATTTCATTTCCTCCGGTGCATGGCCGAGAATGTCCGCCACGTTCGAGGAAACCGTCCGAACCGGCCAGCCTTCCGTCGGTGCCCACTCGATGGTGAAGACAGGACCGGCCGTAAACAGATCCCGTTCACGCTCGAGGGCCTGCTCCACCTGCTTTTCACCGGTTATATCCGTTGTGATCGTGGCGAAACGGTTCTTTTCAAGACTGACGACAGAAACCAGATAGGATTTTTCCAAAGGGAGGAAATAGGTTTCAAAATGTCTGGGAGCACCGGAAAGAGCCACATCCGCATACTCCTTCAGATAGGGAGGTTCCGCCGTCCCGTACACCTCGGTGGCAAGCCGGCCCAGGGCGTCTTCCCCGGAGATGCCGGTTGCTTTGGTGAAGGCGGCGTTGCAGTCGGTGATGCGATAATTCACCGGAATTCCCTGGTCGTCGCAGACCAGCTCATGCAGAACGACCATTTCGGCCATGGTGGAAAAAAGTGCGATGCGCTTGACCTCGCTTTCACGCAGTGCTTCTTCCGCCTGAAGCCGGCTTGTGATATCCCGGCAAAAACAGATGAAACATGGCTTTTCTCCGTCCATCCATGTCACCGTGATATCCATGTCAATCAGACCGCCATCCTTGCGCCGGTGCCTGGTCTGAAATCTGTCCGATCCGATGTCCCGTATCCTGCGAATGTGTTCAGCCGTGTCCGAAGGTGTCTCCACGACCTCCAAATCCGTGATATTCATGGAAAGGAGCTCGGTGCGTTCATATCCTGAAAGAAGGCAGTAGGATTCATTGACATCCAGAATTCGACCGTCGGCGGCGTCCAGCAGCCAAAAGCCGTCCTTGGTTGTTTCAAGAATGGCACGGGCAAATTTACGGCTGTAGATGAGATTTTCCGCCGAACGATACCGGTACAGGGCGTTGCCGATCTGATGCAGGCATAAGGTCGCGACCTCTTCGTGCGAAAACGCATCATCCTTCTGCATCAGTATTGTGATGTCGCCGAGGAGTTCCGAAGAAGATGCGATCTTCAGCAGAAAAACATTTCCCAGCTGGAAAGTCCCAGTGAGGAGACTGGAAAGATGCGGCGGAATCACGTCGCCCACCATTTCCGAGAGGGAATCATAACGAGTGATGACGGCCTTGTCCAAAAATGCGTTTCTGCCTGGGTCGGGAACCCAAAATTTGCCAACCGGATTGAACCCCAGCAGGTCTATTCCCTTCCGAACCAATTTTGATAGACCTGAAACCGCGACGGTATGGAAAGACAGACCCGCTGCATCGAAAAGGTTCATCACGCCGAACCGGGCTCCACAGAGTGCGGTCATTTCATCAAGTATGAATTGAAAATTCATCTCCTCCGCACGGTTGAGAAGATGCTCCGAGATTCGGATGGCATGCATGAATCCTGACGAATTCACAGCTTCTGTGTTGTCTGCCTGCGCCATCATTCTGCGTTTCATGCATGAATCCCCCAATGTGGCTCTGCATTTGTCCGTATGTATTTTCGTCCATCATGACACTATTATAGCTTCAGCGCGAACTTTGGGATAGACCGTTCTATCATACCTACTCAAATCTATTTGAAAATATTCAAATAGGTTCAATGCTGATTTCCTGCTTCTTCAAAGACCAACCCGTCCC
>JAIFNI010000147.1 GCA_020047785.1 Clostridia bacterium
GGCAGCAGGTTCCAGCAGCATGGAGGCAGCCGGTGGCGCAATGTCGGTTACGCGACCGTCGTCGACCGCTGCGCCGAATCCTTTTGTTCCAATGTATTCGGTGAAGATTTCATCGAGTGCCGGGAATTCGCCGGTGGTCGGTCCGTTTGTCAGCATGGTGTAATTGTCTCCGCCCACGGCCATGAAATCGTTCGTGGCGACCTTGTAGGTCTTCGCAGGATCCAATGCGACACCGTTCACTTTGACCGATACGATTCGACTTCCCTTGGGCTTTGCGGTATCAGCCGTGATGGTGAGGCCTGCCGTCTGCGAATAGCCGCCCAGCGCGGCTGGATAGGTCGAGAATCCAAGTTCCAGCGCAGCCAGGATGTCGGAACCCTTCAGTTCCTTCACTACGACATAGTTTCCAAAAGGCAGCACCGTCAGCACATCCCCCTTCGTAACCGGTCCGGCCTTGATGGAGGCCCGGATGCCACCGCCATTCGTGATGGCCACATCCGCGCCGGTTTTATCCAGAATCGCCGCCGTGATGAGGTTGGCGAGATTGGTGGGTTTGGTGCGGACGTTCGCGCGTTCGCCGTCCAGCAGAACCGCGCTTGTGCCGATGACCACGGAGGTGAGGGTGGAAACCTCCGCATCGACGGCGGAGACAATCGCCTTGACGGCAGCTGCTTCCACGGTGTTTTTCGCATCATTCATGGAATACAGCGCTGTTCCGGCCCTGTCCAGCTTCCCGTCCTTCAGGATCAGGCTCGTGATCCCCAGACCCTTGTCATAATATCCGGTCTGGGCTATCAGAACACCATTGACGGTTTCATTCAGGGTGGAATGGCTGTGCCCGTCGAGGATCACATCGATTTCCGGAACGGCCGCCGCCAGTTTCCTGCTGGTGAAATCACCTTCCACACCCAGGTGGGCCATGGCCACAATGACATCCGCTTTTCCGGCAAGCATGGCAACAGTGGCTTTTGCAGAGACAATGGGGTCAACGAATGTCAGACCTTCCACGTTTTTCGGATTGGTCTTGTAAATTGTTTCCGGTGTCGCCAATCCGAACAGGGCCACCTTGACGCCGTTCACGGTCTTGATGACGTAAGGGGTCAGGTAATCGGTTCCATCCGCTTTTTTCACATTGGCGGCCAGCACAGGGAAGTCGGCCAGAACGTCCAGTTCGGTCAGGCGTGCCTGTCCGTAATTGAAATCGTGATTGCCCGGTGCCATGGCATCATATTTCATGGCGTTCATGACCTTGACGGCACTCTCGCCCCGGCTGAGCGTGACGAAGTTCAATCCGTGGAAGGTATCGCCGATGTCGAGAAGCAGGGCGTTTGGATTGGCTGCCTTGTAAGCGGACACAAGGGTGGAGATTTTGGCGAAACCCATGCCGTCGCCGGCTTTGATGCGGCCATGCGTATCATTGGTGTGGAACAGGTCGATTTCCATATAGCCCTTCAATGTGCCATTTGTCATGAGTTCATAGACATTGAGGGATTTTGCATTGGATGCCTTGCCGTCAGCCGATTTGGGCAAGGAGAGCTTTCCTGCCTTCACCAGGGCGATAACTTCGTTGCGGAGCGGGTTGGACAGATTGGCGCCGATCAGGCTCCAGTTGTCGTCGACCACGGGTGCGAGGGTGAACGCATTGGCCTGGCTGGCCAGAGAGAGGCTTTTCAAGGAGATGGACGTGGTTGTGATTGCCATGACTGCCGGCAGGATACTGGCGGTTTTCAGGGCGGCAAATCTTTCCGTCGGCAGGACGAGTTTCAATTTCTGGTCATCGGCAACTGCCTTGCCGTTGAACGTCAGGTCGACGACTCGCTTTCCGGCCGGTTGGGAGATGTCCACCATATATTTCACACCGGCGAACAGGTCGAGTTCCGAAAGCCGGACGGAAGCATCGAAGCTGATCGTCACATCGCCCGGCTTCCAGACATTGTAGGCGGAAACAGCGTGTTCCATGATTGCTTTCAGTTCCTTTCCGGTGACTTCGGCCACAGAGACGGAAGCCGGGTCCCTGGAAAGGACCGCGAGGTCCGTCATCGTGAAGGGTCCGGCTTTGATGGCCGCCGTGTCGGAGGGAAGGGAGGCGCCTGAGACATCGGCACCGGTTGTCCCCATCTGAAGGCTGTTGATGAGATCCATCAGAGCCGTGTCGCGGATTCGGGCTTCCGGAATGCCGGGAACTTCGGTGACCGGCTGGAAGTCCGCAGTTGCGGAGCCGATGACGGGGTCGGAGGCCGTTTCCGGAACAAGCAGTTTCTGTCCTGCCAGAATGAGGTTCGGATTCTTCAGAATTGAGGTGTTTGCTTCATAAAGCTTCTGCCAGGTGGTGTCGTACTTTGGCGCAATGGTGGAAAGCCATTCTCCTGCTTTCACTGTGTGCCAGGTGGCGGCGGAAGAGATGCTGGATGTGAAAACCATGAGTGTCAGGACGATGGCCATCAGGACCGGAACCCTCTTGTTCCGACTCATCTTCGTGTTACCTCCTGTTTTCTGTATGAGAATTTAACATGACATGATTGTAATATCACATTGGTAAGTGGAAAGGTGAACTTTTTCAAACCTTTTTCGGATGGGGATTGTTGACTTTGGAGGTCCTTTATGCTTTCCGGGATTCTTCCAGCGTGACATTGTCAACTTCCCGTGCTGCCATATCGTTTGAGTCCCTGCTTCCAGACAAATCGGGCCAGAAGGGTGAACGCGAGGGTGACGGCAAGCGTCGATAACCATTCACGGCCGTTCAGAATCCCGGTGAAAAACTGGGTTGGAATGGTTGCAAGCAGGGCGTAGGGGAGCAATACATAGAGTATGGTTTTCATCGCTCCCTGGAAAACAACGCCGGGAACACGAAATGTAAAGCCCATCAGTTCGCCTTCCAATTCCCCGAGTGCATCGGTCCGCGTGAACCAGAATGCCGCGCATCGCATCAGAAGGACCAGATCATACAGAAGCAGAAGCATCAGGACCAGCAGAAAGAGGTAACCGATCACAAGAAGCGGTGTCACGGAAATGCCCATTTTCATCGTGGCCCAGACAACCATGACGATGCCCGGCAGGGTCAGAAGCGCGGAACCGACATCGATGGATTCAAAGCTCAGGAAAAAGAGGGGATTGACTGGTTTTGTCAGGTAGAGATCCAGCTTCCCATCCCGAATTTTTTCAGGCAGGCTGATCAGACCAAAGAAATAGAAGCACATTTCCAGGCCGTCCACCAGGGAGAAGGTTCCGACGAAAAAGACCATCTGCTCCTGGCTCCAGCCATTGACGCTCTCCACATTCAGAAAAAGGGTCGAGAAAATCGCCAATTGCACGAGGAACAGGGTGCCATCCACAAAAAACGCGGTCCAGAAGCTGGCACGGTACATCATCTGACGGCCGAGGCGGATTTTCAGCATGGCGCCGAGCAACCGGAGGTGGTGAAGGAGAACGGCGGCCGGACTGCTGCCGGACTCCGGCAACGCGTCGAAGGATGAAGGTGGGTTTGGCAGTCTGTGGAAGTGTTCGGATTCATTCCGGCTTTGATTTGAATCCATGCTCATGCACCCGCCCCCTCGTCCTGCCTGCGCAGGATCCGCCAGGCCCATTCTCCGAGCAGCAATGCGCCGATGGTCCAAAGACCGATCGTGATCAACCCGCTGAAAGCTTCCTCCCGGTTCATGCCAAGCATGAGGGAAGCGGGAAGATATTGAATGTAATAAAATGGAAACCATCGCATCAAGTGCAGAACGCCATCCGGCAGGAGAGCCAGCGGCAGGAAGGTGCCGGCAAGAAATTCCACGATATTGCCCTTGATCATATGGAAACCCGTGATATCCTTGAATTTCCAGGCGAGTACGGCTGTCAGCCAGTTGAGCGAAGCCATGAACACCAGCCCGAGGAAGGCAATGGCCGCCGCATACAGGATGTCGGAAAGATTTGCCGGCAGCAGGCGCGAATTTCGGAAAAGGAAAGCCAGGAGGATGACGGAACCCAAGGCGATCCCAATGACATAAAGGGTTCGCGCTGCGGCAGTTGCCAGAAAATGGCCGAACGGATTCACCGGCTTTGCCAGATACTTGGCAAATCGGCCCTCGCGGATATCTTCCGCATACTCCCAGACCATCCCGTTGGTCTGGTCCAGTCTTGCAAGAAAAGCAGTCAGAATGTAATAGGCGGTCATGGTTTCCAGGGTGAATCCCGCGATTGTTTCCTTGCCGGCAAAGAGTGCCTTCCAGAGCATATAGGCAAGCAGAACGCGGATGAACGGCATCGTCGCGCCCAGCCAGACATCGAATCGATACGCCATTCTCGCCCGCATGCCGATGGCACCGATGGCGGCATATTTCGGCAGGTTCATGCGAATACCTCCCGGCCTGAGCGGTAGATGCGTTCGATCACATTGCCGATTTCCTCGTCCTCGATGCGGATATCGTCCATCTCGCATTGCAGGAGAAGGCTGGAAAGCAATTCTTTCACCTGACTGCGCGGAACCTGCAGATGCAGTCTGTACGGCTGGCGTTCCCTGCATGTGACGCCATCCGGGAGATTCAGCCCTAGCCCGACCGGTTCCGACAGGATCACCTGAACATCCCGTTGGCCCTGAAAGCGGGTGAGAAGGTTCTCCAGAGAACCATCATACATTTTTTCTCCTTCATTGATGACAATGGTCCGGTTGCACAAGTGACGGATATCATCCATATAGTGGCTGGTCATGAGAATGGTCACCTGCCTGCGCGTGTTGATTTCCTTCAGGAACAGCCGAATCTGCTTCTGGGCGATGGCATCGAGCCCAATCGTCGGCTCGTCGAGGAAGATGAGCCGGGGATCGTGCAGCAGGGCGGCCATCAGTTCCATCTTCATTCTTTCACCGAGGGAGAGGTTGCGCACAGGCACCTGGAGCAGTTCCGAAATTCCGAACAGATCCACGTATTCGTGAAGGTTCTTTTTGAATTTTTCTTCCGGAATGCCGTAAATCTCCTTGTTCAGCCGGAAGGTGTCCAAAGCAGGTAGGTCCCACCAAAGCTGGCTTTTCTGACCCATCACGACGGCATACTGACGACGGAAGGCGTCCTTGAGTTCTCCCGGCTTGAATCCGAGCACGTCCAACGAGCCCGAGGTCGGCTGGATGATGCCGCAGAGCAGCTTCACCAAGGTCGTCTTTCCGGCGCCATTCGGACCGATCAGGCCGACCAGCTCGCCTTCTTCCACACGCAGGTTGAAGTCGGTCAGGGCCTTTTTTTGTAGGACGGATCGCTTGACCAGCGCTTTCAGCGAACCCTTGAATCCGGGTTCCTTTACGGGCCGCTGGTAGATCTTCGAGAGGTTGGTCACCTGGATGATGCTCATGATGACTCCTTTGCTGGCGTTATGCTCAGAATGGATCCTTTGTTTGCGGTAATGCTCATGACGGCTCCTTCGCGGGGGTGATGATCTGCAGTCCTTCGACATGGTGCTTGCCCATCTTGTGACGTGCCTTTCTGTTTTCCTTCGTATCGAGCACGATATCCAGATTGTAGTCTTCCGGATACAGGTCCTTTCCTTCCAGGAACGGTCGTATCCGTTTGTGGCTGACCATGAATTTCTTGCGCAGGATCATCACGCCGATTTCACCACGCGCATTTTCCACCTCGCAGACGATGCCGGTGCGGTTCATCGTGGTGACGAACACACAGTCTCCGAGTTTGTAGGGTGAGGCCATGCGCTGTTTCTCCCGTTCGAGCGCCATGAGGGACTTGTGCCTGGCCTGTGCGTGTTCCTGCTGCTTCAAGTGGCTGTCCATGACTTCGGCTGGGACTGCAGCGGGCGCCGGAATGTGATGGGAGCGGGAAATGCTTCCGGCTGGGATGGGGCCGGTGGTGCTTGCGTCCGTCTTCGGAGGAAGCAGGGTGTGTCCGTCGCGATAGCTTCTGCTTTCATGGTAGGTGATCTGATGGGCGCGTTCCACGAGTTCCACGCTCATGCCGAGCTTCAGGGAAATCAGGAAGGCGTTGCTTTCACCGGGAACGCCGATGCTCAGCTGGTATTTCGGGCGAAGCGTTTCCACATCGAAACCCATGCACCCGTTTTTGAAGCCCGGCTGTGTCGCCGCGAATTCCTTGATCTCGCTGTAATGGGTGGTGGCGAGGAGTGTGACCCCTTTGCGGTAAAGCGTTTCCATGACCGCAACGGCGAGTCCCATGCCTTCTCCCGGATCCGTGCCGGTTCCCAGTTCATCCACGATGGCGAGTGTCCTCGGCCCGGCGCAGGCAAGGATGGCGATGATGTTCCGGATATGCGAGGAGAAGGTGGAAAGGGACTGGGTGATGCTCTGCCCGTCTCCGATGTCCGCGAGGACATCCTCGTAGACGGCGAGCCGGGTGCCTGCCGCCGCAGGCACGTGCAGGCCGGCCTGCGCCATCAGGGAAAAAAGTCCGACGGTCTTCAGCACGACCGTTTTTCCGCCTGTGTTCGGACCGGTGATGACAAGTGCGCGAAATCCGTCCCCGATATGGAAATCCAATGGAATGACATCGCCTTCGATGAGGGGATGCCTTCCCTGGATAATCAGGGAGTGACCGTTCTTCGACAATTCCGGCAGGATGGCGCGCATGCTGTTTGCCAGTTTCGCGCGGGCGAACAGGAAATCATACTGGGCCATGGTTTCGAGGTTGACACGCAGTTCCCGGATCGACATTTCGGCCATGGTCGTGAGGGTGCTCAGAATCCTGTAGACCTCCTGTTCCTCATCCAGTCGGAGCAGGTCCAGTTCCGACTTCAGGGTTCGGATGGCGGCCGGTTCGATGAACACGGTTGAGCCGCTCGAGGAAATATCCAGCACCTGCCCGTCCAGGCGCTGGCGGTGTTCCCGTTTCACCGGCACGACATAGTGATTTCCCCGCATGCCGATGACATGGTCCTGCAGCAGGTCGCGGGTTCCGGGGGCATTCATGATGGAATCCAGCTTCTGACGGATGCGTTCCGTCAGGATTCCGATTTTTTTCCGCATCCTTCCCAGTTCCGCGGAGGCCCGGTCATCCACCCGGTTGTCCAGGATGCAGCGGTCGATTTCGTCGGAAAGCCCCTCCAGCTCGTGCATCGAAGCAGCATAGGTGGAGATGGTGGGCGCGAGCATGCCCCTGTCGCGCATGAAACGGATCATGCGGCCGACGTTCCGGTTCATGGCTCGGATGGTGGTCAGTTCCTCCGGTGTCAGATTCACGGTCTTTCCGAGCTTTTCCATCACTTTTTCCATCCCGGACAAATTGGAGAGCGGGACTCCCCCTTTGTCGGAAACGGCACGGGCTTCGGCGGTTTCCAGCAGCCGCAGCGCAATGATGCGGGGTTCGGTTTCGGGCAGCAGTCCTTCGCAGAGCTTCCGGCCGGATTCGGACAAGGCGAGTTCCGCCAGCCGGCGGATGATTTCAGGGTATTCCAGGATCTTCATGGCAGTCTGATTCATCGGGTTCCTCCTGTTGCGTCAAGTGGATGGGTCTGTCGCGGTTCACAGAATGAACTGCCGGTCGGCACGTTATTTCTTTCCGGCGCCAAAGATGACAGAATGCAAAAAAACCGTGCGCACGACGCACGGTTTCGGATGGATCCCTTCAATGAAGCCATTGATGGATGACTGCCTATCGACAATCCGCTCCTGTCCGCTCTCTGCGATCCTGACCTCAGCTGCCGAACCGACCGCGTTTCCGGAACACGGAAACAAGCCCCAGAAAGGGCACGGCACATGGTTCGAAAATTCAACTGATGATTAGGCTTGGATACTCGCAGACATGAACATACCTCACAACAATGGGAGCGTGGAACGCTCTTCTTGTTTTCAGGATACCTTGCGAACCCGGGACTGTCAACGGACGATTTCCAATATAACCATTTCCGCGCCGCATCCCACGGATATCCCGCCACCCGTCGATTCCATCATCATCGGGAGCGCTTCGTCATTGGTTCCATCTTCACCGTAAAATCCATCACCGTCGATTCCACCATCACCAGGCAGGTTTGGCCATTTTTTCCGGTATATTTTCCGGTGGTCCGCCATAGGGAGAACGTGGTAAAATACAGGCAGCCGGTATTCTCAGGAAGCCGGACGATTCAAGCCGCCGAAAGGCGGACCAGTCACGCCGCCGAAAGGCGGACCAGTCATGCCGCCGAAAGGCGGACCAGTCACGCCGCCGAAAGGCGGACCAATCAAGCCGCCGAAAGGCGGACCAATCAAACCCAGGGGGCGGGTCAAGCACCCCAACGACTCATATCCCGGACAGGGAATGAGAACGGAGGAATATCATGAGCATACCGAAATCCCCGAAAAGGACAGACATTCGACGCATATCCGTAGTCGGCATCCTGTCCGCTCTCACACTGGCCTTGTCTCTCATCCCGCAGATCGGCTACATCACGGTTCCGGGTCTCGGCGTCCAGATCACCATCGTGCACATTCCAGTCATCATTGCCGGCATCATCGAAGGCCCGATCGTCGGTGCCTTTGTGGGTCTCATCTTCGGGCTTTCAAGCCTTTATACGGCGCTGACATCTCCGCTGCCCATCGCGTTCGCCTTTTTGAATCCGTTGGTTTCCGTCATGCCCCGCATTTTCATCGGAATCGTATCCTGGTATGCATATCGGGGACTGACGATTCTTTCCCGGGATAAATACCGGAGTGTTTCCATCGGCATCGCGGCTGCACTCGGCACGATTGCGAATACAATCGGTGTTCTCGGCATGATTTATGTCCTCTACGCGAAACGGTTTCTGGAAGCCATCGGGCTTGTGAATGTATCTCCGGCGCTTGCCATTTTCGGGCTGGCCATGCCGAACTTCCCATTGGAGCTGGCGGCAGCTGTTCTTCTGGCCATTCCGGTTGTACTCGCGGTCAAACGAATGAAGAAGGAATAGAAGCATATGCGCAGACTTATCGGGATTGACATCGGCGGAAGCACCACCAAAATCGTAGGCTATGAAAAAGGCGCCATTTTCAGCCCCATGCTTGTGCGCGCAACGGATCCGCTCGCATCCGTCTATGGTGCGTTCGGCAAGTTCCTGAGCCTCAACGCGCTGGAGATATCCGATGTGGACCGGGTCATGATCACCGGGGTCGGTGCATCCTTCGTGACGGATCGTCTTTTCGGTCTTCCAACCGGGAAAGTGGATGAGTTCCGTGCCATCGGCATGGGCGGTTTGAAGCTGGGAGGCATGGAGCGTGCCATCATCGTGAGCATGGGTACCGGAACCGCGTTCGTGAAGGTGGAGATGGGTACTGCCTATCATCTCGGCGGAACCGGTGTCGGGGGAGGGACGCTGCTCGGTCTTTCCAATCGGATGCTGAATGTCCGCAATTTTGACGACCTTGTGGAGATGGCCCGTGGCGGGAATCTCAACAATGTGGACCTGACCATCGGAGACATCACCAGTGAACGGCTTGTCGGACTGCCGCCGGACACAACGGCATCGAATTTCGGGAAAATCAGCGACCTGGCGGATCGGCCGGATATCGCCCTCGGCATCATCAACCTTGTGTTTCAGACCATCGGCATGATTGCCGTGTTCGCGGCGAGAGCAGACGGAATGACGGATGTCGTGCTCACCGGGAATCTCACGAATGTACCGCAGGGTATGGAAGTCTTTCAATCCCTCACCGACCTGTTCCAGGTGAATTTCCATCTGCCTGTTCACGCGGAATATGCTACAGCAGCAGGCGCAGTCATGGTGTTCGACCGTGGCGGACAATTTGTCGAGGTAGGCATGCCCTGACATCCGGACATTCTGGATGAATGGAACATCATATCACGGCAGACCGGTGTGTATTTGCCGTAAACCCGGTCAGGCAAAGGCCGACGGCCGGAAAGGAAAAATTCATGCTGAAACCGGATATCGGATTGTATGAAGCAACCATCAGGCGGGTCTCGCGCAGGAAATATCTGAAAAGGCCGGTACCCGCACAGTCCCTGGAAGAGCTGAAACAGCTTGCTGAACGTTTTCAGACGGAAGAACCCCGCATCCGCATCGTCATTGGCCCGGAAGGGGCCGAACGCTTGTTCGAGAGCCGGAATGGCTATGGCATGGCGACCGGTGCCATTTCCTATGCCGCTTTCATTGCGAAGGACAATCAGGTTGAATCCGCCTTGCGCACGGGTTATTACGGGGAGTGGCTGATCCTGGCGGCCACAAAACTGGGACTTGGAACCTGCTGGATGGCGGGAACCTTCCAGCGCCCGGCTGCAGAATCCCTTCTTTCCCTGCAGGCCGGTGAGGAGCTTCTCTGTGTGACCCCGCTCGGGGAGGCGGTTCAGGAAAAATCATTCAAGGAAAGGGCCATTGCCACCGTCATGGGAAGCAGGAAGCGAAAGCCGCTCGAAGCGCTCTGCACGGGCATGGACACGACGCTGATGCCCGAATGGATGAAGACCGCACTTGAATGTGCCAGAAACGCGCCCTCTGGTGTCAATCTGCAGCCATGGCGGTTTACCGGAAACGGCGATCGGGTCCGTATCCGTCTGGCGGAAGGAAAATCCGGGCACGGAACCTCCTTCATCGATTGTGGCATCTCCATGCTCCATTTCTCGATAGGTGCCCGCCAGGCAGGTGTTGCCGGTGTCTGGACTGCGGCGCCCGACCCGTTCCTGGCAGAATTCGTGCCTGACGCATCTGGATTGGGAATTGGAAATAAATAGGACTTTCCGGCGACATAGAAAGGGGATCAGGATGATCAGCGACACAGCCGACAGCAACCTTGACAAAATTCGTCTGAACCCATATCCCGGAAGAGGCATCATCATCGGGCAAACGCCGGATGGCAGCAGAATGATGCAGATTTACTGGCTGACCGGACGCAGTGAGAACAGCCGCAACCGCATTTTTGTCCAGGAGTCCGAGGGAATCCGCACCCAGGCGTTTGATCCGGCCAAACTTTCGGATCCGTCCCTCATCATCTATTGGCCCGCACGCCGGTTTGGAAGCACGTTCCTCGTGACGAACGGAGACCAGACGGATACGCTGTTTCACATGATGCAGCAGGGAGCGACTTTCGAAGACGCGCTCATGACAAGGGAGTTCGAGCCGGATCCGCCGAATTTCACGCCACGGATCAGCGGAATGGCGGACATTTCCGATGTGGAAGGCGGATATCGTCTTTCCATCCTCAAGGCGCAGGATGGAAGTCCGGAGCGATGCGTGCGTTGCTTCTACCGATTTGGCAAGGCGACTCCGGGCATCGGCCATTGCATCCATACCTATCAGGGTGATGGCAACCCTCTGCCTGTTTTTTCAGGGGATCCTTATGTCGTGCCGGTTCCAAACACCGTGGATGAAGCAGTCGCCCGATATTGGCCGCTTCTTGACGGAAACAACCGTGTTGCCCTGTTCGCCCGAACGGTCGAACGGGGTTCCGGTGCCGTGGAAACCCGCATCATCAATCGCCATCAGGCGTGAAGACCACATCAGACAGGAATGCCGCAATATCAGGGAAGAATCAGGAGGCCCGACAGAGATGAAGGAACTGAATGTGAAGTATGGCTGCAATCCCCATCAAAAACCTTCCCGCCTTTATGTGAAGGATGGCGGGATGCCGCTGGAGATTCTGAATGGCGCCCCCAGCTACATCAATTTCATGGACGCGTTGAATGCCTGGCAGCTTGTGAGGGAATTGCGGGAAGCCACCGGTCTGCCGGCTGCAGCCTCTTTCAAGCATGTCAGCCCGGCCGGTGCGGCCGTTGGCATTCCGCTTGACCCCGCGCTCGAGGCATCCTACCATGTGGAAGGCAAAACGCTTTCACCTGTTGCGGTTGCCTATGCCAGAGCCCGGGGAGCCGATCGCGTTTCCGCTTTTGGAGATTTTCTTGCAGTCAGCGAGGTTGTGGATGTTTCACTGGCGGACCTGCTTGCGAAGGAGGTGTCGGACGGCATCATCGCACCGGAATACGAACCGGAGGCGTTGGAAAGGCTGAAGACCAAACGCAAGGGAGCCTATGTCATCATGAAAATGGATGCGGACTACAAGCCTGCTGCCGTGGAATCCCGTGATGTGTATGGAATCACCATCGAACAGCTTCGGAATGATGCACGCATTGATGCGTCCCTGTTCGCGCAGGTCGTGACACAGGCGAGGGAAATTCCCGAGTCGGCCATGCGGGACCTCATCATCGCAACCATCACCCTGAAGTTCACACAGTCCAATTCCATCTGTTTTGCCTATGGCGGACAAGTCATCGGCGTGGGCGCCGGGCAGCAGTCACGCATCCATTGCACCCGTCTGGCGGCGGGTAAAGCGGATACCTGGATGCTGCGACAACATCCGAAGGTTCTCGCCATGAAGTTCAGGGAGGGTCTTTCAAATTCCGCCCGGGACAACGCCGTGGATTCCTTTCTTCGCGAGGATGTCACGGAAGTGGAACTTGCCGAATGGAGAACCCTCTTTACAGAGGTTCCCGTCAAGCTGACGGCAGAGGAGAAGACGGAATTCTTCAGGACATTCGATGGCATCGTCTATTCCTCCGATGCGTTCATTCCTTTCCGCGACAACATAGACCGCGCGGCCGCCTGCGGAACCCGATATGTGGCACAGGCGGGCGGATCGGTGGCCGATCCGGCCATCATCGCGGCCGCAGATGCCTATGGCATGGTGATGTGCTTCACCGGACTTCGCCTGTTTCATCACTGATCATGTGGATGCGGGAAATCTGCTGGATGTTTGCACTGACTGCGCTTTGGCTGCTGATCGGATACCGGACGTCTCCTGCCGGAAAAGGCAGGAGACTGTGGGTTGTTGTGGTCATGCTGGCGATGTTCGTGCGTTTTGCCGCGACATGGTCCATCATCGGGACACAGGCGGATTCGACCGGTACGGACGGACTTCTCTACCACAAAGTCGCCATTCATGTGATGGAACAGCTCCATGCAGGAATTCCCGTATCGCGTGTCGACTATGCATACACCTGGTATACCCTGCTGCTGGGCATCCAGTATGCCTTGACAGGAGCAAGCCGGCATGCCGGTTCATTCGTGAATGCTTTCCATGCTGCGTGGTGCGGCCAGCTGCTTTTTCTCACGGGTCTTCGACTCGGCTTCAGCAGGAGAAAAGCCGGCATCGTGGCGGCAGCCTGGCTGTTCATGCCGAATCTGGTCATCTGGACGTCCGATACGAGAAAAGAATCCATTTCCTTTCTTGCGGCCATGCTCCTCTGGCATCTGGCCCTTGTTCTGCTGCAGCGGCGAAAAAAAACGGACGTAAAGGCGCTGCTGCTGCTCTCTGTCATCTGCCTGCTCCTTTGGGTCAGCACGCTCCTCCGCATCTAT
>JAIFNI010000253.1 GCA_020047785.1 Clostridia bacterium
CAGGTAATTTCTTTCCGGCGACTTAGTAGAAGATATGAATCTGTCGGACATCGCCCTTCCACAGATAGTCTATTTTGAACTGCGTCATCACGAAGGCGAGTGGCAGCATGGTGCGGCCGTTTTTAATGAGCGGAACAACAAGCGGATCGCGTTCATCTATCTGCACTTCGACGCCATTCACCTTAGCCTTGTTCCGGTCTATCCACAATTCGATGGTTGTTCCCTTGTAGACGAGGGTGACCTTGCGTTCCGTGCCGTTCCAGACTGGAACCGGAGCGCCCCATACCTTCATGAAATTGGCGATCGGCACGCGCGTACGGCCAAAAAGAGATTCCGCAACCGTTCCGCGGCCGGGATCGATTTCCTGGTTCACGCCATTGACCATCATATTCGCTTCATTCAGGGTGACAATCATGGTGTTGCTGCCACGGGACACCTTTCCTTCATTGAAAATCGTGGTGACATCGGCATTGGTGAGTGCTGTGTCATAAATGCGGAGATCATCCATGTTGCCGACAAACCATGAGGAATCATACCCGCCAAGAATGAAATTACCGTCATGCGGGAGGAAAGTGCCGTCTCCGTAATGGTCGGCATTGACAAGGGATTCGGTTTTGTCCAGCTTGCCATCTATCCAGACACGACTGGTGGTGCCATCAAATGAGAAAACCACATTCATATATTTGTCGGTATGATGCTCGGTTGTCAGATAAGAGGCCGTGTACGGATTTTCATAGACATCAAAAGACGCATCTCCCGGATAATCCTTGTTGTAGAAATTCATTGCATTGTACACACCGGTCTGATCATAACCGGTACCGGCGTTAATTGTATAGGAATTGCCTCGGGGAAGGAGCAGGTAGGTTGCATCCAGCATATCCGGATCATACTTCATCCAGATGGAATAGGAGAACGTCTTGTTCAGTTTCATGGCAGCCGTGTTCTGAATTTCGAGGAGTGTATGGTCCAGTCTGACTGCCTTGCTCACATTGCCGGCAACATATGTGGGCTCGGTGCCGTCCTTGTATACAGCATTGCGGTTGTTGCCGGAAGAATCGTTCAAATTGTCGTCGAACTTCAGCCAGACGACTGGTGTTGCGGCTGAAGCCGTAAGGGTCAGGCCGGTGAACATCGTGGCCAGCAGCATCAGGACGAGCAGGATCGACAATGGTTTACGGATGTGGCTCATCGTACAGGTCCTCCTTTTCAATTCCTGGTTGTGGGGACTTTGATTCAATACATTCATGAAAACAGGTACATCATATCAAATCAACGGATAGGTAACAACTGGATTCTGAATATCACGTCAATCTGGTTCGACTGTTGTCCAGTCAAGATAGATTATTGATAATTCCTGGTCTACCCTGTAAATATGCTGATCACACTACATAATTGTATGAATATCGGCGTATTTACAGGGCTTCCTGGTGATTCGCCGCGAAGTATGAACATTCTGCGCCTGAAACTGGTTAATCTGTCGGCATGATTGGTATTGAATAGAGTGGTGTTGCATACTGGAAGCATAGAAATCAGAATTCTGCCGGAGTATTGCTGTTTCCACTTGCCTGCCCCATGAATGGAGACGAATCATGAAGACGATTGCAAACCGCATCCTGTTCTCCACCGCATCTTCCCTGCTTGTCCTGTTCGTTGTGATAGGTGCCGCAGCCGCATACAGCCTGGTCAGCCTCGGAAGCAGCGGCATCGAGAGTGTGCGTGAAACACTGGAGAAGGATTATGACGCTTACATCCGTTCACAGGTGGAGGTTGCCGTCAGCATGCTGGACCTGTACAAACAGGATGCGGACGCAGGATTGATGACGATGGAGGAAGCGAAGAAAATGGGTGCGGATAAACTTCGCCTTCTTCGCTACAACAAGGAAGGTTATTTCTGGGCGGACACCTATGAAGGCGTGAATGTCGTGCTTCTGGGCAAAGCTGCTGAAGGGAAGCCCCGCATCGATTCGGTGGATGCCAATGGGAAGCGCTTCATTCAGGAACTGGTGGACAATGGCCGCAAGAAAGGCGGCGGCTTCACCGATTATTGGTTTCCAAAGCCGGATACTGACGTCCCTTTGCCGAAAAGGGGCTATACGCTGGCGTACGAGCCATTTCAATGGGTCGTGGGCACCGGCAATTATGTCACAGATGTCAATGAACTGGTTGTGGCCGCACAGGCAGAACAGCGGAAGAGTCTTGCTGAAAAATTGGTGCTTCTTCTCGTCGCATCATTTCTTGTCACGCTGGCCATGACCATCGTCGCATGGATGCTGGGCAGACAAATCGCGCGCCCTGTGCGTGCAACGGCAGATTATCTCCTGGTTCTCTCAAACGGAGATTTCAGCAGGGATATGCCGGATGCTTCCAAACTAAGTACTGCCAAGGATGAAACCGGGATACTGGTTCGTGCCGCCACCGGCATGAGGTCCACGATGAGGGAAATCATCTCTGTCATCACAAATCAAGGAAAGCAGGTTGCAATAGCGGTTGAAAAATCCACAGACCGCCTTGCATCCTTAAGCAACCAACTTGAAGAGGTATCCGGAGCAACGGAACAGATTTCTGCCGGAACCCAGGAGACAGCCGCATCTGTTTCAAGCATGCGCCATACCTCCGAAGAAATCGAAAAAGCCGCCGAAAGCATATCGATCAAGGCGGGAGAAGGTGCCACGAGCGCCGTAGGCATTCGAGACCGCGCGGAAGAGATCAAAAAACAGGCAATCCTGTCCCGGAACGAAACGTCCGCCATTTATGAAAACACAAAATCGGACATGCTAGCCGCTATCCAAAAAACGGCAAATGTTGAGCAAATCCGCATATTGTCCGATACGATACTTGCCATCACGGACCAGACAAATCTGCTTGCCCTGAACGCCGCCATCGAAGCGGCACGCGCAGGAGAAAGCGGACGCGGATTCGCGGTGGTCGCGGATGAAATTCGAAAACTCGCTGAAAACTCAAACAAAGCAGTCACGGAGATCCGAAATATTACGGATGTGGTCATCACTGCTGTCCGGAATCTGAATGACACATCGAAGAAAATGCTCGATTTCATCAGCGGTCCCATCATCAGGGACTATGATCGCATGGTCAGTACTGGTGACCATTATAATGCGGATGCGGAATTCATCAACGACATGGTTGCCGATTTCAGCGCGACCTCCGAAGAATTGACCGCTTCCATCCAAACCGTGACCCGTTCGCTTGGAGAAGTCATGTCCGCTTCGCATGAGCAGGCGGACAGTACGAACCAAATCGCCTCGAGAAGCACGGATATCAGTACAAATGCCGCACAGATCCTGAGCATGACGGAATCCATCGGCATCAGCACCGCATCGCTGCTGGAGTCTGTTCAGCGTTTCAGGGTGTGAATGCAGTCAGGCGGTCTGCATCAATCTTTCCTCGCATAATCATATGCTTCTGATTCAGGCAACGGCTTGCTTATCAGGTATCCCTGCATCAGGTCGCACTGATGCTTCTTCAGGTATTGCTGCTGATAATCCTGTTCGACGCCTTCCGCCACAACCCGCAGCCCCCATTGCCTGGACAGAGAGATAATGGCCCCGGTATGGCTGTTTTCATCATCGGCCGACCGGATGTCATCGATGAAGCTTTTGTCGATTTTCAATATCTGGATCGGAAGTTTTCGGAGGTAAGTCAAAGAAGAATATCCTGTGCCGAAATCATCAAGCGCAATGCTGACACCGGACTCCCCCAGCTTTCTGAGGGTTCCTTCATGTTGTGCAAAGGATTCCATTAGTACGGACTCGGTGATTTCCAATACAAGGCAACCCGGCCGCACGCCTGTTTCATGCAGGATGTCCGAAACCATATCCCCGAAATTTTCCTGCATCAGCTGCAGAACCGATACATTCACCGCAATGTGCGTGTCCCCGGCAACGTCCCTGTCAATTCGTTTTCGGAAGAGACAGGCTTCCCGCAGCACCCATTCTCCAATCGTCAGGATCAGACCGTTCTCTTCCGCAATCGGAATAAAGCGGTCTGGCGCCACAAGGCCATGAATTGGAGAATTCCAACGGACAAGTGCCTCGAACCCGGCGAGACTGTCGTCATGCAACCGATGAATCGGTTGGAAATGCAATTTCAGCTCCCCCTTCGTCAAGGCAGTGCGCAAACCTTCCTCCAGGGCAAACCGATCACGGATCTGCTCGTCCATCCCACCGTCAAAGAATCGATACTGGCTGCGTCCCGCGTTCTTCGCTCCGTACATGGCCATGTCAGCACTTCGCATCATTTCATCAAAATTGTTTCCATCTTTCGGAAAAAGAGAAATGCCGATGCTCAGGCTGATATGGAATTGCAGAGTCGTGGTTCGCAGGGGCGTTTTGAATTGATTCAACAGCCATTTAGAAATGGTTTCAGCTTGTTCCGCACCCGCCAGGTTCGGCACAAGTACGATGAATTCATCCCCACCAAGACGTGCAACCGTGCATTCTGCGGGAACGGAAGACTGGATGAGACGCGCAACTTCGTTCAACAGTTCATCTCCGACCGGATGACCGAAGGTATCGTTGATGACTTTGAAATTGTCAAGGTCCGTAAACAAAAGCGCCACAAGCCTGTGATTGCTCCGCGCCGCATGAAACGCCGCTTCGGAGCGCAAGCGAAGCAAAACGCGATTCGGAAGCTCCGTCAGCGAATCGTAGTAGGCCATCCGGCTGATGGTTTCCTGTTGCTGCTTTAGTTCATCGATATCGGAATGTGTTCCGACCATGCGGATGGGTTTGCCATTCTCACCGAAAATGGCAATTCCCCTGGATAGAATCCAACGATAATTCCCATCACGGGTCATAATCCGATATTCCACCGAATACTCATCTGTTCGGTGGGAAAAATAATCCGCCATCGCCTTTTTCAGTTTGGAGATGTCATCGGGATGCACCCGGGCCACCCAGTCCTGAAGTCGTTCAGCCTTATCATGCGTCATGCCGAGCATGAGACCAATCCGGTCCGAAATGATTCTTTTGTTCCCCTTTATTTCCCAATCCCAAATGGCATCCCGCGTGGCATTTGAAACGAGACGATATCGTTCTTCACTCTGGGTAAGCATGTCAGTCCGGTTTTCAAGTTCTGTGTTCTTCTCCCGGAGCCTGACGTCCGTGTCCTGCAGGTGCGCGTTCATGGCGGACATCTGACCATTCGCTGCGAGGAGCTCTTCATGGCTCTCCCGCAATTCACGTGCTGATTTTTTTCGGATTCTGTCGTTCACAATCAGGTTGGCGATGAGGATGAGCATCATCAGAAAGAGCAGGGAAACAATCAGAACGAGTGTTTTGTATGACCGATAGAAACTGAATGGACGATTGATGACGACCGAGTATTCCGGCAAGTCGCTTTCCAGGATTTCAAAGCGCTTCATTTCGTTGTAATCGAATTCCAGAAAAGCAGCTCTGTCATTCAGATACGGCAGACTGTCGGCCTTTTCTCCAAGCAGCACGCGGACAGCAAGTTCCGCAGCCACGGCGGCATGGTCCCGTGATTTGGTCACACTTCCGCCAAGTATATGGTGCCCCAGTGTGAAGTCATGAATGCTGAAGGCCGGGACACTCGAGTTCTCGAAAAGCAAATCCGCAAATTGGTCCATGGGCAGATAGAATCCTGCCGCATCCCGATTGTATGCCATATACAGGATGACGCTTTCCGTGGGAAGCGCTTCTGACTTCTTCTTGATTTGATCCGCAGTCAACTCGTTCCAATGAACGATCTCCACTTCGGGTTTCTGTCGCTGAAAGGCTTCTGTGGCACGTTCACCAGTCGGCAGGCCAGTCTCGCTGTTTTCATAAACCAGGAAGGCCTGCCTGAGTTCAGGACAGATATGCAGAATGGCCTGTACGGTTCCCTCCATATCGAAATTTTCCGTGACACCTGTGATGTTGCCTTGTCCCTGCAGATAGGCATCAGCACGTTCCTCTGCTACGCCACAGAACACGATGGGCGCATCATGAAACAGTTCCTTTCTGTTGGCGAGGACAAATCCCAAAGCCGCATCGTCCGTCGTCAGGATCAGACTTATTTTTTTATCCCCATATCGATGCTCCATGACCGGGATGAGCATTGAGAGGGACTCTTCATCAGGATGGCGCTTCCAATCCAAATATTCGGAAGAGATGTCTATTCTGGAAAAACGCTCTTCCAGTTTCGCAATCAAGGTGTCTTCAAGCCCCTCCGTCCACTTGTAGCCGGGATGGTAGGAATTCAGAATCAATACCTGGAACGAGGCTTGCAAGGGAGCTTCCGCCGGTTCTGACGAGATGGAGTATGCACGAATGTGCAAGCATTGGGAGATTGCAAGAAAAAGCAGAAGGAAGGAAAAAACCCGCACCAAAAAAAACGGTCTACGGTTTTCATCCGTGAAGCTCGTTATGTTTTCTTTTTTTTTGCGCACTTCCATTCCGACCTTCAGATATTTCGGACATTTCGGGTCCATATTCATGGTCCCTCCATCTGCTTATACTCGTCCTTATACCCAAAGCGGCACCTGTGAACACAAGAATACTTTAATTATGTCAAGCATATTTTGATTCACGCACAACCAGGATCGCCGCCCAGCCCACTGAAAAAATCAACGTGACTGCAAGCCCCAGGAGGAACCAGGCGGATACCGGCGAGGCCATGGCGAAAAAATCATACAGGCCATGAAGCAATGTCGGAACAAGAATCGCTTTCCACAATGTCAAACTCGGTTTTTTCAGAATGACAGGTCTTTCTGTTGCAATGCCTGTCGCACCAGACACGGGATAGGCAGGATAGTAGGGAACCTGCTGCCCTTGCCATTCCTGAGGTTGCATTGGTTGCTGCATCTGCTGCTGCATCTGCGGCTGCTGTGCCTGTGTTGCCTGCCATGGCTGGCTTTGCCACGCATTCTGCTGCATCTGCGGCTGCTGTGCCTGCGTTGCCTGCCATGGCTGGCTTTGCCACGCATTCTGCTGCATCTGCGGCTGCTGTGCCTGCGTTGCCAGCCATGGCTGGCTTTGCCACGCATTCTGCTGCATCTGCGGCGGCTGTGCCTGTGTTGCCTGCCATGGCTGGCTTTGCCACACATTCTGCTGCATCTGCGGCTGCATCTGCGGCGGCTGCACCTGTGGTTCACCTGCAAAACGATCCTGCCCATATTGGAGTCCCATCAGTACACCAAAAGCGCAATGCATTGGCACAGCCGTCAACGCGCGCAGAATGCCTACGGAAAATCCACCCGACATGACATACAGAATGTTCTCCAGCACTGCAAACCCCAAGGACGCGGAAACTGCATAGACTATCCCGTCGAAACGTTGAGAGAAATGACGCGACCGCCAGGTGCTTTGCTGCAGCACGAAATACTTGCACCCTTCCTCCACCAGACCGACACCAAGCAGCGCATAGGTGAAAATACCCCATAAAGAGGCCATACCCGACTCGGCTCCGGTCATCAGAAGCGGCTCGATGATCAGTTCAAGCACGGCTGCAGGCACGCACGCGAGGGCTCCGAACACCATGATCTTGAAAAGGAGGCCCAAGGGTTCACGTTCATACTTATCCTTCTGATAGACCCAGAACAAAAGAATGGCCGCTGGGGCTATTGCTATCGCCAATAATTCCATTTAATTCCTTTCGATGAGAGGCCATGCAGCCGATTTGACCGTACATTCATCACTGGTCTTGGAAGATTGAATAACATGCTCAATCAATTCCCGAAAGCAATGGCCAGACCTGCCATTTTTTTCAGAAAAAGAGCCGATAATTCTCTTCCGGCGTCCAGAACGATTCGGTCTGAAAAAAGGAGCACCCTTGCGGATGCTCCTCTTGTTTGCTTTCTGTACGATTCACCCTTTCGGGGGAGTCTTACTTCATGCGATCGGTGATAGGGGAACCGACGACGGCGACATTGGCCTTCCACTTCTCAGTGTAAGCGGTCTCAACTGCTTCCATGCCGTTCTTGTCAGCGAAGTCGATGATTCCCTGATAGAGGGCTTCAGCTTCTTCAGCCGTCTTGGCCATGATGACCTTGGGATACTCGGCCTTGACGAAGTCTTCGACCAGTGCGCGCGCGATACCTGTGTCGGACTTGGGATCCACGGAGTCGGCGATGCCGATGAATTCATCGTCCATGAACATGATGGGGGTGAATACGTTAGCCTGGTTGGTGATGACCCAGTTCTGCTTCTCGGCCGGTTGAGCGGCGTTGACGGCGAACTTCGTCATGTCGACGTGGTCGGACTGGCCGGGAATCATCCAGAACCAGGCGCCGAGGGCGTCGATTTCTTCGGAAGTGAGTTCAGACTCAGCCTTCTTCAGAACAGGCAGACCCTTGTCGTCGAGGGTGTCCCAGTTGTTGCCCTTCGGGCCGTACATCTGCTCGATGCAAGCTTCCTGGGTGAGCAGGTAGCTCCACAGGTCGTAGATGCGCTGGGGATCCTTGGCGGAGGTGGTGATGCAGGTGACGTTCCAGCCGATGGAGGTCTTGATGTCGGCGAAGATTTGATCCTTCGTCAGACCATTGGCCGGCGGGTACGGGTAGGGAGAAACGACTTCGTAGGTATCATCCGGGAAGGTTTCCTTCAGGATGGTACGGAACTTGTTGTTCTCATTCTGGGAGAAGTCATAATAAGCAAGGGCGATGCGGCCTGCAACAAGTTTTTCCACGATCTGGTCGCCTGTGTCGGTGAACTGGGTCTCGGAAAGGAGACCTTCACGCCACCATTTGTTGGCTTCCATGGTAGCCGCCTTGAAGGTGGCATCGCGGACAGCGAGCTTGTAAGCACCGTTCTGCAGGGAGTACCAGCCATCCAGCACGCCGCCGAAGCTGCGGAAGAACGAACGGGCAACCGGGTGTGCGGTACCGTCGGACGCGAACATGACCGGGTAGGTGGTCAGACCTTCATTGTTTTTCGGAACGTCCTTCTTGATCTTGGTTGCATACGCATACAGATCTTCGAAGGTGTTCAGCGCCGGGCTGCCGGCAGCTGCGTACAGACGGCCATTGTAGATCCAGGAGTCATTGCCGCCGGTAGGTCCGATGCGGGACCAGTTCGGGATGGCGTACAATTTGCCGCCGAGCTTGAGCTGTTCGCGGGTGTTTTCGGCAACATTGTCCTTCAGGTTGGGGTTCTTCTCCATGAGGGGAGCGAGGTCAACGAGCAAGCCGAGTTCAGCAAGCTTCGCATTGTCCACGCCGCGGTCCATCATGATGGAATCCGGCAGGTCGCCGGCGGAAATCATGACGTTCAGCTTTGCGGCAGCGTCGGAGTCCGGCTTCTGGAAGTCAACCGTGATGTTGAACTTTTCCTGCCAGTACTTGGATGTGGCATCAACGCCCCACGGCTTGAGGCCCCACCAGTCGTAGTTGAAATAGTGGGTGAATGTGTAGGGTTCGAGTTCTGCTGCGGCGGAAGGCTCGGCGGCTGCGGAAGATTCCGCGGCGACTGAGGACTCCGCGGCTGCGGATGAAGCGGCCGGTTCGGATGACGCCGCAGGAGCTGCGGTTCCGCACGAAGCCAGGATGCTAGCGATCATGAGAACCGCCAGCAACAGGGAGAGAAGTCTGGTTTTTTTCATTGTACACCTCCGATACTTTTTATGAACTGACGATACCGTGCTGCGGCAACGCATTCACCGGATCAGGATACAGCGTGCGGACACATCCGGCTCAGCCCTTCAGGGAGCCGATCATGATGCCCTTGACAAAGTAACGCTGCAGGAAGGGGTATGTCATGATGATGGGGATGATGGTGACAAGCATGGTGGCCATGGTGATGGAACGGACATTGACCTTGATGCCCTTTCCGATGTTGCCCATGTCAACACGTCCGCCTGCGGATGTCGCCGCCATGGCCTCAGCGAACCTGGCTTCTGAAATGATGGACAGCAAAACCGTCTGCATGGGCTTCAGGGGCTGCTTTGTGACGAACATGGCCGCATCGAACCAGGCATTCCATTGGCCGACACCGATGAAAAGCGCGATGGTGGCGATGATGGGAGAGGAAACCGGCAGGATGATTTTCCAGAAAACCGTGAGGTAGTTGGCTCCGTCGATTCGGGCCGACTCCTCCATGGCAATCGGGATACCCTGGAAATAGGTGCGCATGATGATCATGTTGAAAATACCAACGAGACCGGGGATGATATAGACCCAGAAGGTATTCATCAACCCGAGGCTGCGGATCAGGAAGTAAAACGGAATGAGTCCGCCGCCGAAGTACATCGGAATGAGACAGAGAATGGTGTAGAACCGCCGTCCCTTCAGACTGGAATGCGCCATGCCGAATGCGAGCATGGATGTGAACAGCAAGGCTGTGACGGTACCGACGACTGTACGCATGATGGTGATGTAGTAAGCATTGTAGATCTTCGGATTCTTGAAGATCAGCTCATAGTTGCGCAGCGTGGGAACGCGGGGATAAAACGTGATGCCGCCGCGTGTCGTGTCGTTTGCGTCATTGAAAGAGATGGCGGCGGAGTTGACAAACGGATACACCGTGACAACAACCATCAGCAGGAGAATCAGCACATTGCAAATATTAAATATCCAGTCGCCCATCGATTTCTTACGAACCATGTTATCCTCCATCATACCGCCGTGAACAGATTTCCCGGAACGGGCACCTGCCCGGAGCAGCTTCGTTGCAGATTGTCAGAAAGCTTCTTCGCCGAACTTGGCCGCCACTTTGTTGGCTCCGAGGAGAAGCCCGAAATTGATGATCGACTTGAAGAGACCAGCTGCCGCCGCATAGGAGAAGCGGGTGTCGCGGATACCGACACGGTACACATAGGTGTCTATGACATCGGCGTAACTGCGGAGCTGGGCGTTCTGCATCTGGTTCGTGAGGAGCATGATCTGGTCGAAGTTCGCGTTGAGCAAGCCGCCGACCGTGAAAATGAAGAGCAGGACGATGGTGGGTCGTATGGTGGCCACCGTGATGTGCCACATTTTGGCAAAGCGCCCGGCGCCATCGATTTCGGCCGCTTCGTACATTTCCGCATCTATGGAGGTGATGGCTGCGATATAGATGATGGAGTTCCAGCCCACTTCCTTCCAAAGGTCCGTTCCGACCAGCATGCCCCAGAAGAGCTTGCCTTCTCCGAAGAAATGGATGGGTCTTTCAATGAAACCGAGTCCGACCAGTGCGGAATTGACTGCACCGTTGTCGACCGCAAAGAAGTCAAACAGCAACGTGGCGCCGACAACCCAGGAAATGAAGTGGGGCAGATAACTGATGGTCTGCACACTGCGCTTGAAACGCTTTCCCTGGATTTCGTTGAGCAGGATGGCAAAAATAATCGGAATTGGGAAATTGATGACCAGCTTCAACGCGGAAATGACGACTGTATTCCGCAAGACACGGGTGAAGTCCGGCGCGTTGAAAAGCAGACCGAAATGCTTGAATCCCACCCATTCGCTGAGACCCGGGAAATCTCCAAGCTGAAACTCCTGGAACGCCATCAGGATACCGTACATGGGAATGTAAGCGAAAATAATGATGTGGATGATGGAGGGGATCACGAGTATCTGAAGGTCCATCTGACCGATGAATTCCTGCAGATGGTTCCTTTTCAAGGGTGCTCCCGGTTTTCTTGACATGATTTGTTCAGTCATGCATGTAACCCCTCCACGTTCTCGTTTTGTGCAAAATGCTGTCATACAGGCGTGACAGGACAACTCTACCGTACGAATCAACCAACTGCAAGTCGTATTCTGCGTTTTTGATTGCACGATTCCGACAAATCAACGTCAGAATCGTGCATGTCAGATGGCAGGAATCGTGATGATGGGTTCAGTTGTGACAAAAAAAGCAGGTTGGGATGATTCATCATGACAATTCTTGCTTTTCAGATAAATGATGTATGACACATGAAAATAATCATGTTATGACAGGATGGGAGTCAACGGGGTCCGGATAATCCTCCATTTGCAGCGTGAAAGGTTTGGCTTCATGGACGCTACCGGTTCCAGGAATCAGATGGAGGCGGACAAGGGCGCCCTCATGTTCCGGCTCGGGGGGCGGTGCATGGAGAATCAGTCCTGCCTGCCTGCGGTACTCACTGGGACTGCAGTGCTTGATTTTCTTGAATGTGCGGTTGAAATAGCTGAGGCTGGAAAATCCTGTTTCCACCAGAATGTCCGTGATGAGGCGGTCTGTGGTGAGCAGGAGCCTCTCCGCAACAGAAACGCGCACGGTATTGAGGTATTGGATGAAGGATTGTCCTGTAACGGTCTTGAAGAGACGGCAAAAATAATCGGGATTCAAGTTTGCCAGCCTGGCTACCTGGGGAACTTCAATTGACTCCTCATAATGTTTTTCCACATACTCGACCACTTTGGCGAGTCTGGCCTTCACGGCGGCATCCCGGTGGGATTCGCGCGGCTTCTCATAAGATATGAGCTTGTAGCGGTAGAGCAGCGCAATCAGTTTATACAGGTTGGACTTGATCATGATTTCATAGCCGGTAACCTTGTATTGGAATTCATTGGAGGTATCCGTGAGGAGGGCAGCTATCTCCCGCTGGTGCTCCGCTTCCGTGGGACGGATGATGCGATACCGGAAACGGTCCTGACATAAAAATGGAATGGCGTACTTATATTCCGATGTCAGGGAATTGTGGATGAGCACGTCCGGATTGAACTGCAGCATGCAGGTGTAACTTTCCGAATCCGTACGGATGGTGGCGTGTACGACAAAGCTGTTGATGATGATGATTTCACCACGATTGAGAACCACGGTTTCATCCATGATCTGAACGGTCAGAGACCCTGAAAGCATGTATAGAAACTCGATTTCATTGTGCAGATGGGCATTGACCACGCCTTCATAATTGGTGATGTAGGCCTTGACCGGGATGGATGGATCCGAGAAGTCCACAATCTCCTTGGCAGCCTGCGTCACTTTGCTTATTCCTCCAAGTCAGTCCAACGGGTATTCTCTTTCTTTGTGCATTCTCACATTACCACTCTATATCGGAACCAAACAGGTGACAAGTCCATTTTCGAATATATATTTGCACATTACTGACATATATTCTACGGTTTCATTCATGTTTTATATCTGAACCTTCGGAAAACGTCAAAAAGTCGTTTACGTGCATAAGTATGTCTTCAGGTGTGACTTTCCAAGAACACGTGTCAACACGCAATAATCGAATTATGTTTCGTCAGATTGACCAAACAACTGCCAATTCCGAGGCAGACCGAGACAGGATGCAACAGAAACCATCTATCGATTATTGCGT
>JAIFNI010000174.1:0-3544 GCA_020047785.1 Clostridia bacterium
CGCATCCATTGGGTCTCGTCAATTCTTTTCATCTCCCATTGACCGTTCAAATCAATCTTCCGCACTGGAATTCCTCCTGTTGATATGATATATGGCCCGGTAACAAGATTTTTCAGACTGTCATGCCTCCAGGTTCAGCACCAGTTGGCATACACCATGATTTTTCAGACTTGAATGCCTCCAGATCCATGCACGGGTTGGCCTATGCCATCTTTTTTCCTTCGAATGCGACCCTCTGGCGCAGATCCGTCATCAACTCTGCAAACTGGATCAAATCCAGAGACTGGGCACCATCACAGAGAGCTTCGGCAGGATTGTTGTGGGTCTCGATCATCAACCCGTCCGCTCCGACTGCAATGGCCGCACGGGACAAAGGTGCGACCAGACTGCGGATTCCTGCGGCGTGACTCGGGTCGACGATGACGGGAAGGTGGGATTTCTGCTTCAGCAGGGGAATGGCGGACAAGTCAAGCGTATTGCGCGTCATCGTCTCAAAGGTGCGGATGCCGCGCTCGCACAGGATGACCTGCGTGTTTCCTTCGGACATGATGTGTTCCGCGCTCAGGAGGAACTCCTCGATGGTGTTGCACAGACCGCGTTTGAGCAGCACGGGCTTTTTGCAGCGTCCGACTTCCCGAAGCAGATCGAAGTTCTGCATGTTTCGCGCTCCGATTTGAATGATGTCGACCTCTTCGAACAGAGGCAGCTGCGTGTGGTTCATGATTTCGGAAATGATGGGCAGACCGGTTTCTTTCCTTGCCTCAACCAGGAAATCGATGCCGGTTTCCTGCAGACCCCGAAACGCATACGGAGAAGTGCGCGGCTTGAATGCGCCCCCGCGCAGGATGGATGCGCCGCTTTGTTTCACTGATTTCGCGACTTCCATGACCTGTTCCTGACTTTCGACGGAACATGGACCGGAGATCACCTGAAAAAAACCCTGCCCGATTGCCACGGAACCGATCTGAATCAGCGTGTCATCCGGATGGACGGTGCGATTCACGGCTTTGTACGGTTCGGTGACGCGTTTGCCGTATTCCACGATGTCATTGTTCTCCACAATGGCATCCACGTCGATTCTGGCCGTATTGCCGATCAGGCAGACCACCGTATGCTCCGTTCCCGTGCTGATGAAGGTGGAATACCCCTCGGCTTCGAGTTTTCTGATGAACAGGCCAATTTTCTCCTGAGAAACGCGGGGTTTCAAAACAAAAACCAATTCGGTCACCTCATGTTCTTCAATTCTGTCGGGCAGTTTCCCATCACTTTATCAAAATTCCGAGCCCCTTACAACTTAGGCGCCGGAAGAAAATTACCTGCTCTTTTCCCGAAAAGAATGGCAGGTTTGGCCATTGTTTTCGGGAATTTATAGAGCAGGTTATTTTCTTCCAAGCCCTTGGGGCTTGTGACGCCTTCCGTGAAACAGCGCAATGACCTCGGGAGCCGGAAGCGGACGGGAAAACAGATATCCCTGAAGGTGATCCACTGAAACTGCTTTGGAGAGCGCTTTCTGTTCTTCCGTTTCAACGCCCTCGAGGATGAGTTTCATGCCGGAATCAGAGAACATGCGGGTCAATCCTTCCAGAACATGAAACCCCTTCATGCTGGAAACAGCCTGATAGAGAATGCTCTTGTCGATTTTTACATAACTGAACGGCAGGCTGACCACATTGGATATATTCGAATACCCGGTTCCAAAATCATCAAGATAAAAAAGGAATCCCCTGCTGCAGAGCAGCTGCATCAAGCCCGCCACGCGTTTCGGATTGTCCAGGAATACACTTTCCGTGATTTCGAGGCCAAGCTGTCGAGGATGAATCTTGTGCAGCCGGACTGCAGAAGTCAGAACTTCCGCCAAATCACCCTCGGTCAGCTGCAACGCGGACAAGTTGATGGATATACCCTCGATTTCGATGTCCAGCAGGTCCAGCTCATGAAGAAACCGGCCGACTTCATGAATGACGTATGAGCCGATCTCCACGATCAATCCGGTTTCTTCCGCAAGGGGAATGAACTCGGATGGAGGTATGTTTCCCAATTCGCTGTCATGAAGCCGCAGCAGGGCCTCGGCAGTCGTGTAGCAATCCTCCCGAACGGAAAAGATTGGCTGATAATGCACTTCGAATCCATTGCCCTGCAGGCCCTGACGCATGCTTTCGACAATCCGGCCCCTCCGCCGGAATCTCCCGACCATATCCGCATCGGCTTGAATGACTTTTCCTTTTCCGGTTCCTTTCGAGGTGAAGATGCAGTACTCCAGCAGGGTGATGATATCCTCGACCGTCTCCGCGTGGTCGGGAAAATCCGCGGTTGCAAGGCTGGCGGAAAGCTTGCAGGATGCTTCAAAAAAGGGCCATGGCTCGTTGAAACGCCGTTTGACGATTTCCAGCACATCGGCAACTTTCATTCGAATATCCTTGTCAAAAATGATGATGAATTCATCTCCGCTGTACCGATATATGGCTCTGGTCGGGACAATGCCCGCAAGGAATCGGCTGACAGCCTGCAGGATGGCATCCCCGTTCATCTGCCCGTACCGGTCGTTGACAACCTTGAAATCATCCAGACTGACAAACAGGAATGACATGCGGGTGTTGCGTTTCGATTGAAAATCCAATACATTCAGCAGGGCCTTTCGGTTTTGAAACCCTGTCAGATCATCCTGCATGATTTTTCTGTTCTGAAGAAAGAGGTATAGAATGAGCAGGGATGCAGTGGCCGCCGTGCCGGAAAGAACCACATCGTGCAGAAACAACTGGATGACAATCACAGCCAGAGTAACAGAAGGGAACGTCATCAGAATCAGTCTCTGATTTTTCTCAATCCGCTCCCTGCTTCTCAGGATCACGCGGTACATGACGATCAGATACAGAATCGGAACAGCATAAACAACCCAGAAACCTTTGCCGTTGTAAAACCCTACTTTGGCATCAATATGGAACAGAAACCCTGTCAAAGGATTGGTCATGACCAGCACTGCATACATTCCATAGGGAATGGCCGCCACCTGAAAACGCCGTGACAGGATCGAGTCATTTTCCTTTGACAAGGCAATGACATAAAAAAGGAACAAAAGTGCCATCACGGGCATCGCCAGGAAAAACGCCATTTGTATCAGCTGGTTCAGCAGGATGGGCAGCCGTGCATATTGCTCTATGGCGTAAATGGATACAATGGACAGGACAATTTCAAGGAGGACAAACCGCAGGCAGAAATGAAACAGCCTGTTTTTCATGGTCGGCAGCAGATTGGCATCCCAGGAATAAACGAGCAGAATGCTGAGGAAGACGAGTGAAACATACTCCGGAACGATATTCCATTGCATTCAGACCACTCTCCCCTCGATGAATGACGAATTCAGATAACCGGGGGATGTGGTTTCCGGATGGAAGGCACATCCCGTCCTGTCAGGCACGACGCTTGTCGCGGGATGCCGTCTCTTTCAATTCATACCCGGCTTGTGGGTTGCTGCAACAGAATGTGAAGTTTCTAGAAAAACGGCTGGTTCAGTTTCTTGAATCACTGCTTGCCCACGAATGAATTC
>JAIFNI010000174.1:3570-6774 GCA_020047785.1 Clostridia bacterium
ATGAATTCAGGCTTATAATAGATACAATTCATACTTATCATACTAATCATACTATATGCTCATTTCATATCTCTCTCCCAACAGGAGGTGCAGCGCATGGCGAAACCAAAAGGAAAATATGCCTGGACGGTCAAAGTCGGTGAAAAAGGCCAGATTGTCATTCCGAAGGAAGCGCGTGAGATATTCAAGATCTCCCCCGGTGACACGTTGATTCTGCTGGGAGATGAAAAACAAGGCATCGCCATCCCACCCAAGAACATGTTCACGACATTGGCCAGCAAAATCTTTGGAGAATCTGCCCGGGAGGTGGATGACGAATGAATGCCATCACCATCACAAACCTGACCAAAAAGTATGGCGGGTTGACCGCGGTGGACAATTTGAACCTGACCATCGAGAAAGGGGAATTGTTTGCCCTTCTGGGTGTGAACGGTGCGGGAAAGACAACAACACTCAAGATGCTCTCGTGTCTCATCCGACCGACAGGTGGCGATGCCGTGCTTCTGGGAGAATCCATACTGAAAAACCCGAATGCCGTCAAGCAGAAAATCAACGTTTCCCCCCAGGAAACGGCAATTGCGCCGAATCTGACCGTTTTCGAGAATTTGGCGCTCATTGCGGGAATCTATGGACAGAATGCGGCAGCTTCCAGAAAAAGCGCCCATGAGATGTCAAGCCGGTTCGGATTGGACGATGTGCTTGAAAAAAAGACCAAAGTGCTCTCAGGCGGAATGCAGCGCCGTCTTTCCATCGCAATGGCACTGATCACCAACCCGCAGATTCTGTTTCTGGATGAACCGACCCTGGGGCTGGATGTTCTTGCCCGCCGTGAACTGTGGGCGGCCATCAGACAAATGAAGACGAAAGTCACCATCATTCTCACGACACATTATCTGGAAGAGGTCGAGGCGCTGTCCGACCGGATCGGCGTGATGACAAAGGGCCGGCTGGCAGTGGTTGGCACGGTGGCGGAGCTCCTTCTGCAAACGGGAACGGCCAACCTGGAAGATGCGTTTGTGTCCCTCTCGGGAGGTGTGCCATGAAGGTTTTGTTGTTTGCACAACGCAATTTGAAAGAAATCCTGAGAGATCCCATCAACCTGTTCTTCGGGTTGGGTTTTCCACTCATCCTGCTGTTCCTGTTTTCCGTCATCAATGCGGCGATTCCCGCAGAGGCCGGCAATACCATGTTCTCCATCGGCAAGACAGCCCCAGGCATTGTCACCTTCGGCACCGCATTTTTAGCCCTGTTTTCAGGCATGCTATTGGCAAAAGACAGAACATCCTCCTTTTTATTGCGTCTTTTCGCCTCCCCCATGACATCCCTGGACTTCATTCTGGGATACACCCTGCCCATCCTTCTGATGGCGGCGGTGCAAAGCGTCATCACTTTTCTGGCAGCAGCGTTTCTCGGGTTGCCTTTGACCGTCGACACCCTGCTGGCGGTTCTGGTTGTCTTGCCAATCGCCGTTTTTTTCGTAGGAGTGGGATTGCTGTGCGGCAGCTTTTTGAATGAAAAAGCAGTCGGAGGTGTCTGCGGTGCGTTGCTCACCAACCTTGCAGGTTGGTTTTCAGGGGTCTGGATCCCGCTTGAACTGATCGGGGGGCCTTTCAAGAAGACTGCCGAAATATTGCCCTTCTATCATGGCGTGGAAGCGGCAAAGGAAGCGATCATCGGCAACCTTGCCGGAATCATGCCGCATCTCCTGGTGGTTCTGGGATACACGGCCGTATTCTATACGCTGGCGGTTCTTGCTTTTCGGCTTAAGATGCGGGGTGAAGAAACCTGACTGGTCCGAGCAGTCGAATGTGGTGCAAACTGTTTGAGAACGATGTACCGCAGGGTAAAATCAACAAGTGGCAGCACTCGTTTTTGACTTGCTGTTGTTGCGAAATCTCATCAAATGGAAGAAGGATTTTTATGAACAGCATTCGAAAGTATACAAGTATACTGGAAATGATTGGTGCTATGATTATCCTGATTCTGATGATTACTCTTCTTTTTGGTATGAAAAGCATGCTGGAAAAGCAGATCGTGGAAGAGCAGAAAGTACAGCTTGATGGGATTTACAACTATCTTGATGGTGAAATTGAGATTGCATTCCAGAATTTCAATGGTTATGCGAATGCCCCTGAATCCGAGCGGGACCTGGCTTTGCTTGCAGCCTTTTCCGATGTCTATTCAATCGATAAATCCTACAATACAACTCTTGTCTTAAAATCCACAAAAGGAACCAAAAAAATCACCGACTATACATCCGATGAAAAAAGTGATCTGGTGAAATTCATCCAGGATATGAAATCCGGCGAAACCAGGCTGTCTCCGATGATGGCGGATTATGGGAAGAACAGCGTGAGCATCTATGCCGTCAGCCGCGTCGATGAATCCTTTCTTGTCGGAAGAATCTGTACGACACAGCTTACTTCCTATCTGAAGAAAATTGCAAAAAACAGAGGGATATCTATCCTGTTGGTATCGGATACCGGTAAACTGATCATCAGCACAAGTGATGATGTGCCATTTAAAAGCGTGGAATATCTCTCTGCAAGTACCAGTGTTGGCCGTGATCGATACATTCTGGTCTGGCGGGCGATTGACTACTATCAGAACAATCTCGTCATGTTTGTTCCCTACGAAAAGGTTCTTACGGTCACACGACTCATCATGATTACGCTCTTGCTGACAATGCTCAGCATAACCATAACATTTCTTTTGAAATTGTTCGCATATGGGCATATTATTACAAGACCCATCAGGAACCTGGCGGAAGCGGTCACAAATTGGGGCAATAATGATCCTTTCTGCAATCTGCCGAAAGTTCTTCTGCAGACAAAAGAAATCAATGCGATAACAAAAACCTTTATCGATAAAAACAACGAAATCAACACCTATCTTGAAGAAATCACAGCTGTCAATGAAGAACTGACCACCGCAAACGAAGAACTGGAAATACGGGAAGCAAGATACCGCACCCTGGTGGAGAATGTCGATGATTGGATTTATGATTTTGATCCAAGTGGAAAGCTGAGCTCCGTGAATGAAAGTTTTGAAAAAGCGGTTGGAGAAACCCGCGATACGCTCATCGGCAAAACCATATTTGAAATCGATGCGTTTGCGGATAACCTTTCATATTTTCGTCATGTTCTGCAGCAATTGATGACCACAAAACAAAAGCAGGTTTCACGGTATGTGTTCAAAAAGATC
>JAIFNI010000270.1 GCA_020047785.1 Clostridia bacterium
CTGGCGATGCCCGCCATGATCCGGAACAGACGAAACAAGACCGTATCACCACAGTTCCTTGAACGCCTGATGCTTGCGGCAACAGAAGTCAATGGCTGTGAAGTCTGCTCCTATGCGCATACGAAGATGGCGCTGAAGGAAGGCTTCAGCCAGGATGAAGTCAATGCCTTTTTATCAGGGTCCAACGCATATGTCCGGGAGGAGGAAGCAACCGCACTTCTCTACGCCCAGCATGTTGCGGACACCATGGGAAATCCGGACCCTGAAACAGATAAGCGGCTGGCAGATGTATACGGATCAGAAAAAGCCGCGACCATCAAAGCCGGCATAGCACTGATCATGATGGGGAACACAGCCGGTATCCCATTGAGTGCTTTTGTTCGGCGATTGAAAGGAACACCCTATACCAACAGTTCCCTGACATATGAACTGGGCATGCTGCTCGTTCAGCCGCCATTCATGGTCGCTGCCTTGCTCCACGCGCTGGCCGTCACCATTTTTGGCGTGCAGGCATGACACCTTGCCAGCGAATCACGCCTTGCCAGCGATTCATGCCTTGCCACGATTCAAGCCTTGCCTGAGATTCATGCCTGCAGAAGCCATCAGACAAAAAAGGAAGGTCGGAATCACACTTTTTCCTGATACTCTGGCTTGTCAAGAAGAAGTGCGACAAGCTCCGGATCAAACTGCGTTCCGGCACAACGCTGAAGCTCTGTCCGTATTTCGGCCGGAGTCATCGCAATTTTGTATGGCCGACCGTTCCACATGACTTCGCAGGCATCCACCAGCGTGGTGATTCGTGCCAGCAGAGGAATGTCAACACCGGCCAACCCACGCGGATATCCTTTCCCATCCCATCTTTCGTGATGCGAAAGGATTTCTTTGGCTACGTGCGCCACTTCATCCGTCGCCCGGGCAATGCGATACCCGATTTCCGGATGCTGCCGCATCAATTCCCATTCTTCCTCGGTCAAAGCGCTGTCTTTTCTCAGCAGCTCCGCCGGCATGTTGATCTTTCCAATGTCATGCAGTCGGATCACCAGGTCCAGCCGCGACAACTCATCCCGACTCAGACCCAGTCGTCCGCCGAGGTAGTGCGCGGATTCCTGCATGTTTCCCGCATGCGTATCCGTTTCATAACTCTTTTCCTGCAGCGTGTTACGGAGTGCATTCAAAACAGCACTCTTGTGGCTGCGGCTCTCCGTCAGCTTCTGTTTGTACATCCTGTCTTCAGCTTCCTGCAGCACTGTGGACAGGTCCGTTTCCATCTCTTCCTTGGATGCAACCCCAAGGGCGACGGAGACCGGCATTCCTTCAAACTGAGTCTCCTGAAAGGACAGGGCGATTCCATCCGCCACCAGGCGCGCCTTTGCATAGGATGTCTGAGGAAGCAGGATGACAAACTCATCCCCTCCCCACCTGGCGAGAATGTCCGCTCCCAGGCAGGCATGCCGGAGAATGTCCGCCGAGTAGCGGAGAAAGCTGTCACCAACCGCATGACCATATGTATCGTTGATGAGTTTCAGGCCATTCAGGTCCGCCATGACAATGGTCAACGGAAGTTGACGCGCCTTGTCGAGTCGATGCAGTTCCTCATCGAACCATGTCCGGTTGTATAACCCGGTCAGTTGATCATGAAAACTCAGATATCTCATCTTTTCTTCCGCATCCTTGCGTTCGGTAATATCACGGCAGGTGGTGACAACCCCTGCAATCCGGCCCGCATCATCCAGAACCGCATCCGCTTGAACCAGCAGAACTCTCTGATGCCCCTCAAAGTCGGTCAAAAACCGTTCTCCTTTCCAGGCACCTCCATAAATCACCTTTCCGACAATATCCGCGAAGGGATGCGACGCTACCGGAACATCCGGCAATGCCGATTGCATCAGCGACACATATGCCTGGTTGTGGTACGTGATTTCGCCCCGCTCGTTGAAAATGATGATGGCATCGCTTGTGGAATCAATCGCCTTTTCGATTTGGATTAATTCCGTCCGTTGTTCATGGACCCGTTCCTGCAGCTGCAGGTTCAGGGACAGCACTTCCTGTTTCTGCAGAAAATTGGCACGGCTGTTCTGCTCCAGCTGATAATTGCCAAGGGCTCCTATCAGGTTTGCTCCGGTAAAGAACGCAGTGACCAGCAGCGCGTTCAAATCAAGAGAACCATGATAAATCCAATGACCCAGCAGGAACAAGGCAAGGCTCAGCATGCTTCCAAGAAGCGCATGACAGGTATCCAGCTTGAGCAGAAAATATCCGGCCAGTATGACCATGAAGTATCCGCCGTAATAACTGAAATTTCCAGGTTGCACGACAAGCATGAAGGCTATGCCCGTCGTGCCTGCCACCATGCACACAACGATGAACGGCTGCGCCACTTTGACAAAGGAGGGGTGAAAGGTTGAAGCAGTGAACAGCAGAAAAACCGGAATGACAACGCCAAACCGGATGAACAGAAATACCGGCAGCCAGGAGACTGCAAGAAGATTGTCCAGAATGGCAAACAGGCCATAAAGGACGGCAAAAACAACAAAACTTATCCGGATCTGCTGCAGGCCTGACTGAATTCTTTCAATTGCATAGGCTTTTTCATCCTCTGCAGAGAGTCTGATGAATTCCTGCGATCTTCCCATGCGACACCCCTCTTGCATAGATGACCCATCCAGTTGAGTTCCGGGAAACGTTCATTTTCATTGGTGCATGCTCCCTGTTTCGCCGCAAAAGGATAGTCTAATCATACGCTACAGGTCCGCGATGATCAACGGCTTTCAGGCATGCACCCGATGTCCGTTCCGCATGATGCAGCGGTTTCCTGAACACTCGCAGCTGTTCCGATGGCCGTGTATTCCCGAAAAAGGGGGGAAGAAGACTGGAACCGGCTGACACGGTCGAAAGATGATTTTCTCTTGCAATCGTCGTGCAAAAGAAGCACGATATATAAAAGCGGAAGGAGTCGTACCCATGGAGGACAATGCGATGGACAGAACTGTAATTTTGGATAAGCCAAAAAACATAGGGGCAATCATCGGAAACGGACCGGATGAATGGCAGATTCTGCAGCGCCAGGCAGATGGCTCTGCAAAAATCCATCTGTCAGGGACCTGGACATCGGGGGAACCCCTTGCAGTCCTGCTGGTCAAGGCCCGAATTGTCCTCGAGGATACCGGCGAAACCATTGTTCCCTGGAGTCCGGCAGAGATGGGAAATGATCAGGCCTGGAAAGTCAGCATGACCATTCCCGAAGGAGGCCTTTATCGGATCGAGACCTGCCTTTCGTCAGAAGAGCAGCCTGCCGTGGAGTGGAGTACCCGTGGAGACATGATCCATCACATCGGAGTCGGAGACGTCTTTGTCATCGCCGGACAGAGCAATGCAGCCGGATATGGGAAAGACCCGGTTTCCGACCCGCCCGAGATTGGTATTCATCTGCTGGCGAACGACCTGCGTTGGCACCTGGCCACGCATCCCTTCAATGAATCCACCGGGACTGCTCATCCAGTGAACCGGGAAAACGCGAATCCCGGCCACAGTCCCTGGCTTGCCTTCGCGAAACGGCTTCGCAGAAACACAGGCGTACCGGTCGGACTCATACAGACCTCCCTGGGCGGTTCTCCGCTTTCCGCCTGGAATCCGGAAGAAGAGGGTTCCCTGTATCGGAACATGCTGGAGGTACTTGATACCCTGCATATGGATTCTTCCGACCGTCGAATACGAGGCGTCCTCTGGTATCAGGGCTGCAGCGATGCATCGGAAGAAGCAAGCGGCACGTATCTGGAACGGTTCAGCAGTTTTGTTTCCCATCTGCGTGCTGATCTGGGTGACCCGGACCTGCCATTCCTCACGGTGCAGATCGGTCGTTATGTCGCGAATGAAAATCCTGGCGGGGACATCGGGTGGGCGACTGTGCGTGAAGCGCAGAGACAAGCCGCGCGCATTCTATCCGGCGTGGTTGTGATTCCGGCTCTGGATCTGCCGCTGAGCGATGCCATTCATATCTCGTCGGCAGGCAATATGGTTTTGGGAGAAAGAGCTGCCAAAGCCGTGCTTGGTGCCTTTTTCGGAAGTGGAGACGGATATCTGGCACCTGAGCCGATGGCAGCGGTCAGAACCATGGGAAACACGGTGAAAATCTGCTTCGATTATGTTTCCGAGCGCCTTTATGGGTATGAACTCTCTCCTGAACTCTCCCCATTCCTTGTCGAGCAGGCGGGTGGTACGCTTCTGACACCCAGAAGCATTGCTTATTCTGAAAAAAACGAAGTGACATTGGTCTTCGATGGAGATATCGGCCCAGGATGCCACCTGCATGGCGCGTATCGGAAAAATGCCTATCCGGTCCTGCCCATCGATGTTTCATCCAGACTGCCGATGCTCTCCTTCTGTGGTTTTCAGATTGAAGGTTGACCGGCGGTTCCACCAGGCTTGCAAAGATGGCTCCACAAGAGCCTCCAAGATGGCTTCAACACGGGTTGCCGCAAGGTTCAAGGCGGAAAGAACTCTCAGCCCAAAGCCACATCCAAAATCATCATCACACTGAAACCCAGCATTGCGCCTATTGTCGCGATATCCGTCTTGGAACCGCCTTCTTCTCTCTGCGCTTCGGGGATTAGCTCTTCGATGACGACATAGATCATTGCGCCTGCCGCAAAAGCCAACGCATATGGCAGGATCGGCTTCATGGTAATGACGGCGAAAGCGCCGACCACCCCCGCAATCGGCTCGACAATGCCGGAGGCTTGCCCATACAGAAAGGATTTCGTCCGGCTGAATCCTTCTCTTCTCAACGGAATGGAAACAGCGGCTCCTTCGGGGAAATTCTGCAGGCCGATACCGATTGCCAGGGCAACAGCACCCGCAATGCTTGCTCCTGTGACATTTCCCGTCGCCGCTGCCCCAAACGCGACGCCCACGGCAAGTCCTTCGGGAATATTATGAAGGGTGATGGCCATGACCAGCAGTATGCTTCTCTGCCACGTGGTCTTGGGACCTTCCGCCTGTGAGTTGGGCAATCCCATATGCAGATGTGGAAGCAGTTTGTCCACTGCATACAAAAATCCGCCACCGAGCAAAAAACCGACAGCAGCCGTAAGCCAGGCAACCTGTCCCAGTTCTTCGGCCAAAGAAATGCCTGGTGCCAGAAGCGACCAGAAACTGGCTGCAATCATAACCCCGGCGGCAAACCCGAGCATTCCGTTGAGCACGGTCTTGTTGATGCTTTTGAAGAAAAAAACAAGGGAAGCGCCTAATGCGGTAACCCCATACGTGAACAGTGTTCCAATCAAAGCCTGTTGAACCGGGGTGAATTGTTCCAAAAAAAGTATCATTTTCTATACCTCCCTCATATCGTCCATTCTGCGGGTCTTCTGCAGGAAAAGTCAACAGGATTCTACCCGGCAGGCATGCATTCTGCTGGAAAAGCTTGCAGGGCTTTCCGAGCAGGCACATTTTCTGATGACTATCCCTGCAGTCAATCTTTACCCGTGCTATGCGACATAACTCACAGTTCTTTCTGTGTATTTACTTCCGGTGATTATTTCCCCGGATCATTCTTCCTCGGATAATCTTTTTTCGGTTAATTTTTCCACGGTGAAAAATACGTACATTTATCATGCTGCCCCCACTTCCACTTGACTGAATCGTGTGCTATAATCCACATCAGTGGCTTAGCCACTTATCCGGTCAAGGAGAGTGAAGATGACACTGAATCGAAACCCCCTCTATCAGCAGATTATCGACATGCTTCGCCAGGAGGTGACCGAAGGGATTCATCCGACTGGAGCAAGATTCCCCTCTGAAAGAGACCTCGCCGATCGGTTTGCGATCAGCCGGACCACCGCAAACAAGATTCTTTCCGTTCTTGTTTCGGAGGGACTGCTGCAGCACCGAAAAGGTATCGGAGCGTTTGTTTCCCCTCCTGCCCTGGAACATGACATCAGCGCACTCCTTTCCTTCACGGAAAAGGCCAGACGCAGCGGGTTCACACCGGAAACGAACCTTCTGGCTTTTGAAACGGTTGTTCATGATGAACTCGAACAGGCCCTCCGCCTTGTTCGGCTGCGTTCCGTCGACGGAACGCCGGTCATTTATGAAAAACGGTTTCTGTCTCTTGCATTATGCCGCGGACTGACACGCGAAATGGCTTCGGGCTCTCTTTATGACGCCATGCAGGGAGCTCTCGGATTGTCGGTGGGACATGCGGAACAGCGCGTCCGCGCCGTTCTGCCGAATCGAGAGGAAAAGACGATGCTGGCACTGATGCAGACAACCGCCTGCCTGCGGGTGGATGGCAAGGGATATCTTGCCGATGGTCGGCTCCTCTGGGTGGAAGACACCCTGTTCAGGGGAGACCGGTTCGAATTTCACGCACTGCTCGGACCTAAAGGCTTGACTTCAGGCGGTACTGCATTGGACCCACGATGAGATGCGAAACCGTCGATAGGTTCTTGATCAAATAGGGAGGTTCGGATGGATGCTGCTGTTTTTCAGCCAAAGGAAGTCAGGGGATTCCTCGTTTCACAGGTCGGGTATGATGCAGGACGCTTCAAACAGGCCGTCCTGCGTGCAACGGATGCAGATTGGATGACGGGCAGCCGGTTCGCCATCCTTGACGTCTACAATGAAAAGACTTATCTGGAAGGCGATGTCCTGCTGTGGGGAGAGAAATGGATGTCCACCTGGTGGACAGTCGATTTTACTTCCCTGTATCGCAAGGGGACCTATCGCATCCACATATGGCGCAACAGGAAAGAACTGGCACAGAGCGACCCGTTCGAAATATCGGAAAATCAGGTCTGGGACAAGACTGTGGAGGCGGTCGCCTTCACCCAGTTCGAAGAACGGGCCGCAAAGGCGCGTCATGGAAGCGGATGGAAGGATTGCGGCAGCGACTGGCGGGAGTGTGGTTCCCACACGTTCGCCCTGATAGGCCAATGCGATCTGCTTCACTTCGGTTTCGAATTCATGCCGCTGGCGGAACAGAAACGGCTCGGAGATATCATCCGGACCGGATGCAGGTATCTGTGTCTGTTGATGGAGAAGGCCAAAAGCGCCGGATATCCGGAAGGGGCCATCGCCCATGAGATTCCGAATCATGCCGTGGTGATTCCCGGTGATGCGGCATCAGCTTCCATGGCGCTCGGATATGCGTCGCGTCTGCTCTTCGACTGGTGGCCGGAAGAATGCGGGGATTGGCTGCACCGCTCACGCAGCCTCTTTGACTTTTTCCTGTCCACGGAACCCTGGCAGGATGGCGGGTTTTCCGCAATGAACCGTGGTCTCCCGCAGGATTTTGTGCCGGAAGGGTTCATGACACGGGATCTTTCAATGGCCTTATGGGCCGGTCTTCAGCTGTATGCTTCGGGTATCGTGACGATCAGGGAGAAACTCATCGGTCTGGTTGAGCAAATTCTCTCACGGCAAATCACGGAAGAAGAGGCGGAGTTCGGTTTCTGGGGCCATTTCCGGGAATTCTCCGGCAGTCGCCACAGTGAGAAGGCCAATACACACCACGATGTCGGACATGACACGGGAACGGTTCTCGCGTTCAATGTCCTGCCGCTGATGGAGTTCTGCCAGCGCTTTCCGGGCTATTCCGGCACCCCGGCGGTTCGAAAGGCAGTCGAAAACTTTGCGGCGCACTTTGCGGAACCGGCCTGTCGGGCGAATCCATTCGGCCTGCTGCCTCAGGGTGTTTTCGACGGAGAAGGCTTGCTGGATTTCTGCGGTCCCTGGCACGGGACAAACGTCACCTATGGTTATTTCGCCTCCATGGCAGTCCGCCTGGCCGCTTTCGCAAAACTGCCCTATCTGTACGAGGCTGCTGTCGGGAATATCCAGTGGATCTGTGGACTGCATGCGGGTGTGACGCGTGAGTCGATGGCAGGCAGCGTCATCTGGCGGGAGACCATCCCGGAAGGACAGGCCATATCCTACAGCCAGATTCTCGGTGTAGGACGCCGATGCGCAGGCGGTTGGACGGACATCCGCGGCACGGTTGTCAACGGGTTCGCCACCAACCCCCAGTTTACACTGCAGGTGCCGCCCACACAGAAAAATGATGGACCGTGGCTGTTCACGGAGGAGGACTGGGTTCCCCACAGCGGCGGCTTCCTGAGTGCGGTGGCCGTCATGCGCGCCCATTTTTCGGCACCGTGGAACCAATAAGCATGCATGGCACATAATGAAACATGCGTAAATAAAACATGAAATAATGAAATTACATGAACGAAACATGCATCAATGAAACATAACCATAAGATTCACATTATGAAGCAATAACGGAGGACTTGAACATGATTACAACCAGAGACATTGCCAAGATGATTGACCACTCCCTGCTAAAGCCGGAAATGGATGCGGAAACTGTTCGAAAAGGGTGCGAACTCGCCCTACGATTCGATACGGCTTCCGTGTGCGTGAAACCATGCGACCTGCCCATTGCGGCGGAGGTCCTGAAGGGGTCTGATGTCCGGCTGTCCACCGTCATCGGATTTCCCCATGGTTCGAACCGGACGGACATCAAGGTGGCTGAAGCGGAAAGAGCCATGGAAGACGGAGCCGAGGAATTGGACATGGTGCTCAACATCGGCAGGCTGATATCCGGAGAAAATGGTTATGTGCAGGAAGACATCCGCCAGGTTGTCGAGGCGGCACACCGTCGGGGCGTCCTCGTCAAGGTCATCCTCGAAAATGCTTATCTGAACGACGCACAGAAGAAAACAGCCTGCCTGCTCTGTGAATCGGCCGGAGCGGATTTCGTGAAGACTTCCACCGGATATGCCGCGAGCGGCGCGACACTCCCGGATCTGAAACTCATGCGGGCAACCTGCTCCGACAAGGTTCGCGTGAAGGCGGCCGGCGGTGTCCGCACATTGGATGCGGTTCTGGCCTGCCGGGCTGTCGGATGCACACGCTGCGGCGCAACAACCACCGCGGTCATCCTGGAGGAAGCCGCGCTTCGGGAAAAGGCCGGCACGCTGAAGGAAGCGGATCCGGATACGGTCGTTCTGGGACAAGGCTATTGATGCTCTGTGCAGTAGAATGAGAAGGTGGACCTGAATATGGTCATTCCAGGACAAGGCTATCGGACCTGAATATGATCATTCCGGGACAGGGCTATGGTCGGTAAATATTGGAGGATGCTGAGAATATGAGCAGAATGTGTGTCATCGGAAGCTTCAATATCGACATCATGTCCGCAGTGGACAGATTTCCACGGACCGGAGAAACCATCACCGTGAACACATTCGATCTGCAGATCGGCGGTGGCAAAGGTGCCAACCAGGCAGTGGCCCTTGGTCGTCTCGGTGCTGATGTCATGATGGTCGGCAAGCTGGGGGATCGCTTCTACGGACCGGAATATATGGATGTGCTGAAGCGGAATGGTGTTTCCTGTGAGGCGGTGGAGGTGGTGCCGGGTGCTTTTCCGGGTGCGGCTTTTGTCGCTGTGGACGGAAACCGGGACAATATCCTGTTCATCTACCCCGGCACCAACGCCTTGGTGGACCCTGCCTGGATAGACCGCAACTGGGTGGCGATCTCCGCCTGTTCCACAATACTCCTGCAGCTGGAAATACCCATGGAGACGAATCTGCACATTCTGGCCCGCCTGCGAATGGAAACACCGCCAGGTGCCTGCCGGATTATACTCGACCCCGCTCCTGCCCGTGAACTCCCGGCGGGCATGCTGGCCGGTGTGGACTTTGTGACGCCGAACGAAGTGGAACTGGCCATGCTGACGGGTATTCCGGTCGAGAACGAGGATGATTTCAGAAAGGCTTCCGCCGTCCTGCTGAACCGCGGTGCCAGAACCGTCATCGCGAAAGCGGGTCGGCAAGGGGCGTACGTATCCGACGGCCATTCGTTCACGCTAGTGCCCGGTTTCCGGGTGGATGCCATTGATCCGACGGCAGCCGGTGATTCATTCAACGCAGGCTTTGCACTCGCGCTGTCGGAAGGGCGGGCGGTGCTGGACAGCGTGCGCTTCGCCAATGCGGTGGCGGCGCTTTCCACGACAGCATTCGGTGCCCAGCCGGCCATGCCGGACCGTGCGCGGGTGGACGCGTTTCTGAAGAAGCATTCCTGAACGATAAAAAGCAAAATAATCCAAGAGAAGCGGACCTTTTTCAAGAAAAAGGTCCGCTTCAATGTAGTTTAAAATGGTAAACTAAGGAGGATCACATAACATCCCCTCACAGGGCATACGCACGATCGAACCAAAGTGCAGGGTTAACGGGTACTTGTCGGTTTTGCCTGCTCCTCCGCGGATGTCTTCGGGCTTCGGGCAGCAAACCACTACGCCACCCGTGGAAGGCCAGCAACAGGAGGAAGAGCATGCGCGAACGGGAGCAAGGCCCAGAACAGACGTCCATCAACGCGGCAGTGATGCAAAAGCAGGCCAAAGAACAATCCGGGACAATGAATCAGGCCTCCCTGTCAGCCCATGATCCTGAAGAAACACAGCAAATCCTTCACGAGCTCCAGGTGCGTCAGATCGAACTGCAGGAAAGTGAAGCGAAGCATAAAGCAATGGTATCGGGAATATCTGATGTGATCGGCATTACAGATCAGAATGGAATCATGAAATACAAAAGTCCGAATGTTGAAAAATGGTTTGGCTGGCTGCCTGAAGATCTTGTCGGAACGGATATCAGGGAAAGAGTTCATCCTGATGACGCGGAAAGACTGAACCGCGAATTTGAAAGAATCATGCGCGAAGACAATGGCACTGCATCTTTTGAATACAGATACAGATGCAAGGATGGCCGTTATAAAATGGTGGCGCTTACGGCGAAAAACCTGCTGAATGATGGCTGCATTCAGGGAATACTGCTGAATTATCATGACATCACCGTTCAGCATCAGATGGTGGAAGCGCTCAGAATGAGCGAGGCGCAGCTGAAAGCCAGTCAGCGTCTGAGCAAGACCGGCGGTTGGGAATGGAACATTGAAAATCGGACAATGTATTGGACGGAAGAAGCATACAGGATTCATGATTTTGAGCCGGGCGAGATGGAGGCGGGGTCTGCGGAACATATCAGGCGGAGCTCGGAATGCTACGAACCCGGGGATCGACCGGTCATTCTGGCTGCCTTCCATCGTTGCGTGGAGGAAGGACAACCCTATGATCTGGAGTTTCCCTTCACGACCGCCAAGGGGCGCCGGCTCTGGATCTGCACAAGCGCCCGCCCGGTGTATGAGGGTGGAAAGGCTGTCCGCATCATCGGCAACATCATGGATATCACCGACAGGAAAAATGCCGAACAGGAACTGATTCGCGCCAAAGAGGCCGCTGAATCAGCCAATTCCTCGAAAAGCCAGTTCCTCGCCAACATGAGCCATGAAATCAGAACTCCCATGAATGGCTTCATCGGCATGCTGCAACTCCTGGAGAAAACCGGTTTGACAGAGGAGCAGAAAAGCTTTGTCAGAATCTCCAAAATCTCAGCGGAACAGCTTCTCACCGTCATCAACGATATTCTTGATTATTCGAAACTGGATGCCGGCATGATGCATTTGGAGAGAATCGCATTTTCCCTCAGGAAAACCCTTTCGGATACTGTCGCATATTTCCAATCCACTCTGGTTGAGAAAAACCTTGTTTTGGACCTCCAGATCGATCCGTCGATTCCGGACAATCTGATTGGAGATCCTTTCCGACTGAAGCAAATTCTGGCGAACCTCATTGGCAATGCGCTCAAGTTCACTGAAAAGGGCAGCGTGGAAGTGACCATCAGAAGACTGGAATCGGAACCGACAGGGTCTGAAGGCGCTGGTTCTTTCGTGAAGAACGCTGGTTCATTAACGGAGAGCGCTGGTTCTTTCGTGGAGAGCACTGGTTCTTTCGTGGAGAGCACTGGTTCATTCGTGGAGAGCACTGGTTCTTTCGTGGAGAGCACTGGTTCATTCATGGAAGGAATGGGCGCGGCGAAATCACAATGGATTCCGCTGGAGTTTTCCGTGAAGGATACTGGACCTGGCATCCCGCCGGACAAAATGGATCTCCTTTTCAAAAGTTTCAGCCAGGTCGACTCATCCGATACGCGCAGACATGGCGGCACCGGGCTCGGGCTTTCCATCAGCCAGAGACTTGTTGAAATGATGGGTGGGGAAATCAGAGCGATCAGTCGGATTGGGCGCGGAAGCACATTCTTTTTCAATTGCCGGATGGAACAGGATGGTGCGGAGAACAAGAGCAGGCCGAAGATCGAAAAGTGCCATGATGAAATACCAGAAAAGTTGAAAAAGGAAGAAAATGAAATAAAACTGCTGCTGGCAGAGTATGACGCCGTCGGTCGGATCATTGTCGACCATTTCTCGAGAGCGCAAGGATGGAAAGTCACGATGGCCGGAAATGGACTGGAAGTCGTCGAACAGTTCAAAAAAAGTTGTTTCCAGCTAATCCTCATGGACGTGCAGATGCCTGACATGGATGGCTTCTCGGCCACTGCCGCCATTCGGAAGCTGGAATCCTCTTCGGGGAAACATACACCCATCATCGGCATGACGGCCTACGCCCTGACCGGTGACAGGGAGAAATGCCTTGCCGCAGGAATGGACGACTATTTGTCAAAACCGCTTGATGTTGCGCTGTTCCACGCTGTTGTCAAGAAATGGTTGGATGCATGAATGTCATGATATGGTGGTGAAGGTCACAACGGTTCTCATCGGGAAGATTCAGGGAAAACGGAGGGATTCGGCATGGAATTCATGGATGTCATCTCCACACGCAGATCCATACGGGGATACAAATCGGATGCAGTACCGGAGGCAGCGCTGGAGCAGATGAAGCAGGCAGTCCGGATGGCTCCGACAGGCAACAACCGCCAGCCGTTCAAAGTCGTGTTCGTCCGGAATCCCGCGCTGCGGAAGGAAATTGCGGAAAAAGCCTGTCATCAGGCCTTCATCGGGCAGGCTCCGATTCTTGCTGTGGTATTCTGTGAAAAGGACTCCGAGTTCAACGCGGCCATTGTCACAGACCACCTTGTCCTCACAGCCACGGCGGCCGGATTGGGTACGTGCTGGGTGGGCTGGTTCGAAAGAGACATTCTGCAGACCATCATTCTCCCGCCGCAGGGCATGTCGCCTTGCATTCTGGTTCCCATTGGAACCGCATTGGAAAACCCGGCTGCACGTCCGAGAAAGCCGATGGATGAGCTGGTGGAAGTACTGGATTGACCAGGTCTCAGATGTGCTGAACA
>JAIFNI010000325.1:0-5454 GCA_020047785.1 Clostridia bacterium
TCCGCGAGCGGAAATCGGGACCTGCCGCGTTACGGTTTTTGCACCTTGTGCCTTACGCTCTCGGGTTCTTGCACTTTGTGCAACAACCCTGCCGCGTTACGGTTTTTGCACCTTGTGCAAAAACCTTACATCATTCCGCCCATTCCGCCCATTCCGCCCATTCCGCCGCCCATTCCGCCGCCGGCCGCTTCCTTTTCGGGCTTGTCGGCCACGACGGATTCGGTGGTCAGAACCATGGATGCAACGGAAGCCGCATTCTGCAGCGCAGAACGGGTAACCTTGGCCGGATCCACGATACCGGCCTCGATCATGTTGACGTACTTCTCCTGCAGGCAGTCAAAACCGATGCCCGGCTTGGAAGCGAGAACCTTGTCCAGAATGACGGAGCCTTCCAGACCCGCATTGATGGCGATCTGACGCATGGGTTCCTCAAGGGCTCTCACGATGATGGCGGCACCGGTCTTCTCGTCGCCGGTCAGCGACTTCACCAGTGCGCGCACTCTCGGGATGGCATTGACCAGGACGGTGCCGCCGCCGGCGACAATGCCTTCCTCGACGGCTGCGCGGGTAGCGGCAAGCGCGTCTTCGATGCGGAGCTTCTTTTCCTTCATCTCGGTCTCGGTGGCTGCGCCGACCTGAACGACGGCAACACCGCCGGACAGCTTGGCGAGACGCTCCTGGAGCTTCTCACGGTCGAAGTCAGAGGTGGTTTCCTCGATCTGGGCTCTGATGGCCTTGATGCGGTCACGGATGGCGGATTCGTCGCCGCTGCCGTCCACGATGATGGTGTTTTCCTTCTGAACGACGACCTTGGCGGCGCGGCCGAGCTGAGCAAGGGTGGTCTCCTTCAGCTCGAGTCCGAGTTCCTCGGTGATGACGGTGCCGCCGGTCAGGACAGCGATGTCCTGCAGCATTGCCTTGCGGCGGTCGCCGAAACCAGGTGCCTTGACGGCAACACAGGTGAAGGTGCCGCGCAGCTTGTTGACGAGAATGGTGGCAAGGGCTTCGCCTTCCAGGTCTTCCGCAATGATGACGAGTTTCTTGCCCTGCTGGACGATCTGCTCGAGCACCGGCAGGATTTCCTGGATGTTGGAAATCTTCTTGTCGGTGATGAGGATGTAGGCGTTCTCGATGACCGCTTCCATCTTCTCGGTGTCGGTGACCATGTAGGCGGAAACGTAGCCGCGATCGAACTGCATGCCTTCCACGACTTCGAGGCTGGTGGTCATGGTCTTGGATTCCTCTACGGTGATGACGCCGTCATTGGAAACCTTGTCCATCGCATCGGCGATGAGCGCGCCGATTTCCTCGTCGTTGGCGGAAATGGAGGCAACGCGGGAGATGTCTTCCTTGCCGTTCACCTTGTGGGCGCTTTCGACAATGAATTCCACTGCGACGTTGACGGCCTTCTGAATGCCCTTCTTCAGGATCATCGGGTTTGCGCCGGCGGCCACATTCTTCAGACCTTCACGAATGATGGCCTGGGCCAGCAGGGTGGCGGTGGTGGTGCCGTCGCCGGCCACGTCGTTGGTCTTCGTGGCGACTTCCTTCACGAGCTGGGCGCCCATGTTCTCGAAAGCGTCTTCCAGTTCGATTTCCTTGGCGATGGTGACGCCGTCGTTTGTGATCAGCGGTGCGCCGAATTTCTTGTCAAGCACGACATTGCGGCCCTTCGGACCGAGGGTGATCTTCACGGTGTTCGCGAGTTTGTTCACGCCGGCTTCAAGCGCCTTACGTGCGTCTTCTCCAAAAAGGATGTCCTTAGCCATGGATGAGTCCTCCTTATTCTACAACAGCAAGGATGTCACCCTGCTTCACGATGGTGTACTGGTCGCTGTCAAGCTTGACTTCGGTGCCGGAATACTTGCTGATGAGCACCTTGTCACCGACCTTGACTTCCATTTTTTCCTTTTCGGTTCCGGGTCCCACTGCGATGACTTCCGCCACCTGGGGCTTTTCCTTCGCCGAGCCGGGCAGAACGATACCGCTCTTGGTGGTTTCTTCCGCTTCCAGCATCTTGATGACAACTCTGTCAGCCAATGGTTTGATTTTCATGAACAGAACCTCCTTATGATTTCCCGGTGAATCCGGGTGTCTGACTTGTTAGCACTCTATCGAGATGAGTGCTAACACAATTTTAAACGATCATTCCGCAGGAATCAAGCGGTGATTTCAATTTGTCGGCAATATTCCGTGAAATTTGTCTTTTTCGGCATGCAGAAAGGATCTATCTGCTTTTCTCAGCGGGATCCGGATTCATTTCATGAATGATGCGCAATCCCTCCAGAGTCAGATTCGGATTGACCTCCCGGATCGTGACGGACTCGGCACTGATCAGGCGGGACATGCCGCCGGTGGCGACCACGCGAATCTCATCCGCCGGGGACGAAATCAGATGGTCCGCAAGCATTTCCAGTTTCATCTGTGTGACGATGTGGTCCACCTGACCGACAAACCCGTGCACAAGACCGGACTGCATGCTGGCAACCGTTGTCCGTCCGATGACATGGCGTGGTTTTGCGATTTCCACCCGCGTGAGTTTCGATGCTTTTTCAAAAAGGGCTTCCGCAGATATCTTGATGCCCGGACAGATGACGCCGCCAAGGTAGTCCTGACGCTCATTGACGCAGCAGAAGGTGGTCGCCGTGCCGAAATCGACGATGATGGCAGGTCCACCGTACAACTTCAGCGCGGCTACCGCATTGACGATCTTGTCGGCACCGACATCACGGGGATTCTCATATCGGATGTTGATGCCGGTCCGGACGCCGGGTTCCACCGCGACCGGTTCCCTGTTCAGATATTTGCGGATGGCATTGAGCAGCGAATGCATGACAGGCGGTACGACCGTGCAAAGGATGACATGACCGACATCCTCCACGGCCAGTCCTGCATGCTGCAGGAACTGGACAATCATGATGCCGGTCTCGTCGGACGTCCGCTCGTACCGTGTGTCCATGCGCCAGGTCGTGCGGAGGTTCCGGCCGTCATAGACGCCGTAGGTCGTGTTGGTGTTTCCGATGTCAATGGCGAGCAGCATGCATTCTCCCTCCACTGGAAAACAATGGCCTGACTTGCCATTCTCCAAGACTTACATGCCGAGTTTGATGGTCTGAATCTGCTTGATCTCGAACTGAAGTTCCTTCTCGATTCGCTCCGCATCGCTGCGGATGTCTTCAGCACTCTCTTCCCGTTTCTTCGGGATCCTGGATGTTTCAGGCCGCATGGCCGACTGCATGCGCGGACGTTCCACATTCTCGCGCTGGACACCACGCTCCGTCTGCGCAGGAACTTGTGTTTGCTTTTCAGTGCCTTTCGCGTCTGTCTGTGCTGCCGACTCCCGCATCATACGTTCCTGGCGCTGGCCCTGTTCACGGCCGACGCGTTCCGGACGCTGGTTCCGCCCCCCATTCGCACGGCCTTCGTGCTGTCGGTCCTTGCCCGGCTCAGGCCGAGACTGCGCTTCCCCCGTGGAAGCACGGGATTCCTGCGCACCGCGGTTTCGCTCGGTTCTGTTTCCACTTTCATTGCGCGCTGCACCTTCCGGACGGCTTTCGCCAGGTTTTCCGCGCTCCTGGCGGGGGCGATCCTGCCGGTTTCTGTTCTGGTTCCGGTTTCCGTCCCTGCGTTCCTCGGGAGTTCCGCGGTCTTCTCGTGAACGGACCTGTCCGTCACTCTGGCCCGCAGAACCGGCAGACTCCGACCTTGCACCGCCCATATCCTTTTTCACAACCGTCGTTTCGGCTTGTACCGGCTTTTGGTTTTCTGTTTCCATGATATCCTCCGTTTGCATGCGGTCAATGGCCGCGCTTGTTCATTGTCCGGGGAACGAACCTTTCCAGGCGCCCTCATCGAATTCCTATTTCGCCCGACAGAACCCAGCTTCTTGTTCCATCAGGCGCCTCCACCAGAAGCCGGCCATCATCACCGACATCCACCGCCCGGGCGGGCCATGGCCGATGGGGGTCCATCACCGTGATTTCACGGCCCAACGTAAGGGATGCATGCCGCCATCGTTCCAGAACAGCAGACAGGCCCTCCGTCCGAAACCGATCGTAAACTTCCGACAGTTTGACAAGCAGGAGCGCCGCAATCCGGTTTCTGTCCGGCAAGTCCACCCCGGCTGCCGCAGGTCCCTCCCCGGCCATCATCATGCCGATTGAAGTGGCGCTATTCCGCAGTTCCGGCGGAAAATCCTCCACCGTATGGCTGACATTGATTCCGATACCTATCACCACATGAGAAAGACGATCCGGCTCCGCAGCCATTTCCGTCAGGATCCCGCATAGTTTTTTCCCTTTTTGGAGAATGTCGTTCGGCCACTTGATGCCAATTTCGGAAGCCAGCCGTTCCCCGTTCGATGCGCTGCTTCCGGTGAATGTTTCCCTGATGATGGTGCGGATGGTTTCCACCACAGCCACAGATGCTGCGAGTGTCAGCCCCTGCACCTTGTCCGGGGCCAAATCGGGTCGAAGAAGCACCGACATCCAAATCCCGGAGTCCCGGCGGGAAGTCCACTCGCGACCGAGCCTTCCCCGCCCGCCTGTCTGTTCCCCGGCAAAAAGGGCAACCCCCTCCGGTGAACCTGCAGCCGCCAGTTCCTTCAATCGTGTGCTGGTGGAATCCGTTTTCGCCACAAGGGATACTTGCCAGTCGACTCCGGACTTCTCCGATGCCACGCCGTCCAACGCAGACCCACGCCTTTCGTGCAACGCCAACCGGATGCCGGCTGCCGAATACGGCAGTCGCACCCCTGAAGGAATGCGGTATCCGCGGCGGGTTGCGGACTCGATGGGCCATCCCGCCTGCTGGAGCGCCTGCATGTGTTTCCAAACGGCTGCGCGTGTCATGTCAAGCTGCCCGCTTATGGCTTCACCCGAGACAAAGCAGCCGGGATTTTCCGACAGAAGTGCCACCAGTCTTTCCCTTGTATCGGCAGAGGCTGTCGTCATGGCCAGACCTCCGCATCGGTGCGCTCCGGAACGGAAAGAACAAGCGAGTTGCCGGTCCGCTTCGATACATAAATCTCCGTCAAGCCTTCCGCGTCCTGAAACCGCTCAACCATTCCCTTCGTCTCGAGCAGCCTGCACCAGGCGAAAAGCAAGGCGTTCCCATCGTCCTGGAGCGCTTCATCGTAGGCACTCATGCGGTTCTGCAGGTACAGGGAGGATGAACTTCCATAGAGGACGGGCGTATCCATGACAGACCCGATGACTGCGATCTGGGTGTCCAGAAGGGAGAACGAAATCAGACATTCCGGTCTCCGGAAGACGCCGAACCGATAATCCCGAAGCAGGACGATTGAATCCAGATAACGCTGCATGAGGGCCGGATGCAGCAGACCGAGACGATACAGGTCCGCATCTCCCACATGGCACCGCGCCGGATCCATTTCGAGCCGAAGACACCGGTACTCATCCTTTGGTGTTTTTTCCGGCAGATCGTGCGGATGGA
>JAIFNI010000325.1:5475-18628 GCA_020047785.1 Clostridia bacterium
GATCGTGCGGATGGAGCCATGCGGACATCACCCGGCGGATATGGTTTTCCCCGGGCAACATGATTTCCCTGTCTGCATGCTCTGAAAGTTTCAGCCCGCACTGCACGGCGTCTGACACCGACTCAGCCCGGACCTGGTAGTAGACACCTGCCATTTGCGTCCCTCCGTCCCGACCATTATATACCACACCCGCACTCCTGCCTATACGGCAGCATAACCGGCCTATGGCATTCCTGTTTTGAAACCGATTCCACCCCGACATGCATCGGAAATCGAAGGCGAAGAAGCATGATTATCGTGTAAAAACTCGTTTCAACGAGTTTTTATGGAGGATTCCTTTGGAATCCTCCATGTGAATGGCACCTTTGGTGCCATTCACACACGGAATCACGTGATTCGGTGCATACAGCGGCTTTTGCCGCTGTATGCATGCAAGTTGCATTCTGCAACTTGCATGAAAAAGTCGAAAATCGACTTTTTGCACCAGTATCAAGCATGGATGTCGGGCCGACATGACGACAAAATCCCTGCAAGCCTTGTCCACGAACGCTTCCAAATCTTGACGAACCACACGGTTCCATGTAGAATGGCAAAGTATTTCGCAAAAACACAGGAGGGAATCCCATGAACAAGGCTGATCTCATCCAACAGATGACCGTAAAGTCCGGTCTTTCCAAAAAGGACAGCGAGGCCGCACTCGATGCCGTCATCGCCACTGTCGAAGAAACACTCGTCAAGGGCGACAAGGTCGTCCTCGTCGGTTTCGGTACCTTCGAAACCAAAAGTCGTGCTGCCCGCAAGGGTCGCAACCCCAAGACGAAGGAAGCCATCAGCATCCCCGCCTGCAAGGTTCCTGCGTTCAAGGTCGGCAAAGGCCTGAAGGACAAGGTCAACGTGTAAGTCGCCGGAAGCAAAGGACCGTCCCACAGCAACGGGACGGTCCTTTTTCATGCCTGTTTCAGCACACCCCGGAAGTGGAACCTTTACCATGAAAGCATCCTATCAGCGGTGTCGATCGGCACACATGGAAAACCTCCAACTCCCCGTCAAACCCATAAGTATCAACCCGCTTTGTAAAGGAGAACCGCATGGAATACAGAAAAATGGGCCGAACAGGATTGAGGGTCAGCGAAATCAGCCTTGGCAGCTGGTTGACCTACGGGAATGCGACAGAACGCGAAACTGCCTTCAAAACTATCTCGACAGCCTACGACCTCGGCATCAATTTTTTCGACACAGCGAACGTCTATGCCCGTGGCGCCGCGGAAATCGTTGTCGGAGAGGCGCTCGCGGGGTATCCGCGTGAATCCTTCGTACTGGCCACCAAAGTCTTCTTCCCGATGGGGGAAGGTCCGAACGACAAGGGCTTGTCCAGAAAACACATCATGGAATCAGCACATGCCAGCCTCAAACGGCTCAAAATGGATTATGTGGATATTTTTTATTGTCACAGGCCGGATCCGGAGACGCCTGTGGAGGAAACCATGAGAGCGCTCAACGATTTGGTCCGCCAGGGCAAGGTTCTTTATGTCGGCGTCAGCGAATGGAGCGCCGCTCAGATGCAGGAAGCGCTGCGCGTCTCGGACAGGCTGCTGCTCGATCGGATCGTCGTGAACCAGCCGCAGTACAGCATGCTGAGCCGCGGCATCGAAGCCGAAGTCATTCCACTCGGCATGAAGGAAGGCATTGGCCAGGTGGTCTTCTCGCCACTTGCCCAAGGTGTTCTCACCGGCAAATACAAACCCGGTCAGAAATCACCGGAAGGCAGCCGCGCAACGGACCCGAAGCAGAACATGTGGATCGGGAATTTCCTTCACGAAGCACTTCTCGAAAAGGTGCAGAAACTTGGGGTTGTCGCGTCCGAACTCGGTCTCACCATGTCACAGCTCGCCCTGGCCTGGGTTCTGCGCCAGCCGAACGTTGCCAGTGCCCTCATCGGCGCAAGCAGACCGGAACAGGTTCTGGAGAACGCCTCCGCGTCCGGCATCAGCCTGACACGGGAAACCCTGGATGAAATCGACGGCATTCTTGAACCGCTTGCACAGTGAAGCATCCTTGCCCGTGTGCAAAGTGATGCATCTTGCCCGGGTACACAGCGATGTGTGCTGTATCGGGTGCTCCGTGATTCTCTCAGGACCGGGTGAACCATGATGCTCCCGGTCCTCAGCGCTGAACGCGCGCACCGGCCCCCTTCATGACGCCTTCCACCTCGGAAAGAACCGCCATGGAGGTATCCCCCGGTGTGGTCATGGCCAGCGCACCGTGTGCGGCGCCGTAGTTCACAGCCTTCTGCGGATCGCCGGTCTTCATGAGTCCGTACACCAGGCCGGAAGCAAAGCTGTCTCCGCCGCCCACCCGGTCCATGATTTCAAGCGCCGGATATTCGCTGGACATGTAGACTTCCCCATCAGCCACGCACAAAGCGCTCCAGTCATTGACTGTGGCGCTCTTGACAGTGCGCAGCGTGGTGGCGGCCACCTTGAAGTTCGGATAAGCCTTCATGACCTCTCGGATCATCTTCTGATAACCCGGAATGTTGAGCTCCTTGAGGTTCTCGTCGTTCCCTTCGATCTCAAAACCGAGACAGGCGGAAAAATCCTCCTCATTGCCAATCATGACATCCACGTACTTCGCGATTTCCCGATTGACTTCCTGGGCGCGTGCCTTGCCGCCGATGCTCTTCCAGAGTGAAGGCCGATAGTTGAGATCGAAAGAAACCATCGTGCCGTACTTTTTCGCAGCCTTGCAGGCCTCAATGACCACTTCCGGTGTCGTCGCCGATAACGCGGCGAAGATGCCCCCGGTATGGAGCCATCGGGAACCGAGCGTACCGAAAATATGGTCGAAGTCGAAATCTCCGACTTTCAACTGGCTGGCGGCGGTATTGGCGCGATCGGAAACGCCCAGCGCACCCCTGATGCCGAATCCGCGTTCCGTAAAATTGAGTCCGTTCCGGACCGAACGGCCGATGCCGTCGTACGGAACCCATTTGATGAGGGATACGTCGACGCCGCCCTGCAGGATGAAATCCTCCACCAGACGCCCGACATCATTGTCTGCAAAGGCAGTCAGGACACCGCAGCTCATGCCGAAGCACTTGCGCAGGCCGCGTGTGACGTTGTACTCGCCGCCACCTTCCCATACGGTGAACTGACGAGCGTTGCGCACACGTCCATCACCGGGGTCGAACCGGAGCATGACTTCCCCGAGCGACAGGCAATCATACCTGACGCTGTTTTCCGGCTTCACATTCAACAGACCCATCTGCATCCTCCCGCCGCACAACGGCGGCTTTTTCACATTTCTTGTTCATGCCGGTGCATTTGTTTCCGACGCCTTTCCGGCGACTTACTTGGAAAGAAATAACTTGCTCTATGAATTTCAAAAAACAATGGCCAAACTCGCCATTCTTTTTTGAAAAAGAGCAAGTAATTTCTTTCCGGCGACTTACTTCCCGCGGGCTTCCTTCACCTTGGCCACAAACTGTGCGCCGATGGCCGCAATGGATTCATAATCTCCGGTCTTCGCACCGGCCGTCAGGCTTCCGCCCACGCCAACCGCCACGCATCCCGCCTTGATCCATTCCCCCACATTGTCGAGTGCCACCCCGCCGGTCGGCATCATCTGCGCCTGCGGTATCGGACCCTTCACAGCCTTGATGAATGCAGGCCCGAAAAGCTCGCCCGGGAACACCTTGACGATATCGGCGCCGGCTTCCATGCAGGCGACCATTTCGCGGATGGTCATGGCACCCGGCATGCAGGCGATCTGATAGCGAAGGCAGAGTTTCACCACTTCCTCGTTGAGGCACGGGCTGACGACATACTGCGCGCCTGCGAGGATGGCAATGCGGGCTGTTTCCGGATCCAGCACGGTTCCGGCGCCAATGATGACCTCGCCTTTGCTGTATTCCTGCGCCAGACGCTTGATGACGTCCGCCGCACCCGGCACGGTGAAGGTGATTTCAATGGCCGCAATGCCGGCCTTGATGCAGGCCGCCGCAATCTTCAGCGCCTGGTCTTCGTTCTCGGCCCGTACGACCGCCACGACACCACAATCCTGAATCCTTCTGAGCACTTCCTGTTTCTTCATGATGTTCTCCTTCTTTCCTGACCCCTTTGCGGGGATATCGTCAAGGATGACCCAGCCGATGCGATATATCCTGTGCCACGCCTTTCACCATCTCTCCGATTTCAGCCTCGCGTTCTTTCGAGACCACACCGGCCGGTCCGGTCAGACTGATGGCGGCGACCACACGTCCCCGATAGTCCGAAACGGGGGATGCGATGCAGCGAATGCCTTCCTCATGTTCCTCATCATCCACGGAATACCCATGCCGCCGGACCTCTCCGATCTGACGCAGGAGCGCTGCGCGTTCCGTAAGTGTATGGGCGGTATGGCGCATGAAATTGCAGCGTTTGAGGCGTTCCGACACATCGGCGTCCGTCAGCCCGGAAAGCAGACTCTTTCCGAGAGCCGAACAATGCACCGAGATACGGCGTCCAATCTGCGAATACAGCCGAAGACTGGATTCCACATCCACCTTGTCGATGTAGACAGCTTCGACGTCATCCAGGGTGGCAAGATGCGTGGTCAGATTCATCCGGGAGGTCAGTTCCCTCAGAAAAGGCCGCGCCTCCGTCTTCAGTTCCACACTGTTCAGATGCACGGAGGCCAGATCCACAAGTTTCAGCCCATTCCGGTATATGCCCCTGCTGTTGACACGTTCGATATAACCCCTGTCCGCCATGGCATTCACAATTCGGTGCACCGTGCTCTTGTTGAGACCGATTTTCACCCCGATTTCCGTCACGCCCATGCCGTCCTTCGCGTCGGACAGCAGTTCCAGGATATCAAATGCCCTGTCGATGACCTGTATCCCTTTGTCAGCCATGTTTTTCCTTTGCGTTTCACAATGTGATACGTCGTTTCATTATTAAGACACAAACATCATATTTCGACGCATCCTGCGGAACAATGGACAATTCGAATCAAATGCCCCGACAATTCCAATCAGTCAGGCGCCGGAAGCAAATTACCTGCTCTTTTCCCGAAAAGAATGACAGGTTTGGTCATTGTTTTCGGGAATTCATCGAGCAGGTTATTTACTTCCAAGCCCTCAGGGTTTCTTTGCAAACAGCGTACCGACAGCCTTCCCCTCGAGAACCGCCAGGATGTTCATGGGGTCGGCCCCATCGGCAAGGACCATGCTGCAGCCCGAACCCGTTGTCATTTCAGCTGCATCGAGCTTGGTTCCCATGCCGCCGGTCCCCCGGGAAGTGCCGGTTCCGCCGGCTGCAGCCCGCATTTCAGGCGTGATCTCCCGCACCAGGGAAATGAGCCGGCTGTCGGGATTCACGCGCGGATTCGAATCGTGGAACCCGTCGACATCGGACAGGATGATCAGGAGATCGGCGCCGATCAGTTTGGATACGACGGCGGACAGCGTATCGTTGTCACCGAACATTTTCAGGCTCTTGATTTCCTCGACGGAAACCGTATCGTTCTCATTCACGATCGGCAGCACATCAAACTGAAACAGACTCACGAAGGTATTGATGACATTCTTCCGCTTGAGATCGTCATCCACATCCGTCTTGGTCAGCAGCAGCTGGGCGACGGATTTTCCATACGTGGAAAACAGGCGGCTGTAAAGGTTCATCAACTCGCACTGCCCGACAGCCGCCAGCGCCTGTTTCATGCCCATTCCGGCAGGACGTTTGTCCATGTTGAATTTGCCCATGCCGACTGCGATGGCCCCGGACGTGACAAGCACAACTTCCTTCCCGCGGTTCATGAGCTCGGACAGGACAAGAGCAAGCCGATCCATCCGTTCGAGGTTCGTGCGGCCATTGTCATGGGTCAGCGTGGACGAACCCACTTTCACCACGATGCGCCGCGCACCGTTCAAGGCTTCCCGTTCCGCCGCAGCGGACCCCTTCATCTTCTTGGCGGCCATTGTTCCATCCTCCGTCCCTGCAGGCGGACAACCGGTCCCACCGGCGCCTGCATGTAGTCTGTTCCGGTATTGTCCCACTCAGAGCAAAGCCAGTTCCATATCTCCCCATGCGCCCATGCGATCCCCGACAACCACCAGCAGGCCGGTCACCCCTTTGATGCGGGCTCCCCAGTCCAGGGCGGATTGTATGTCATCCACCGATTTAACCCGGTTTCCCAGGGCTGTCGCGACCGCATCCGCCAGAAAGGCATCCTTTGCCTTCACAGTGGCTGCATCGGCCTTTCCAAAACTCAAGGAATGACCGATTGTTCCGGAAGAAGTGCACAAGCCCATCGGAAACTCCCTGCCTGACAAGGCGAGTCCCAGCTTCCCATTCAGGGGCGATGTGCCGCAGAACAAACCGACAGTGCGTCTCCGGGTTCCCGCCATCCAGAGGTCCCCGCCGTTTTCAACCAGGACTTCCGAAAATCTGGCGGCCAGTTCGCGTCCGACCCATTCCGCCACGGCACCGGCTACGGCAGCCATCGGACCGACACCGGCAGACGCAGAGGCCCGGTACATGCCGGCCAGCATGGGATGGCACCCTCCGGGCATCTTCATGGGCTCCAGCGAGACCAGGAAATCCGGTGTTTGCCTGATATGGGTTTCCAGCCTGTTCCGGCATTCCATCATCACCCGGCGTGCCAGGCCTTCCGCCATTTTCATGGCCGCGGCGGATACCGGTTCATCCGATGCCTTGTCTCCAACGCCTACATACAGATCCGTCTGCTCCGACAGAATGCGAAAAAAAGTCAAATCCGATGCCTGGAAGGACTCCCGGTAGGTTCGCTCCAGATAAGGTTCATTTTTCGGGCTCTCCGCTTTTGGTATCTTGCTTCCGGATGATTCCGCCTGCCTGTTGTGGTATTCTTCCCGATTCATGTCATCCTGCGAACCCGCCTTCATGCGAGGCTCATCACGGACAGCGGGCACGCCTTCGTGCACAAACCGCAGACCACGCACTTCTCCCGGTTGAACTGCAGGGACCAGTCCTCGTGAGACATCGTCAGGGCATCGGATGGACACACGGCCGTGCAGGCGCCGCAATGCACGCATCGCTTCTCATCCCAGATGAGTTTGCTGGTGAAGATCCTGTACTCGACCCCTGCATCCCCGATATACTGAAGTGCGGCGGCAATATCCGATTCCGCGCCCGTGATGTCGGCCACAAGTGTTCCAACCTTCGTCAGGCTGATATCCGCATGAAGGATATTGATTTCCAGGTTGTATTTCTTGATGAGGGTACTCACGATCGGCGCCGTGATTTTGTTGACCGGATAGATGATGCTGAGCTTAACGGTCTTCATGGAAATCCCCCCGTATCTCCAGGCGGTTGAGCCGCGTGGTGTGCATCGGCAGCGGTGCGACCGGCTCGGTGAGAAGGAATTCCCCCTTCTCCATCCAACCTTTCAGGTTGGCTGCAATTTCCCGGGCCATCTTCAGACTTGAGAGCGGGGCAGTCGAAACCTTTTTCCCGTTGATTTCGATGCTGCCGCTGTGAAGCTGCTCGTAGGTGACACGGAGATTCAGATTCTCCCGGCCGCTCTTGTCCACAACCTGCGTCATGATGTCCCGGTTCGTGACAGCCGTCCTGCGGACCATATCCTCATCAAGAAGGGGAATCGGAATGCCTATGCCCACAAACAGCGAGACACCGTATTTCTCATAGACGGCGGCACGGATGTAGCGGCTGTCCATCTTCTTCAAGTCGCCGATGACGGCCAGTGTTCCGGCCTGGGCAGCCGGGGTGCCGTTTTCGAGGCGCACCTGGCCCGGATCATGCTGTGTGCCTTCCCAGGCGACGAATCCCTGTGTTCCGCCGAGGAAGATGCGGGTCCCGATGCCGACTGTCCGATATTCCGGATCGTTGAGTAGCGGACTCAGCTCGCCGGAAGTCGAATAGGTCACGTTGCCGAACTTCGGCAGCAGCGTGCCCATATAGGTATACATGATTTTTTCAGTCGAGTTAGTCGCTGCGGAATAGTTCTGATAGGCATTTCTCGGATTGAACATGTAGGCCTGGTTGATGTTGTTCCGATTGATGGTGGTTCGGATTTTCCTTCTCGGATAGCAGTCCGTACCGTAACTCTCCGCACGCAGTTCGACATCCTTGCCCGCGACAAGCTCCTCGATGACATGAGCACCTCCATACTGCATGCCAAGGGTTTCCGACATTTCCGTCGCGCCAAGGTAGGCGTCGACTGCCGCGATGCCGGCATAGGCGGGCACATCGTTCAGCCACACCTTGTTCATGCGGATGCCTGGCGTGGAATGGCCGAAATTGAGGAAAGCGCCGGAAGAGCACATGGGGCCGAAGGTCCCTGTCGTGACGACATCCACGTTTCTCGCCGTTTCCGCCACGCCTTTTTCCTTCACCATGCCGATGATTTCCTCGGCGGTGAGGATGACGGCCGTCCCGGTCCGAATCCTCTCGTTGATTTCCCTGATGGTCTTCGCCATGCCGTTTCCCCCGTTCCCGGCAGCACCCGCGCGCATATGGATGCACCGCGAAATTTCTGCTTCCGCAAACCTTCCTCTATCCTTTGCCAGCATACGCACAGATGCGCAGTGGGCCTTTGTCCATTATATTCTACCGGGGCTTGCCTGTGTCAACCAAAAAGCTTGCCGGCACTCGTCGACGAATCTATCAAATGCGCATGCAAGGAAGCGCAATGGCACCTCAAGGTGCCGAACCGTCGCGTGCATCCCTCCCGGGACTTTCATGCGCGAAAACGCGACGGCACTTCGCCAGTCAGCTTCCTGCACACCCGGCTGAAGTGGAACGGATCCGGAAAACCGCACCGCTCAGCAGCGCCGGCCACCGTATATCCGCCGGAGGCCAGCAGCTCCCCTGCCTTGCGGATGCGTATTCTGTTCAAGTATTCCCTGACCGACATCCCCATATGCCGTTTGAACATCTGTCCGAAATAGACGGGATGAAGTCCTTCCTCCGCTGCAAGCTCCTCCACGGTCAGCTGTTCTGCATATCTGTCAAGCATGGCTGCCCGAATGCGTGTCAGTCGCTCGGTCACATGTCTGGCGGGTCGCGGCTGTGACCGGAGCAGGATGATTTCCTTCAGAATCCGCAGCAGAATCGCCTGTGATTCCAGACGATAGCCAGGTTCATGTTCAAACCATGCGATCTGAAAACCCGCGCACAATTCCTTCAGGCGCCCGTCTCCCTCCAGCCTGAAGCGGTTGGGCAGCGGAAGCCCGATGTGCGTACCGGACCAGTTCCGCACATGGAAATTAAAGGCAAGGCAGTGCATGGGGCATGTCGGATCCGTTTCCGCGCGGCGTCTGCTGCCTTCCGGGATATAGACGAAGTCTCCCGCACCGAGTTCGATCCGCACATCATCCATCCAATAAGTGGCCCGGCCCGACAGGACCCACGTCAGGTCGTGCCAGCCCAACAGGGATTCCTCCAGCCTCCAGGCACCCGTGCAGGACCGATCCACAAAGTATTCCGGCCGGACTTGAAAATCAAGGGACTCCGCCAGAAAATCTTGGTTTTTTCCATCCTCATTGAATACGTCCATTCCGTTTTACCCCCATGAAAGTATATCATGCCAGCAGGACGATTCCGATGCGGCAAGTCGCTTTTGCGTGTTCTCATGTGAATCGTTCCTCATTGCGGAGGTGAATCGGAATGCAATTTCCATTTATGACGGATCCATTGGATTTGAACACATTCTGGCAAAACAATGATGAGGCGGCAAAGCAAGCCCCCGGGAAGCGCCGCCGGATTCCGATTGCTTTTTCCGTGGATGACCATTATCTGATTGAAACGCTTGTCATCCCGTCAACCCTGCGGTTCTACAAGGATTTCACCTACAGGATGCAGGAACACAGGCGGATGAACGACGCCATGGAAGCCATGCTCGGACGCCGCTTTTTTACAGAGGAGACCGATGAGGCACCGGAACCGGTACGCTTCGAAGTGCTGATGGGCGCACATTGGGACCTCCGGGAAGGAGGAACCCCATGGCTTGAATCCTCAGTCTCGGACGAACATGATCTGGACCGCATCATTGAGAATGCGCAAAAGCTTGACATGCGCAAGGATGCATTTCCGGAAGGCTGGTCCGAAAAAAGACGGACTTACGAGGCTTCATCGGGAAAAAGGCTGAAGCTGGGCGGAGGCTGGGCCCGCGGACCGGCCACGATGGCCACGAGCATACTTGGAAGTACAAACACCTGCCTGTTCATGATGGACCAGCCGGAACGCATGGACGCCTTCTTCGACGTACTGGGCCGCAAACAGCTGGAATGGCATCTGGCCCTGATGGAAGCGACGGACAATCTTCATTTCGACGGATATGCGCTGGCCGACGACAACTGCTGCCTGTTTCCTCCCCGCCAGTATGAGCGCTTCTGCGCGCCGGTTCTCGACCGCCTTTTCAGAACACTGGCGCCGGAACCCGCACATCGCCGGTATCAGCATTCCGACAGCGCCATGGGACACCTGATGCCGATCCTGCGGGAACTGGGCGTCAATGCCGTGAACCTCGGTCCATCCATCCATCCGCTTGAGATCCGCAGAGCCATGCCGGAGGCGGAAATCCACGGACAACTCCCACCGATGACCCTCAGAAACGGGTCACCGGATGAAATCGTATCCGCCGTTCGTCGCGATCTCGATGCCGTGGGTCATGACGGGCGCATGGTCGCCTGCACGGCAGGCAGCATGGCAGGCGGCACCCCGATGGAGAATCTTCTGCTGTACATGTGGGCCGTCGATCGGTTCGGCTCCGTCGGTTGATACGATTCCGCAAAACATTTGGTACGATTCTGTCAAAACCGTGGTTTTGCACAAAAGTCAGATTGTCATCCCCCCGCTCATACATGTAAAATGCATATATGAGCGCGCGACGCCTATCGCGTGTTTCATGACAAATCCAGCGAGGTGTGGAATGAATATGCGCAACGGGAGTCGGGTCAAACATTCCGGCTTATCGAAACTGACAGGCGTGAAGCGCACAGGAGCGTTCTTGCAGCTCAGCGACGGATTGCGCTTCGTAAAAATCAGAACGCGGCTCATCATCGCCTTCCTGCTGCTATCCATGGTCCCTCTGGCCATAGTCGGCGTGATAGCGTATCAGAAGTCAAGTTCAGCCATCGAATCCCGGATTGGCAGTTATTCCGCCGCCCTGGTCAGCCAGGTGTCGCGCAATATCCGGACAGAAACCCTGCGCACGGAAAATGTCGCGCTGGACATTGCCATCTCCGAAGACGTTCAGAAAACGATGGAATACTGGTCGCATCTGGAAACCGCCGATCGGCTCACCGCCTCGAAGCAAATCAAGCTTTCCATCGGGGCCAAGACCGTCAGCAACAAAACCCTGCTCAACACGGTCATTTTTCTGGATGAAGAGACAACTTTCGGCGGCAACCAGACCCTGTTCGACAAGAATGTGTTCGGACTGCGCATGAAGGCGGCCGAGGAACGGAAGGGTGCGGCGTTCTGGCAGATTGAACCGGGCAAGGATGGGAAGCAGTACCTTGTGCTCAACAAAGGCATCAACTCCCAAAGCTCGTTTCGCCCGCTCGGTGTCATCAGCATCGTCGTGAAGCAGGATGCCTTCGGAGAAATCCTGAAATCCGTGGATTTGGGTGCGGGGACGGAAATCTTCATCATGGACGAAAAGAACAGGCTGATCGCCAACAATGACCCCGATAAGGAGAAGAGCGATGTATTTGGCACGGCTTTCCGGGACATTTCCTTGTCCGTTGCCGTAAAGACTGCCATTGAAGCCAAGCAGGACACCATACCCTATACCTTGGACAAGGACCGCAAACTGGTTGCCTTTTCCTCCATCGAGGGAACGGATTGGACCTTGTATGCGGCAATCCCGTATTCTTTTCTGGTCGCCGAATCAAACGCAATCCGGAACATCATCCTGCTGATCGGATTTCTCTGCCTCCTTGCAGCCCTTGCGCTCTCCTTCTTCATCACCTCCAGCATCTCCGGCCCGCTCAGCAGACTGGTCAAGGGCATGCAGGATGCGAGGGGCGGCAATCTGTCCCTCTCCTTCAGAGACAGCAGCCGGGATGAAATCAGTGTCGTCATGACCAGTTTCAATGAGATGCTTGCCAATATCAACATCCTTGTCACACAGGTCGGCTCCGCATCAGGCGCCGTTCTGGTCAACAGCGGGCAAATTGCGGCCTTTTCCGCGCGTTCGCATGAAACCTCGGAACAGGTATCCAGAACCGTCGAAGAAATCGCGAAGGGTGCCGCGCAGCAGGCCAGAGACATCGCCGAGGGCGTCGGTCAGCTCCAAACCCTTGCGCAGAACATCGGCAAGGCCGGAGAAGGCATCGCCACCATGTCGGGTGTTGTGCGGGATACGCAGAAACTCAGTGAGGAGGCGCTCCTCTCCGTTCAACTTCTTACGGACCGTGCCTTGGAGACGAACGAGGCTTCCGGGCGCGTCCTGACAGATATCAACAGCCTCAGCGCGGATATGAAGGAAATCGAAAAAATCACAAAGGTCATCGTCGGAATCTCGGATCAGACCAACCTGTTGGCGCTCAATGCAGCCATCGAGGCTGCGCGGGCGGGGGATGCCGGCCGGGGATTTGCCGTCGTGTCCGATGAGGTCCGCCTGCTGGCGGAACAGTCCAAGCAAGCATCGGTACTCATCAACAACATCCTTGCAAGTATTCGCAGGAAGACGGAGACAACCGTGCACGAAGCCGGCAGGACGGGTGCCATCGTGCAGAAGCAGATGGAGGCCGTACGGGAAACCGACAATTCCTTCAAGACCATACACGCCGCCATGGAGCGGATTACCAGACAGATAACTCTGGTCGGAGAATCGGTGGATGTCGTTGTCGTATCCAAGGACCGCGCCATCGACACATTCGGCGAGGTTTCCGCTGTATCCGAAGAAACTGCGGCCACCACCGAAGAAGTAGCAGCCAGTGCACAGGAACAGATTGCGGAAGCGGAGGGGCTCTCGAATACGGCCCTCCAGTTGCAGGAAATGGCGCAAGCCCTCAATGAAACGGTTTCCAGGTTCCAGGTGTAGGCTGGGAAGAACAGTTGGTTTTCATCCGGCGGCCTCATTTACTCCAAATTCATCGAATGCCAGAGTACACTGCCCGCTTTATCAAGGACCGGATCCAGCGTGGCCCAGGGTATCAGGAAAT
>JAIFNI010000171.1 GCA_020047785.1 Clostridia bacterium
GAGGATGATCTGCTTTTCGCCGGCTTTGAATGCCTCGACGGCATCCTCCGCTGTGAAGAACACCTTGCCCGTTGCCGCGCCGGGAGAAGCGGGAAGACCTTTGGCAACCGGTTTGGCGGATTTGAGCGCGGATGTGTCGAAACTGGGGTGGAGCAGGGAATCCAACTGCTTGGGATCCACCTTCATGACTGCTTCACGTTTCGTCAGGACGCCTTCTTCAACAAGGCTGACAGCGACTCTCAGGGCGGCTTGCGCGGTACGCTTGCCATTGCGGGTCTGCAGCATGAAAAGTTTTCCCTTTTCAATGGTAAACTCCATGTCCTGCATGTCCCGGTAGTGGGCTTCGAGCTTATCCGCAATTGCAACGAACTGATCATAGGCGGCCTGATTTGTATCACGCAACTGATCGATGGACTGAGGTGTGCGGATGCCGGCTACGACATCCTCGCCCTGGGCATTCATCAGGAATTCGCCGTACAGCTTCTTCTCTCCGGTGGATGGATTGCGGGTGAACGCAACACCTGTACCTGAATCTTCTCCCATGTTGCCATAGACCATTTCCTGCACGTTGACGGCTGTTCCCCAGTTGCTGGGGATGTCATTCAGGCGGCGGTATGTGTTGGCGCGTGGGTTGTCCCAGGAACGGAAGACGGCCTTGATGGATTCCATCAGCTGAATGGTGGGGTCCTGAGGAAACTCGCTGCCCTTTTCATCGCGATATTTTGCGAGATAAAGACGAACCAGCTCCCGAAGGTCATCCGCGTTCAGATCCGTATCCTGCTGTACACCGCGCTTGTGCTTCATGTCTTCGAGAATGTGCTCGAACTTGTTCTTCTCGATGTCCATGACCACATCGCTGAACATATGGATGAACCGGCGATAACTGTCGAACGCGAACCGGGGATTGCCGGTCAGCTTGGCCAGACCTTCCACCACCAGGTCGTTCAGACCGAGGTTCAGAATGGTGTCCATCATGCCGGGCATGGAGGCGCGCGCACCGGACCGTACGGATACGAGCAATGGATTTTCCGGATTTCCGAATTGCTTCTCCACGGTTTTTTCCATGGTGCTCATGGATTCACGTATCTGTGCCTCAATTTCAGGAGAAATGGTTTTCCCGTCCTCATAATAGCGGGTGCAGGCTTCCGTCGTGATGGTGAAGCCGCGCGGGACCGGCAGTCCGAGCGTGGTCATCTCGGCGAGGTTCGCACCTTTTCCGCCGAGTAGATTCTTCATCGAAGCACTGCCTTCATGAAACAAATAGACATACTTTCCCATATCGTTCCTCCTCGAGGGCGTCCCAGGGACGCCGTGTGTGTGTGGTCTGCCCTGCCATTCTTTTTAAAAAGAGCAAGTAATTCCTTACCGGCGCCTTGGCTTGGTAAGGAATAACTTGCTCTATGCATTTCAAAAAACAATGGCCAGACCCGCCATTCTTTTTTGAAAAAGAGCAAGTAATCTCTTGCCGGCGCCTTAGTCCGCGTACTCCCGCATCCGGGTGCGGAAATGCATATAGTTCTCGAAACTGACTTCCTCGGGCACCCCGTGGTCGCATGTCGGGATGTATCCCCCTCTTTTTCTCATGACAGGCATGATTCGGTCAAGTTCCCGGTCGATGGCGTCTTTTCCTTCCGCCAGAATTCTCTTGTCGATGCCGCCGCTGAGCAGAAGTTCCGGGTATTCCCTTCCCGTTCTGACAACATCGCATCCGGAGGCGACTTCGAACGGACTGAGGTAATCCATGCCCAATTCCTTGTACAGCGGGATGACCGGATCCGAGAAGCCATCCGTATCCAGCTGGAAGAACAGGTGACGTGTCCGGTCCAACTGGCGCGCCTTGATGTTCGACAACAGCTGCTGATAATACGGAAAGAGGAATTCCCGGATCATGTCCGGGGAGATGAGCGGGCCGTGATTGTAGCAGATATCCTCTCCAATGAAAAACTCGTCGAGGGTGACATGCTTCTGGTGTATGGCTGTGACCGTATCAGCCAGATTGAACCAGGTTTCCATGCAGGCATGAACCAGCGCGGGATCGTCATAGACCTTGTACATCAGGTCGACAGGTCCGATGAGACTCCGCAGGTACATATATCCGCCGACCACATGCTGGACCATGACCTTACCGGCTCCCGCGGCGGTACGGGCTTTCTGCATGCGCTCCTCCATGCCCTGAAAACGTTCCGCGCTTTCAGGATTCAGACGCCATCTGCAGTTTTCCTCCCAGGATTGCATGTCTTTGACGGGATGGTCCAGATACTCCGGCATGAAGCCGTTTCGCCGGCCCTTGAAATACAGGACATGCCTGCCCGCCCAATCCTGCATGACTTCGTGTTCTCCCCTGTCTTCAATGAGCTTTTCCTCGAAGACGGGGCTGAAAGCCGCCTCACACCAGCCGAGGTCGTAGAGCCCGTGCTGGCCGGCAGCATCAAAATGGAACAATTGGTTCAGGTCCGTCTTGTCAGTCAGATGGCCTTCCTTCTTCCAACGATCCATGCTGTAATAACCGAACTCTTTCTGGTAGATCGGCGCATTCGGCTTCAAGGCGTAAAAATCGCGCAGTTTGCCTGTGGCGGCATCCATGTTTTCACGTGGTGCCATACCATGGATGCCATCGGAATGATTCCTGTCGGTCATATCGGATTCCTCCTGCAAGATATGCTGGAAATAAGCATGATGCTGTCATTCATGCCCCAGCAAGGCATGAGACTGCAATACATACATCATACGTGACCGTAGCCGCTTTGAAATACATGAAACGGACATAAACATATGCAAATCGGCAAAGTTCCGCTATACTTCAACTATGGAATTTGATTTTTCCAGCGCAAAAACAAAGAAAAAGAACCTGTCCATCGGCCTGCATGCCGTCTACTGCCTGCATGCGGATTCCTCGTATGATGTCCGGAAGAATTACCGTGGGTTCGAAGAATGGATTGTCCTTCGCACGTTCGCAGGAGAAGGACGGCTGAAGCTGGAGGGACATCCGGAGATTCGGGTGACTGCGGGCACGCTGCTTTATTTCAGGCATCAGGATGTCAGAAGGTATTGCTGCGCCGGTGACATCTGGTATTTTTACTGGTTCGAATTTGCCTGTGAGGAACGGCTCGGATTTCCATTGAATACGCTCATGCCCATCGATTCACCGGAGCATGAACAGGAAGACTGCCGGACTATTCTGGAGCTGCTTCGCAGGGAAGAGGAAGATGCCACGCCGCGCGCATCTGCGTTTCTGTGTCTGCTGTTTTACAAATGGCGCATGTCTTTGGGTGCCGGAGAAAAAAAGAGTCCCTATCACCAGCTGATTCGGCAAATTCTGCATGAGGTGAACAGCTGCTCCGACGGAAATGTCAGCGTCAGAAGCATGGCCGGAAATGCGGGACTCTGCGAACGTCGGTTCAGACAGGTTTTTGAGCAGGAAATGGGCATGTCGCCGAAAAAATATCTTGAATCCATGAAGATGAAAACGGCGGAGGCGCTCCTTCAGAACACATCCATGCTTCTGGGGGAAATATCGGAACGGCTTGGCTACTGCAATTCCTTTCACTTCAGCAGGAGGTTTCAGGCCACGCACGGGGTGCCGCCTTCTCAGTACAGAAAAAAGTGATCCCCTGGGTCATGCCCAATGACGGTATTTCAGCGTATTGCAGCGCGTCATCGATTTGACAGTTTACCCCGTCCGGAATATGCTGTTCGTATGTGTGCGTTGCGTTTGCGGCCTATTTTTGCGTAACCGCAATTGATGTCTGGTAAAACAGGATGTAAAAACACCCGACGAGTCAGCTGGAGAAAGCAACCCCCCGTACCCATTCATCGCTCATGAATGCAGACAAGGGTAGGATGCGCGGCGGTCTTCGGGAATTCTTTGTTTCACTTTATCGGTTGCATCTCACCTCCATCACTGCGATGGCGAACAAACCAAAAAGAAGGACAGGCTGGGCCTGCCGGAGGAAAAATGATGTCAAACAACAAGGAATCAGGAACTGGCATGGATGATGCCGGGAATTCAGGCGGGGTGAAGACTGCCATGGAAGGACAAAACAAACCGAGGCGCCGCAGAAGGCGCCCTGCAGCCAAGCCTGTGCTGGAGGAATCCGTGGTGGCCGTTGAAAAAGCCTCCCCGGGCACATTGCACGTGAAAAGGCAAAATGGCGGCAAGCGGGCACCGCTTTCCACTGCTGAAGGTGAAAAGCCTCAAACATCGGAAGAAGGTGCCGTTGCGAAGGCGTCCGGCAAGAAACCCGCCCGCGCAGCCGATACCCTGAGGATGATTCCCTTGGGAGGCATGTGCGAGATTGGGAAAAACATGTTTGTCTACGAGTATGGTCAGGACATGATTCTTGTGGACTGCGGCATCTCGTTTCCCGATGAAGCGATGCCGGGCATTGATGTGGTCATCCCGGATTTCGCCTATGTACTGGACAATATCGACCGGCTGCGCGGCATCTTCATCACCCACGGGCATGAGGATCATATCGGTGCGCTGCCATGGCTGCTTCGTACCGTGAAGGCAACGGTGTATGGCAGCGGGATGTCGATGGCGCTGGTGAAGCAGAAAGTGGAGGATCGCGAGACCGGCGTCAAAGGGGTCAATCTCGTGACGGTCAAGGACGGAGATCGCATTCGCGCCGGATGTTTCGAGGTGGAATTCATTCATTCAAACCACAGCATCGCGGATGCCAATGTCCTGGCGATTCGCACGCCGGCAGGAACAGTCCTTCATACCGGCGACTTCAAGATCGACTATACCCCGCTCGATGGGCGGATCATGGATTTGGGGCGCATTGCGGAGATTGGTGCTGAAGGGGTGCTTTTACTCGTATGCGAGAGCACAAATGTGGAGAACCCGGGAGCATCCTCCTCTGAAACAAAAGTCGGCGAAGCGCTGAGCAGTCTGTTTCAACAGGCGGAAGGCCGGATTTTCGTCACCACCTTTTCCTCGAATGTGTTCCGAATCCAGCAAATCTTCACTGCTGCGGAAAAGCAGAAACGCAAGGTGGTGCTGGTGGGCAGGAGCATGCTCAAATACTATGAGGCGGCTGATTCTCTGGGCTATGTCAAACACAAGCCGGAGACTCTTGTGGAGATCAACAAGGCATCCAAGATTGCACCAAACGAGTTGGTCTATATCACGACCGGCAGCCAGGGAGAGCCGCTGTCCGCGCTCACGCGCATGGCGAATGCCGAACACCGGCAGATTGAGATCAGGAAGGGTGACATGGTCATCCTCTCCTCCAGTGCCATCCCGGGGAACGAGAAATCCATCTACCGGGTCATCAATGAGCTGTATCGGAAAGGTGCGCGCGTGATCTACAAGTCCCTTGCGGAGATCCACGTGTCCGGGCATGCTTGCCAGGAAGAACTGAAAACCATCCACACGTTGGTCAAACCTCGATTTTTCGTCCCCTGCCATGGTGAATACCGCCATCTCTACCGGCATGCGCAATTGGCAGTCGGGCTGGGCATGCCGCAGGAGAATGTGCATATTCTCAGCAACGGGGATGTGTTCGAATACAGCAAAAAACGCCAGCAGGCACGCATTGCCGGTGCTGTTCACACATCCGCTGTGCTGATTGACGGGTCGGGCATGCTGGGTGAACTGGATCGGCACATTCTGCGGGATCGTCTTCTTCTGGCTGAAGACGGTGTGGTCAGCGTCGCGTTGGCCATCAACCGGAAAACCGGCGCGCTTGTGGGGCAGCCTGAAATACAGGCACGCGGCTTCTACTACAACAGTGAGCGGGATCGGATTGTGAAGGAGTGTCAGCACAAGATTCGTGATATCGTGAAAAAAGCGGAAGAAGCCGGAAAGCGCGTGGAGACCCTGCTGAAGGGAGACTCCCTGAACTACCAGCTGGAACAGCTTCTTCAGGCGAGGACAAAGCGTCGGCCCGTGCTGATTATTTCCGTGATAGAGGTGTGAAGAAGGGCAAAACTTGATCGGAGGGCTTCTCACGCCAATGCGGGTTTGCATATCCATTCAGGCATGAACGGAATCCATCAGCTTCCATGCAATGGAGGCCTTGCACTATCATCATCCGGGGGGATAATGGTAGTGGATGTGGGTTTTTGTTTCTGCGTGCTCACGCCTTGAAAAACGGGACTGTTTTTTCTGCGTGTGCATGCCTTGAAAGAGGGTGTTTGCATGCAAAGCATCAAAACGACAAGAAAATGGCTTGCGTTTCTCCTGACAGTCACGCTGCTGGTCTCGGGGCTGCCTCTCCGTTCTGTATCCTCACAGGCTCAGTCACAGGAAATCACTGTTTCTGTTGATGGGGTCAAGGTGCAGTTCGACAGCCCTCCGGTTGTAGTCAACGGTCGGACCATGGTCCCGCTGCGGGCCATCTTTGAAGCAATGGGCGCCGAGGTGGATTGGGTGGGCACCGAACAGATGGCCCGGGCGGTGAAGGACGACACAACCGTTTGCCTCCATCTGAATTCCCTATATCCCACAATCAACAACGAAGTGCGCAAAATAGACGCCACTGCGCTTATTGTCAACAACCGGACCCTTGCGCCGCTTCGGTTTGTCGGCGAGGCATTTGGCGGTACCGTGACCTGGAACGGTACGACGCGTATGGTGAATATCTATACCCGGGACGATCTGTATCATGAATTGCCCAAAACAGATTTGGACTTTTCCATCGGCGCGGGGGACCTCGCCCTATATGAGGAAGCCTCCCCGTCCCGGACTTATGTTCGGCCTGGTGTTACCCTTCGGCTGAAGGTTCGTGTTTCCAAGGGTAATCCCACGGTGGAGGGCGGCGGAAAGGTGATGGTCACGCTGGGTGATCTTCCTGTGGATACGCTGCCCTTCTACATGGATAAAACGGATGATACCCTTGTTTTCTACAAGTCCTGGGAAATTCCGATGGACCTGGCGCTGGGGGCGAATCCGATTCTCAAGGCTGTCATCGAGCCGGATCGGCTGGTCCGGGATACGAATGCCACCAATAATCAGACACAGGTCCCTGTCATCCTCCAACCGCCGACGAATCCGGAAAGCGACGGAATCTCCGACTCCCGGATTGCTTCCCTGAAGGTGCAAAGCGAGTTTGGAACAGGCGTCGCGAAATCCGGACACAGTTTGTCGATCCTCGCGATGATCAAGGGAACGGGCCAACGGACTCTGGTCAGCTATGAGATCAACGGCCACCAGGTGGATATCCGGGGTGTGACGCCCTCTGCTTCAGGGACGGCCACGCAGCTGACCAGCCAATATCATGTTCCTTGGGAGAACAACGGACTGCTGCGTGTCGGCATTCGACTGGACAACGGCGACTCGGCCTTTCTACCGGTCCGAGTTCTGCCGTTCGAATACAGTGTCCTGCCGGGTGGCATCAACTGGCAGAACAAGTCGAACACCATGAATTACCGGGCAGGGGAGACCCTGGCGTTGTCTGCAAAAATCCTGCGCGACAACCGCAATTCCTTCACCGACAATTTTGGCGCGCTGCGTGCGCATTTTCTCATCAACGGCCAGCTGTCGCCGGGGTTGTCCATCGACCCTCCCTCCGGTACGGCACCCTATCTCGGCGATGTCTACTATTCCTATCCGGTTCCGGTTGGACAAACCGGTCCGCTCCAGGTCCAGCTTCTTGTCGACGCAGGCGGACTTTTGCGGGAAGAACGGGAGGACAACAATGCCGTGACGGTTGTGATTCCTGAAACGATCACCGGAACAGTGGGCAATGATCTGTCGGTCACCGCGGCATCGTTGCGATACGCTCCGACACAGATGGTGCCGGGAGAAAAAATCGAACTGATTGCCACCATTCACAACGGCTCCGCCACCATTCCTTCCGCCGGAGTGAAGGTGCTGTTCAAGATCAACGGAGAGGCGATCAATGCGTCGGACACCGCGAAACCCGCCTCTTACTTCAAGCCGGGGCAGTCCTATACGACCTGCAAGGTCTGGACCGTACCGCAGAATACGACAGGGGATTTGACCTTTTCCGTGGAACTGGACCCGGAACGCAGACTGGCAGGAGACAAGATCTCAGACAACACGGCAACAGGGACCATCCTGGCGGGCAAACCGGATTTGCTGGTTGAAACCAACAGCATGGTCATTTCCGGCAACCTTGTTTCCGGTGGGGAAGGAAGGCTGAAGGCACGGATCTATAATATCGGTGCGATGGCGGCTGAAAATGTGGAGACGCAATTTCTGATCAACGGTGCGGAAACGGGGAGAACTACGATTGATCTGCCTGCCTATGGCATGCTGGAAATGTCCGTGCCGTTTTCTGTTCCGTCTCTGCCATCCATTTCGGATGCCACGGTCTTGTCGGCTGTTTCCGGTTATGTCACAAGCTTGACAGATTTCAAATCCATCAGCGCATCCGTTCGGATCGATCCGGACAATGCTGTCGCAGAGCGGGATGAGACAAACAATCTGGCGGGACCGAAATCGATGAGCGTACTGGTTCCGGCGACGAAAGGAACAGTATTTGCCAAAGCGGAAGATTTGGATGAAAACAAACTTTCCGGGGTCTCCATGACTTTGGTGGCCGGAGGAGGAAGCATCTCCGGCGTCACCGGTGCGGATGGCTGGTGCACTTTCCGGCATGTTCCGTACGGACCCTACGCCATCATGGCGGACAAAACCGGACACCAGCAGGCCACTACGGTGGACGCGAGGCTGCTTGCAGGAAATCGTCTGGACCATATCACCCTGTTTATGGACAATCGGAGCAGTTTGTCCGGTACCGTTTCGGGAGCGGGAGGCACGCCGTTCTCCGATGTGCGTGTGGAGAATCTCACTTCCTATTCCACACAACGCACGGGCACGGATGGCCGATATTCTCTGCGGCTTCCCGCAGGCGTATGGACGTTCCGATATTCAAGAAAAGGATATGCGACCGTGACGGAAACCATCACGCTGGAGGCAGGTCGGAATCTGGACCATGACAAGACCATGGTGCCATCCACCCGCTATGCGGTCTCGGGAACAGCGGTGGATGCGCAGGAGGTCCCCATTGCAGGGTTGAACGTGCAGTTGATTGATGGTGTGAAAAATGTTTTGGCTTCGACAACCACGGATGCGGCAGGTTTTTACCGGATGGAAGCAAATCTGGCACAGGAGGAAATGTGGATTGGCATCACAGCCACACACGGCGGCGCAAAGAAGACCTGGCCCGGATATGTATGCCAAGGTGCGGAGGATGTCATGAATCTGTCCTGGGTCGTTGAACCGGAGCCGGTCAGCGGTGCAGCGAGCGGAGCATGCCATGTGGCGCCGTATGTGGTCTGCGCCTCAATGCCCGGCACCTTCTGGAGTCCGGATTACGAAGTGGAAGCCATTTATGGCATGTTCGATCTGTCCCTGTTCACAACCGTCGAAAATGGTGTGCTGACCTATGTGGAAGTCGATACCACGCCGCAGTGGTGGGTCAGCGCAACCGTCAGCAGCTCCTGGGATCCCGCGGAACTATTGGGATATGACGAGTTGGTGCCGGGTTACGACATCCTTTCGGCTCTATTGCCGCTCTCTGTTCCGCTGGCGGTGAACATGCACAGCACGAACCGGACAATGGTGCGGGTCCGCAAGGTTTCAGTCGTTTCAGGGGGGCGGGAGGTGTACGCGGCCTGGCCGGATGCCATCGGTGACTATGCTTGTGCGCCAAATACTGCCATCGACTGGAACAACTGCCGCATCAAGCTGTACTTGAAGGCGGATCCCGACAATGGCGTCGTGAATCCGGCGGCCGGCTACAATCTGGATCGGGTGCTCGTGGAATTCAATCCCGGCACGAAAAAGTTCATGAAGATTGGCAATTACCAGGTCATCGGCTGGGATGAAAAACTGGCCAGAGAGATTTTCATGGACGAGTAAGGTCTTGGAAAGAAATAACCCCTAGGGATTTCAGAAAACAATAGTCAAATCTCTCTTTCTTTTCTGAAAAAGAGCAGGTAATCTCTTTCCGGCGACTAAGTCTACGGGAAGAGATCACTTGCTTTCATTTCGCATGACATCTGTTCATGACAGGGGTCTGATTCCAGTTGACAGCCACTAATATAGGAAGTATTCTATATATAGAAACTTCAATATAATAAACGAACGCCTAACTGTGAACCCACCGGCGAGGTGCATGATGCAAAACTACACGGATTCCATTCCCGTTTTCAAGGCACTTGCCGATGAAACTCGGCTGCAGATTCTCGACATGCTTTCCAGCGGCGAATCATGTGCCTGCAGGCTGTTGGATCACTTCAATTTCAAGCAGCCGACCCTTTCCTACCATATGAAGATTCTTACAGAAAGCGGATTGGTCCGCGGCGTTCGGGATGGCACGTGGATGCGGTACTCCCTCGTGCCCGACCGGTTTGCTGAGGTGCAGGATTTTCTGACAGCGCTGTTTGAGGAAAAGGATGCCAGATTGTTTGATACCCCGGTCTGCAGAAAATCGTCCTGAAGATTAACCCTCTTCACGGTTATGAATGGTGCATTTCGGTCAACCCCGATATGAACCAAGGTCTTATTCCAGTCGTCCCTCATCAAGGAGAACACCATGTTTTTCGAGACGATCAAATCTTTTTTTACAGCCTTGAATGACATCCTGCTGAAAATGACCTGGCTTTCAGAGCTGTTCCGTCGTCTGGTAGAGAATGTTTTCGGACTGCGTGTTTCCGACCCTTTTGGTGGGAGTCTGCATTTCTTTCTGTATGACACCGTCAAGATATTCATACTCCTGTCCGTTCTGATCTTCACTGTATCCTACATCCAAAGCTTCTTTCCACCGGAACGCACCCGCAGGATTCTGGGGCGTTTCAACGGGATTTCCGCCAATATCCTCGGCGCATTGCTCGGAACCATAACGCCGTTTTGCTCCTGTTCCTCCATCCCGCTGTTTATCGGATTCACCAACGCCGGGCTGCCCATCGGGGTCACGTTTTCCTTTCTGATCTCCTCTCCCTTGGTGGATTTGGCATCCGTGCTGTTGCTGGCCAGCATTTTCAACTGGCGCATTGCATTGGCCTATGTTGCCGTCGGGCTGATTCTGGCGGTTGTTGGGGGTTCGCTCATCAGCCGCCTGAAGTTGGAAAAGTACGTGGAGCCTTTTGTCTTTGGCAACAGGATGGTTCAGGCCGAGGAGTCCGCCCTGACATTCAAAGAAAGGGTGCGGTTCGGCCGGGAACAGGTTGCGGAGATTGTCCGCAAGGTATGGCTGTATGTGTTGATTGGCGTTCTGATTGGTGCCGGCATCCACAACTACATCCCGGCTGATATCATCACGGCCGTGCTGGGACAGCAGAACATTTTCTCCGTGCTGATTGCAACAGTTGTCGGCATTCCGATGTATGCGGACATCTTCGGGACGCTGCCCATCGCGGAAGCGCTTGTCGGGAAGGGTGTCGGGCTCGGAACGGTTCTTTCCTTCATGATGGCGGTCACGGCGCTGTCTCTTCCCTCTCTCATCCTTTTGAAAAAAGTCGTGAAAACCCGTTTGCTGGTTATCTTCATCAGTATAATCGCTGTGGGTATTCTGGTGATTGGCTATCTGTTCAACGCGGTCTCATTCCTCTTTCTGTAAGGACAAACGCAAGGAATTCCTTGCTTGCTGTATGCCGACTCATTCCTGTTCCTGTAAGGAGAGGCGAAAGATGTTCACCTGCTTGTTGTATGTTGTCACCGGCGTTCTGCTTTTCCTTTCCTACAGAAAGGACAGGAACAAGACCAAAATGTCGTTGAAGAAAGCATGGAAAGCCTTCGAAAACATCCTGCCGCAATTTCTCGGCATTATTCTGCTGATTGGGATGCTTCTGGCGTTTCTGAACCCGGAAGTCATTGCTGCGCTGATAGGCGGCCAGTCGGGCTGGCAGGGGATGCTGGTCGCTTCGATCATCGGTTCCATTACGCTCATTCCAGGATTTGTCGCCTTTCCCCTGGCATCCGCCCTGCTGAAGAGCGGAGCCGGATTCATGCAGATTGCCGTGTTCATTTCGACCCTTATGATGGTCGGGATTGTCACAATGCCTGTTGAAATGGCAACGTTCGGGAAAAAGGCCACCTTCGTTCGCAATGGACTGGCATTTGCCTTCTCCTTTTTTGTGGCATGGGTGATTGGATGGGTGCTTTGATGAAAAAAATGCTGCTGCGCTACAAGGTGTTTCTCGTGCTGCTGGTTGTGAATCTGAGCCTTTTATTCCTCTTTCCCGCCATCGGCATCGAATCGTTCCGGCTGACCGGTCAGAATCTGCTGGAGATGCTCGCCATTCTTCCGCCAATTTTTATTCTGCTGGGGATGCTGGATGTCTGGGTTCCAAGAGAAACCCTGATCAGGATGATGGGCGACGGTTCCGGATTTCGTGGAATCGCTCTCGCGTTCCTTCTCGGTTCCGCTGCCGCAGGACCGCTGTACGCCGCATTCCCCATTGCCATTGTTCTTTTGAGAAAGGGTGCAGGGCTGCGGAATGTCCTGATATTCATCGGCGCATGGTCGACCACCAAGATTCCGATGCTGCTGTTCGAACTGGGTTCCATGGGCTGGAAGTTCACCCTGACAAGATTTGTCGTCAACCTGCTGGGCATCGGGGTCATCGCATACCTGACAGAACGGCTGATGAAGCCGGAAGAGAAGGATGCGGTTCTGACGAACGCCCAGGCTCAGGACGTGCACTGAGTGGTATTCATCCATTATTCCGGTGACACGGGAGACGGTGATGAACATGAAAACATACATGAACACAATATGAAAGGGGATACATCATGGAAATCAAGGTATTGGGATCAGGCTGCGCCAATTGCAAGAAGCTTCTGGGCTTTGCGCAGGAGGCCGTCAAGGAAATGGCGATAGATACGGAGGTCATTTATGTGACCGATATGCTGGAGATCGTTGCGGCCGGACTGATGCGGACACCGGGCCTTATCATCAACGGAAAGATTAAGGCATCAGGGCGCATTCCTCCCGTCAAGGAAATCAAGGAAATGCTTGCCGCGGAGAAATAGTTCGTGCAATAGAAACGACACATATAAGAACGCGCACAGAGACCATTATCTGAAGGATATTCATAAGGATATCGTTTATCTGAAAAAGACTTATTCCCAAATAGAGCACAAGTTCTTTATGGATAAT
>JAIFNI010000203.1 GCA_020047785.1 Clostridia bacterium
GGAATCAGAATGTTTTCCCCATGGCAGATGGCATCCACTTCCAATTCCTTGCCCATCATGTACTTGTCGACGAGGATGGGATTCTCCTGTTCCTCGCGCAGGATGATGTCCATGAAATCCTTGATGTCCTGGTCCTGATACGCGATTTCCATGCCTTTTCCGCCGAGGACGTAGGAAGGACGCACCAGAACGGGATATCCGAGTTTGTTGGCTGCCGCGAGGGCATCCACCTTTGTGTAGATGGTGAATCCCTTCGGACGCGGGATATTCAGGTCTTCCATGATTTTTTCGAACTTTTCGCGGTCCTCCGCGGCATCGACATCCTTGGCCGCCGTACCGAATATCCGGATACCGGCTTCCGCCAGCGGATTCGTCAGTTTGATGGCTGTCTGTCCGCCGAACTGGGCGATGACGCCGTCCGGCTTCTCCACCTCGATGATTTCCAGCACATCCTCTGGTGTCAGCGGCTCGAAGTAGAGCCGGTCCGACGTATCGAAATCCGTGGAGACGGTTTCCGGATTGTTGTTGACGATGATGGCCTCATAGCCTTCTTCCTTCAGACCCCAGACGGAATGGACGGAACAATAGTCGAATTCGATGCCCTGCCCGATGCGGATGGGACCCGAACCGAGGACCAGCACCTTCTTCTTGTTGCCGGGTCGTGCCTCGGTCACCTCGTCATAGGTGGAGTAGAAATACGGCGTCTGCGCTTCGAATTCGGCGGCGCAGGTGTCAACCATCTTGTAGGCGGGATTGAGGTTCAGACTTCTGCGAAGCGCGCGCACGGCATCCTTCGTGGTTTTTGCATATTTCGCAATCGTCTCGTCCAGAAAGCCCATCTTCTTGGCCTTCTTCAGAATTTCAAGATTCAGGCTGGCAAGCGTGTGCTTCTTCAGTTCTTCCTCCATCATGACGATGTTGCGGAAGGTGTTGAGGAAGAACAGGTCGATCTTCGTGATGTCATGGATGTCGTCGAGATCGAACTGACGCCGGATGGCTTCGGCGATGACGAGGATGCGCTCGTCGTCAATCAGATACAGCCTGTCATGCAGCTGTTCCTCATCCAACTCCTTGCAGAGCGGGGTTTCCAGCGTGCGGATGCCGAGTTCCAGGGAACGAAGCGCCTTCATCAAAGCGTGTTCCAATGAATTGCCGATGGCCATGACTTCGCCGGTCGCCTTCATCTGGGTGCCGAGGGTGCGGTGCGCCTTCACGAATTTGTCGAATGGCCATTTCGGAATCTTCACAACCACATAGTCGAGGGTCGGTTCGAAACAGGCGAACGTTTTCCCGGTAACGGCGTTCGGAATTTCATCCAACCCGTAGCCGATGGCGATTTTTGTGGCGACCTTCGCGATGGGATACCCGGTGGCTTTGGACGCCAGCGCGGAGGAACGGCTGACACGGGGATTGACTTCGATGACGGCATATTCGAAGCTGTCCGTCTTCAGGGCGAACTGGCAGTTGCACCCGCCTTCGATCTTCAGGGCGGAAATGATGTTCAAGGCCGCCGTGCGGAGCATCTGGTACTCTTTGTCGGCCAAGGTCTGGGAAGGCGCCACGACAATGGAATCACCCGTGTGAACGCCGACCGGGTCGATGTTTTCCATATTGCAGACAGTGATGACGTTGCCCTTGCAGTCGCGCATCACTTCGTATTCGACTTCCTTCCAGCCGGAAATGTCCTTCTCGATGAGTACCTGGTGCACGCGGGAAAGGCGCAGGCCATTCTCGCCGATATCGCGCAGCATGACTTCGTTCTTCGCGATGCCGCCGCCCGTTCCGCCGAGGGTGTAGGCGGGGCGCACGATGACGGGATAGCCAATGACTTCCGCGAAGGCAATCGCGTCATCCAGCGTCATGACGACCTTGGAGGCGATGCAGGGTTCACCGATGCTTTCCATCGTATCCTTGAACGCCTGGCGGTCCTCGGCCTTGTGGATGGCCTCCACATTGGTTCCGAGCAGCTTGACGCCCACTTCCTCCAGGAAGCCGGATTCAGCGAGTTCCATCGCCAGGTTCAGCCCGGTCTGTCCGCCCAGCGTGGGCAGGATGCTGTCCGGTTTTTCCTTTCGGATGATGTTCTTCACCACTTCGAGGTTCAGTGGCTCGATATAGACCTTGTCCGCGATTTCTCGGTCGGTCATGATGGTGGCCGGATTGCTGTTGACGAGGATGGTCTCTATGCCTTCTTCCCGCAGTGCGCGGCAGGCCTGCGTGCCGGCGTAATCGAACTCGGCTGCCTGCCCTATGATGATGGGGCCGGATCCGATGACCAGCACCCGCTTGACGTCTGTCCTTTTCGGCATGTCTGAATGTCCTCCCTTAAGCGTGCTGCTTCATCAGGTCGATGAAGGAATCGAACAGGTATCCTGTGTCCATGGGCCCAGGGGAAGCCTCGGGATGGAATTGAACCGTGAACGTCGGGGTGTCGAGATACCGCACGCCTTCCACCGTCTGATCATTCATGTTCACATGGCTCACCACGGCGTTCTTCGGGTTCAGGCTTTCCGCCAGTACAGCGTATCCGTGGTTCTGGGAGGTGATGTAGGTGCGGTCGAGAGACAGGTCCTTCACCGGGTGGTTCCCGCCGCGATGTCCGTACTTGAGCTTGCCTGTGTCTCCGCCGACCGCGAGGGCGGTCAGCTGGTGGCCGAGGCAGATGCCGAAAATGGGCTTCTTTCCGAGCAGTTTCCGAAGCTGTTCAATCTGAAACACGCAATCCTTCGGGTCTCCCGGGCCATTCGAAAGCATGATGCCATCCAGACCGAGCGCAAGCACTTCCTCCGCGCTCGCAGTGGCCGGAACCACTATGACATCGCAGCCGCGCCGGTTCAGGTTCCGGACGATGTTCGTCTTCACGCCATAGTCCAGCAGGGCTACCTTCAACGGCCTGTGCTCCGTGATGTGACTGTCGTCCATGTGCGGCTGCAGCTGGGCATCCAGTGCGTGGGCGGGATAGTGCTGTGCCTGCTTCACCGTGACCTCTTCCACCGGGTTCGTGATGCGGTAGTCGTGAATGCGGGACACCCATTCCTCAAACACGAAATCCGGTTCGGAGGTGACGACCCCGTTCATGGTGCCCTTTTCACGCAGAATGCGCGTGAGGGCGCGCGTATCGATTCCTTCGATGCCGATGATGCCGTACTTCTCCAGCCAATCCCACAGGGAACCCCGGTTGCGCCAGTTGCTCGGATGGGTGCTGCATTCGCGCACGATGAAGCCCATGACTTGCGGTCCGTCGGATTCAAGGTCCTGCTCGTTGATGCCGTAATTGCCGATGAGCGGATAGGTCATGGTGACGATTTGTCCCGCGTAGGATGCGTCTGTCAGTACTTCCTGATAACCGGTCATGCCTGTATTGAAGACAATCTCCCCGATGACGCTTCCTTTTGCGCCGAAGGAGGTGCCTGTAAAGATGGTGCCGTCCTCAAGTGCCAGAATTGCTTTCATCCGTTACTTCCTCCGAATCGCCTCATTGATGTCGTTGCCGTCCTCAAGTGCCAGAATTGCTTTCATCCGTTACTTCCTCCGAATCGCCTCATTGATGTCGTTCCGCATGCGGATTGCCTCCGCGCGGGTTGCCTCCGCGAATTCCGTCTCCCTGTGCGAGGTTTTCCACGCATCCTGCTGCCAGGCGCACATCAGACTGCGCGAGGCATTCACGATGGCGCCGAGACCATCCGCACCGAAGGCTTTCGCCACATCGTCAGCCTTCCCGCCCTGCGCGCCGTAACCGGGAACCAGAATCCATGTATGGGGCATTCTGCGGCGCATTTCCTCCAGCTGCCTGGGATAGGTGGCCCCGACAACAGCGCCGACGGAACTGTAGCCGCAAATGCCATTGTGTGAGGCTCCCCAGTCGTTGACCAGGTCTCCCATCATCTCATAAATGGCACGCCCGTCCGACAGCATCAGGTCCTGCAGCTGGCCGGAAGATGGATTTGAAGTCTTCACCAGCACGAAAATTCCCTTGCCGTGTTTGTCGCAGTCCTTCAGGAACGGCTTGATGCCATCCTCGCCCAGATACCCGTTTACGGTGAGGGCGTCCGCGTCGAATACCGGCACTTCACCGGCACCATCCAGGACCGTTCGTCCGAGAAATGCGCCCGAGTAGGCTTCCGCCGTGCTGCCGATATCGTTTCTCTTGCCGTCCGCAATGACCAGGAGACCCTTTTCCCGGGCGTACCGGCAGGTCAGATCGAAAGCGCGCAAGCCTTCCGTTCCATAGAGTTCATAATAGGCAAGCTGCGGTTTCACGGCCGGAACAATGTCGGCCACGGCATCCATCAGGGCGAAATTGAACGCGGCAATGCTCTCGGCCGCAGCCTGGAACGGATTGCGGCTTACCTTGACCGCCTGCTCCCGGATATGGCCGGGTATGTATTCCAATTTCGGGTCCAGACCCATCACGGTCGGATTGTTTTTCTCCCGGATGGCCTTGGCCAGTTTATCCGAAAAGTTCATCATGTCGCCTCCGTTCCATCGGCTTCGTATAATTATACACGATAATTCGAGAATTTTGTATATTTATTCAGTGATATCTGTTCATCCTGAATACTCCGGATTCAGACCCTCAAACAACCGGTTTGCCGTCCCGCGCGACAATGCGGCCGGCAACCATCGTCATCCGGACAAGCCCCGAAAGTTTCCAGCCGTGGTACGGCGTGTTGCGGCTTTTGGATGCCATTGCGCCACGGTCGACGGTCCATTCCGCGTCAAGATCCACCAATGTCAGGTCGGCCGGGAATCCGGCAGCGATTTTCTTCTCCGGAAGACCCAGCATGGCGGCAGGGGCCGCGGACATACGGTCGGACAGCTCCTGCAAAGTCAGGATGCCGGGCTTCACGAGATAGGTCAATGCAAGCGGCAAAGCGGTTTCAAACCCGATGATGCCATTGTTCGCCTTGTCGAATTCCACATTCTTTTCGTCGATATGATGCGGTGCATGGTCGGTCGCGATCATGTCCAGCGTGCCATCCAGAAGCCCTTCCCGGATCGCTTCGACATCTCTCTGCGTCCGAAGGGGCGGATTCATCTTGGCATCCGTGTCATATCCGTCGCAGGCTTCCTCTGTCAGGGTGAAGTAATGCGGACAGGTTTCCGCAGTCACCTTCACACCGCGCTTCTTCGCCTCGCGAATCAGCTGGACGGACGTGGCGGTGGACACATGGGCGATATGCACGGAAATGCCGGTGTATTCGGCCAGAATCAGCTCGCGGGAGACCATCAGATCCTCGGCGGCTGTCGGTATGCCCCGAAGCCCCAGACGCGTGGAGACAGCGCCTTCGTTCATGGCACCGCCTTCCGCCAGATCCGGATCCTCGCAGTGGGAAATGACGCGTAGTCCGAACTGGGCGGCGTAGACAATCGCCTTCATCATGACGGAGCTGCTTGCGACCGGTCGCCCGTCATCGGAAACCGCCACAATGCCGGCTTCCTTCATGAGGCCCATTTC
>JAIFNI010000181.1 GCA_020047785.1 Clostridia bacterium
CGCTGTATGGCACCGAATCACGTGATTCCGTGTGTGAATGGCACCAAAGGTGCCATTCACATGCAGGATTCCAAAGGAATCCTGCATGAAAACTCGTTGAAACGAGTTTTTACACGAGAATCAAGTATCGAAGGTTTTCAACAGTTTCCCTGACTGGGGAACTGCTGCAGACTTCGATGGAGCATGTGAAAGATCTCATGGGTCCCCACACACAGGAGGAGGTGCGGTATGTTGTTCAACACCCACGTTCGTATGGGAAGCCAACTGCATGCATGGATGAGTCGGGAACAAAGCCGGATGTTGCCCCGGCAGGCCTTTGTCTACGGGAACATCAAGCCGGATTTAGTCCGGAAGCGTTCCGGTGAAAGGCATACCTTTCAAGATTCATGGTCCATTGTGACAGAACTGTGCGATCGGCTGCTGGGGTCACCGGGTGAAAAAAGCCGGTGTGCCGCGGAGGATGCCGTGGCGGTCGGTTCCATCTGCCATTATGTCAGTGATGCCTTCTGCCGGTTTCATTACGACCCGACCCTCTATGCCAATCTCAGTCATCATTTCACCTATGAGGTCGGTCTGCACAAGCGGTTTCTCCGGCTCTTGTACGCAGACAGGCTTCCCGGAAGGAAGGCAGTGGTTCCGGAACCCGGGGGCCATCATGCAGGCATCGACTTGCCGAGTATCACCCCACGTACCGTCATCCCTTCCCTGTTTCGTCATCTGGAGGCTCAAATCGCCGAATACGGCGAAACAGAGCCTTCTTTTGATCTGGACATCGTCTATTCCATGAACAATTGTGTCCATGTTCTGGATATGCTCTTGCCCTGCCTGGTCCCGCCGCAGTCGATTCCCGATCTGATTCCCGTGCAGGATGAATCCCTGTATGCGTTTCGGGCGGAGCTGGATACGATCCCATGGAGGGACGCGGTATGAAGGTGGCATTTTGCATGAGAACCCAATATCGATTACAATGAAAAAAGGTCCTGCATGTGAAGGCTCAAGGGTTATAAGGGCATGGCATGCGGAGATGGAAAGTGAGGTATTTCTCATGAGTCGGTTCAGTCAAGGCAATCTGCAGGTTCAGGCGGAGCGTGTCGGTGATGTGCGGAGTCTGAACGCCTACATCGCAAAAGTATATGGCTGGATGTTTCTCGGTCTTGGACTCACCGCCCTTACCGCATTTCTTTTTCTGTCAAAAAGCGATTGGGTGGTTGGGTTTGTCAACAACAAGTTTTTGTTTTTCGGGAGTCTGATAGGTGAATTCGCACTTGTCCTTGCCATCAGCAGAGCCATCATGCGGCTTTCCTTTCCTGCCGCGGCAGGGCTGTTCGGCCTTTATGCCGTGCTGAACGGCCTTACCCTGTCCATCCTTTTGCTGATTTATACGGGCAGTTCGGTGGCTTCCACCTTTCTGATCACGGCCGTCATGTTTGGGGCCATGTCCGTGTATGGTCGTGTGACCCGTGTTGATCTGACACAATTCAAGGGAATTCTCATGATGGGTCTTATCGGTGTCGTTGTGCTGTCCCTGTTGAATCTCTTCCTTCGAAGCAGTGCACTGGAGTGGATTGTCACACTCGTGGGCATGTTCGTGTTCCTCGGACTGGCAGCGTATGACATGCAGAAGCTGAAAACCTACTACTATTCCACCCAGGATGACCTGGTCATGCAGAGCAAATTGGGCCTGCTGGGCGCATTGAGCCTGTATCTTGATTTCATCAATCTCTTCCTGATGCTGCTGCGCCTGTTCGGCCGCAGGCGGTAAGGAAGCAGATGATTCCAGGTTTGACAAAAATGGGGAAACCAGGACATCGATGCGGGTTCGCACGCATATGGAAAAGCGGACGAACGGGAGAACTTGATGGACGACGAAAAAACGGCTGCATGCAAAATGGATGGAGAAATCATGAACGAAAGCAAGACAAACGAGCACATTCCTACGCGTGATGAAGCCTGGATCCTGCTTCGGCAATACAACGACAATGACAGCCTGATCAGGCACGCCCTCGCAGTCGAAGGGGTGATGCGCCACTTTGCAGGTCTGCATGCTCCGGATGATGTGGAACAGTGGGGAATCATCGGTCTGGTGCATGATCTGGACTATGAGCGTTTTTCAGATTCGCATTGCGTGAAGGTGAGGGAAATCCTGGAGAACGCCGGCTGGCCGCAGAAATGGATCCGTGCGGTGGAAAGTCACGGGTGGGAGCTGTGTGTTCCAGTCAAGCCGGAAACCCTGCTCGAAAAAACCTTATATACCATTGACGAACTGACCGGGCTTGTCACCGCGACAGCTCTCCTTCGACCCAGCCGGAGCGTGCTGGATCTGGAAACAAAGTCCGTAAGGAAGAAATGGAAGCAGTCCGGCTTTGCGGCAGGCGTCAACCGTACGGTCATCGAAAAGGGGGCGGACCTGCTTGGTGCACCGCTCGATGAGATCATCACCGAGACAATTCTGGGCATGCGCAACGTGGCGGAAGCGATCGGACTGCAGGGCTCGCCGGAGTTGAACTGAGCTGGAATGACGCATTCAGAATTTTATTGACCCTTTCTTCGATATGGGTATGCTGATCAGGAACGCTTCATTCCGATGTTTCCTAGACCATTGCTTCAATATGGATGTGCCGCTCGATCGAAAGGTCCAGGAACCGGCCGCCTGCCTTTACAAGCGGGCGGCTTTTCATGTTCGGATTGATGTAAAGGATTTCTCCGATATCACCGGAACTGAGGAAAAAGCGGTCTCCAATGTAGTATCCGGGCACCTGACTGAGGAATGCAAGGGTTTCTTCAAGGTGAAAGCCCGTATGGGCCTCCTGTTCCAGAATTTCGAATGCGCGGAATGGAGAGACAGCCCGCTCCCGGCCGGTGCCCGAGGTGAGGTTGTCGAATCTGTCCACTACGGCGATGATGCGCGCGAGCGGGTCGATGCCGCTGCCCCTGAGTCGCATCGGATAACCGTTGCCATCCGGACGTTCATGGTGGGTCGCGACAATGGTGGCAATCCGTGAATCCATATCCCTGCAGGCGTTCACAATTTCCCAGCCAAGTCGGGGATGTCGGTTCCACTCCTCCTGTTCCTTTTTCGGAAGCGTTCCCGGCATATCCATCAGGTGTCGTTTTATTTTTGTTTTTCCTATGTCATGGAGAAGGGCTGCCTGTACAGTCAGATAAAGCAGATTTTCGTTCATCTTCATCCATTGATGCAGATATGCGGCCAGCATGGCTGTATTGAGGCTGTGTATCTGCAGGGAGGCGGAAACGGACAAGGAACGGTATGCCTGCCGGAAGAAGTCATGCCCCGAGCTGGTGCTCTCGCAGACTTGCGCACAGGCCATTTTAACCTGTTCCGGCTTCAGGGGTTTTCCCGAGGTGACCGGATCGAAGATCTGCTGGACATTTTCCAGACATGCCTGATAAAGCGCCTCATACCGACCGTCGGAAACGATGCCCTCCGGGGAGGGGGCAAATACCTTGATGCGGGCGTATCCGAGATTTTCCAGACGCATCAGCATGGATGCATTCAGAACGGTTTTTTCGAGAATGACCACGACTCCTTGAGCGTTATGAATGGTTTCTGCGATCTGCATGCCTGGTTCGCATTGGTGGATGGAAACTTCCTTTTTTGGAGAATTGACTTCCTTGGCAATGACATGCAGGGTGCCGGCGCGATCGTTCATGGCCATGGTGATATCCAGCCTTTCTTCTTACGTAAAGCCGCGCCCGGAGGGTGCGCGAACAGGATTAGCCAAGGGGTCGCAATGGAATACAGACTGCACGATTTCCATGCAACCGCCAGGTGCGGGTACCCGAAGGTGTCGGTGATATTCCGACGATTGTGTTGATGGGCGCAACGTCGCCATGTGGCATGCCGTCTGTACGGCATGACTATTTACAACCTGATTGCCGTATTATATCAAACCTTTATGCAAATGCAAGGATTTTCGATCGGGAAACAGTCTTCAAATCGTTCTTATGAAAGGGTTTTAACAGAAATTGGTTATCTCTTGTCGGATGTGTGACTGCATTTTTCGCTGGTCCTCCACAAATATCTTTTCCATATACTTGACGATTTTGATGGGAAAGAATAAACTGTTGCATGAAGAGAGCGAAACGTTTCGCGATTGAGGAGAATCCGATGGCGGCAACGATCAAGGACGTGGCAAGGCATGCAGGTTTGTCCATTGCCACCATTTCGAAGTATCTGAATGGTGGACATGTTCTGGATGCCAACCGTGTCCTGATCGACCTGGCTGTTGCGGAACTGGAATTCAAGGTCAACGGCATGGCCCGCAGCCTGAAGACCAGCAGGACCATGACGGTCGGTGTCCTCATTCCGAATCTGGAAAGCATTTTCTGCACCAGCATTGTCTCGAACGTGGAGAATGTGCTGCAGGAATTCGGCTACAGCACCCTTGTGTGCGATTATCGCCAGGATCCTGTGATGGAAAGGCGCAAGCTGGCTTTCCTGGCGGATCGGCAGATCGATGGTCTGCTCATGATGCCGCTCGGAAACGACCCGGAACTGCTGGAGCCCCTGCGCGCAAGGAACATCCCCCATGTCCTCATCGACCGACCGGTTGCCGGAAGTGACTGCGACACGATCCTGGTGGACAATCTGAACGCCTCCTATGCCGCCGTGGAGCATCTGGTCGTGCAGGGACACCGCCGGATCGGCATCATACGCGGACCCCAGGGCATCCATACGGCCGAGGAACGGCTGAAGGGATATACTCGTGTTCATGAGGACTACAATCTGCCGGTTGAGAAGGTGTTGATCCGGAACGGCGAGTACCGGACGGAAGACGGATACGGCCAGATGAGCGCGCTCCTTGACCTGGATGTGCCGCCTACGGCGATTTTCGTGACAAATTATGAGATGACCCTCGGGGCCGTGATGGCACTGAATGAAAGAAATGTCAGGATTCCGGAGGACCTCTCGGTCATCGGGTTCGACAATCACTCCCTGACGAGTCTGGTCAAGCCGCCGCTCTCCATCGTTGTCCAGCCCATTCGGGAGATCGGGGAGATGGCGGCACAAACACTGCTTCGGCGCATGCGTGATGACCGTGCCGGATTCCCCATACTCTGCCGGATGAAGACACAGCTGCTGCTGCAGGCGTCGGTCGGACCGCCTCGCACCCCTTGATTTTCTGATTTTCTTTATCTTAAAGCGAAACGTTTCGCGATAAGCAACCCCATCCACTGATAGCCATGTGTCCAGGTGCGCAGAGCATCAGACCGGACACCTGAAAGAAGGAGAACATCATGTTGAAAGGCATCCCCGCCATCCTGAGTCCGGAACTGCTGAAAATTCTCATGGAAATGGGCCATGGCGATGAAATCGTGCTGGCCGACGGAAACTTTCCAGCTGCCGCCATTGCTCAGCGTCTGGTCCGTTGCGACGGACATGGAGTACCCGAACTGCTGGAAGCCATTCTGAAACTGTTTCCGCTGGACCCTTATTCCGAGTTTCCGGTGGCGCTGATGGAGCTTGTGCCCGGCGACACGGTTGAAACCCCCATATGGGACATTTACCGGGAACTGGTCTGCAAGAGCGAGGCAAAAGCAAACAAGGTGGAGAATGTCGAACGGTTCGCTTTTTATGAGCGGGCAAAAAAAGCCTATGCCGTCGTGGCCACCGGAGAGTCGGCGCTTTATGCGAACATCATCCTGAAGAAGGGCGTCGTGACGACGGTCAACCGCTGAACGTTGGAAACGTGAATAGGCAGGAAAAGTCAAAATTCAAACAGGGGGAGAAGTCAATGAGTATCGACATTCCTTTCAAGATCCTCAACGGAGGCGCACGCATGCCGGGGATTGGCCTCGGCACCTTCGGGTCGGACAAGTATGACGGAACAGCCGTAGCCAATGCGGTTCAATATGCCATCGGTTCAGGCTGGAGGCTGATAGACTGCGCTTCCGTATACGGCAATGAGGCACAGGTTGGCCCTGTGCTGGAAGAAGCGATAGAGTCCGGCGTTCCCCGGGAAGAACTCTTTGTTGTATCAAAAGTCTGGAACGACATGCATGGAAAAGGGGATGTGCTGCTGTCCTGCGCGCAGTCTCTGAAAGACCTTCGGCTGGATTATCTGGACCTGTTCCTGGTGCACTGGCCCTTTCCGAATTTCCATCCGAAGGGCGCCGCGCCGGATTATCACAATACGGATGCGAAACCATATATCCACGAAGCCTATATGGAAACCTGGCGTCAGATGGAAAGGCTTCAGCAGGCGGGTTATGTGAAGAATATCGGCACGTCGAACATGACGGTGCCGAAGCTGCAGCTGCTTCTGCGGGACTGCACGATCAAGCCTGCTGTGAACGAAATGGAGCTTCACCCCTCCTTCCAGCAGCAGGAACTCTTTGATTTCTGTCTGGAACAGGGCATCCAGCCTGTCGGGTACTGTCCGATCGGGTCGCCCGCCCGGCCGGAAAGAGACAGGACGCCGGAAGATGTTGTCGATATGGCGCTTCCGGCGGTTGTTCACATCGCGGAGGCACATGGTCTCCACCCCGCGCAGGTCTGCCTGAAATGGGCCGCTCAGCGTGGACAGGTACCGATTCCCTTCTCCGTGAAACCCGAACAGATAGCCGCGAACCTGCAGGCAATTCTTTCAGAGCCGTTTTCAGAAGCGGAAATGAAAGAAATCGCCTCAGCGGAAAGCAATTGCCGTCTCATCAAGGGACAGGTGTTTCTTTGGGATGGCGCGAAAGACTGGACGGATTTGTGGGATATGGGCGGGAGCATTCCCGGATGAAACCGTGGACCCTGCATGCTAAAGGCACGAGTTGCGCCATTTGTGAACTGAACCGCATCAAGACGATCTGAACGGCTGAGGCCGGGGAGGACACAGCATGAAAATCATGAATCAGGAAGCCAGGATGGAAAAGCTGGCATCCATCGACAACATCATATCAAAAGGTCCCTTTGCCGCATCCTGGGATTCTCTTGAATCCGTAGGAATCCCAACCTGGTACGAGGACGCGAAATTCGGCATCTTCATTCACTGGGGCGTCTATTGCGTGCCTGCCTTTGGAAACGAATGGTATCCACGCAACATGCATATCCAGGGAAGCGCTGAATTCAATCATCATGTGAAGACCTATGGCCCTCACAGCCAATTCGGCTACAAGGACTTCATCCCGCAATTCAAGGCTGAGAAATTCGATGCCGCCGAATGGGCGGAACTATTCGTGGAGGCCGGTGCCCGTTTTGTAATGCCGGTGGCGGAGCATCATGACGGATTCCAGATGTACCGAAGCGAATTGTCCAAGTGGAATTCCGTGGAAATGGGACCGGAGCGGGACGTTGTGGGTGAACTGAAAACCGCCGTGGAAGCCCGGGACATGATGCTCTGTGCCTCCAGCCATCGTGCCGAACATTTCTGGTTCATGGGAGAAGGCCGTACATTCGATTCCGATGTGAAAGACCCGGCGTATGCGGATTTCTACGGACCTGCCCACGGAAGTCCCGGGCCGGAGCACCATTGGGACAATTACATCGCCAATCCGCCGGACCAGGCCTATCTGGAGGATTGGCTCCTCCGTACCTGCGAGATCATCGACAATTATCAACCGAAAGTCCTTTGGTTCGATTGGTGGATTATGAACCTGGCCTTCAAACCGTACCTGAAGAAGTTGGCCGCCTATTACTACAATCGTGCGGCTGAATGGGGTGTGGGGGTCGCCATCAATTACAAATACGACGCATTCCCTGTTCAGACGGCCGTTTTCGACGTGGAACGCGGACAGCTCGCCGGCACCCGCAGCCTTTTCTGGCAGACGGATACCGCCGTGCAGAAAAATTCCTGGGGATATACGGAGAATCAGGACTACAAGACCGCCACCGACATCGTGGGCGATCTGGTGGATATCGTCAGCAAGAATGGGGCTCTCCTGCTGAACATCGGCCCGAAGTCGGACGGGACAATTCCGGAACCGGAGAAGGCCATCCTGCGTGACATCGGCGGCTGGCTGGCCAGGAACGGAGAGGCCATCTACGGCACGCGGTCCTGGGTCGTTTTTGGGGAAGGTCCTACAAAGATTGCGGAAGGCGCCTTTACGGATACGCATCGCAGTGCGTTCACCCCGCAGGATATCCGCTTCACCGAAAAGGATCGCGTCATCTTTGCGACACTTCTGAAGTGCCCGGAAGACGGCCATGTTCTGATCACCTCTCTGGGCGCGAAACGGCCGGCCGGTGCGAAGGTTGGCACAGGCCGGGTGACGGGCGTCACCTTGCTGGACGGATCGGTACCCTTGTTGTTCGATGAGACGGAGATTGGTCTGAAAACCGATCTGCCGTCCGGATATGCCTCGGATTATGCAGTATCGCTGAAAATCACATTTGCAGATTGATGAAGGAGGAAGCAAGCATGAGCACCATGAAAGCCGCATACCTGCCCGGTAACAGCACGGTCGAAATGCGCGAGGTGGAAATCCCGGAACCCGGACACGGACAGGTCCTGATTCGTACGAAGTCCTCCACCATCTGCGGCAGCGACATCCGCGCGATTTACCGCGAACACCTGGGCAAAGGACCCGAAGGATATCAGAACAAGATCGCCGGTCATGAACCAGCCGGACAAATCGTGAAATGCGGACCGGGCATGCGCCGGTTCAAGGAAGGCGACCGGGTTGTGCTGTATCATATTTCCGGATGCGGCCTCTGCATGGATTGCCGGCAGGGCTACATGATCAGCTGCACAAGCCCGCTGCGCGCCGCTTATGGCTGGCAGCGCGACGGCGGCATGGCGCCGTATATTCTGGCGGATGAGAAGGATTGCGTGCCGCTGCCGGATTCCCTCACCTATACCGATGGCGCTCAGGTGGCTTGCGGATTCGGCACGGTGTACGAGGGTCTCGAAAAAATCGGTATTTCCGGCAATGACGCCGTCCTGGTAGTTGGCCTTGGTCCTGTCGGTCTGGCCACGCTGATGCTGGCGAAGGCCATGGGCGCCGAAAAACTCATCGGGGTCGATGTGACGCCGGAGCGTTGCCAGATCGCAGTGGACAAGGGGTTGGTTGAACATGCGTTTGTATCCGGTTCCGACACGTTGGCTGAAATCATGAAACTGACCGGCGGACAGGGCGTGGAACGCGCCATCGACTGTTCCGGCCACACTTCCGGACGTCAGCTGGCCATCCGCGCCACCCGCAAATGGGGGAAGATTGCTTTCCTGGGTGAAGGCGGGACGGTCGAGTTCAATCCCAGTCCGGACATGCTGCATGATCAGAAGACGATATACGGTTCCTGGGTCACCAGCATCTGGAAGATGGAGGAACTGGTGTCGAAGCTGGTGCGATGGAACATCCATCCGGAAGATCTCGTCACACATCGGTTTACCCTGGAACAGGCTTCGGATGCGTATTTTCTGATGTCTCTGGGAAAATGCGGCAAGGTTGCCGTTGTATTCGACGAGGAAATCCGTTGACAGGCAGGACAATCGTGATGGGGCAGGAAACAGGGAAATAAAGGATATCAGGCAACCCGGCAGGCGAGAAGCCTGCCGGGTTGCGGCATACATGAGGGAGACGGGTATGAAAACAGCAGCAAAACACATTTTGTGGTACGACAAGCCGGCCTCTATTTGGGAAGAAGCCCTGCCGCTCGGGAACGGTCGGATTGGCGCGATGTTGTATGGAAAGACCGACACGGAATGTATTCATCTCAATGAGGATACCCTTTGGTCCGGATTTCCCAGGGATACGCAGAATCCATCTGCTTTGCAGCATCTGCCGGAAGTACGCAGGCTTGTGGCGGAAGACCGCTTTCCCGAGGCACAGAGTTTGATCGAGAAGGAAATGATGGGGCCGTGGACTGAGTCGTACCAGCCTCTTGGACAGTTGATGCTGGCGTGGAAAAGCAAAGGAGCGGTGTCGGAGTATCGTCGGGAACTGGTCCTGGACTCCGGTATTGCCGGCAGTACCTATCTCCTGGATGGCAAGCGGGTTTCAACGGAAATATTTGTTTCGCATCCAGACCAGGTGATGGCATATCGAGCCGATGCGGAGGCCGGGTTGGATCTTGACATCCGTCTTCAGAGCCTGTTGCCGCACACGACCGCTTCCCTTTCGGATCACATGCTTCTTCTGACCGGCCGGGCTCCTTCCCATGTTGAGCCTTCGTATGTCCAGGTATCGGATGCTGGCGTTTATTTTGATCCGGAACATCCCGGCATGGCGTTTGCCGCGGAACTGGAAGTAAGGGTGGAGCAAGGAACCGTGACAGCCTGGGGGGATCACCTGAAAGTTCGCGGCGCGCGGGTTCTGGAGGTCCGTCTGACTGCAGCCACCTCATTTGACGGCTATGACAGGGATCCGGCGACATCCGTCATTGATCCGGTTGATTTGTGCCGCACCACGCTGACAAAAGTTGAACCGGTTTCCTATTCGGACCTGAGAACTCGTCATGTCAAAGATCATGCAGAAATGTTCGAACGCGTGAAACTTGAACTTTGCGATGCAGACGAAACAGGTGAAGCCTGTGAATCGGAAGATGCAGACATGGAATGTGCCGGTTTCGGCGTGAAAGAAGACCCCGAGTCGATTGCGGATACCTTGACCACGGATCGGCGACTCGTTCGGTTTGCGGAAGGGAACCAGGACAATACCCTGGTGACCTTGCTTTTCCAATACGGGCGATATCTGCTCATTGCCAGTTCCCGTGCCGGAACCCAGGCGGCGAACCTGCAGGGTATCTGGAGTCATGACCTGCGGCCGGCCTGGAGTGCCAATTATACGACAAACATCAATGCCCAGATGAATTACTGGCCTGTGGAAATCTGTGGGCTTGGAGATCTGTCGGAGCCTATGCTGCGTCTGATAGACGAGTTGGCCATTACCGGTGCCGTGACGGCGAAAGCACAGTTCGGGTGCAGGGGGTGGACCGTCTGTCACAATGCCGATCTGTGGCGGGCGACGGTTCCTGTGGGAGGTGCCGCCCGCCACTCCTATTGGCCGATGGGGGGAGCCTGGCTGGCCCGTCATCTTTGGGAACATGCACAATTCACGAATGATACCGTATGGCTTCGCGAAAAGGCGTTTCCTCTGATGATCGGCGCAGCGCGATTCCTGCTGGACTGGCTGGTGGAAATGCCCGAAGGCACACTGGGCACGTCGCCGGCCACATCGCCCGAAAACGGATTTCTTCTGGGAAACGGTCAATCCTGCTGTGTTTCCCGATCCTCCACCATGGATCTTGCCATCATCCGTGATTTGTTCGGAGCCTGTCTGGCTGGGGACGTTATGCTTGGGGGCCATGCAGCGGGAGCTTCTCACGAAAATTCCGATGCTGCGGCAGACACCATGCCGAGTGTTCCGGTCGGTCAGATGGATGATGAAACCCTTGCCGTGCTGGAAGAAATCCGGGCTGCCATCCCCCGGCTGGAACCCTATCGGATCGGTGCACATGGCCAGCTTCAGGAATGGTTTCGGGATTTCCCGGAGGAAGAACCCGAACACCGGCATGTTTCACATCTATACGGCCTGTATCCGGGCTGTGGCATCGATCCGATGCGCACGCCCGGACTGGCGGAGGCGTGCAAGACTAGCCTCATCCGCCGCGGCGACGACGGCACCGGCTGGAGTCTGGCATGGAAGGTCAATCTCTGGGCGCGCCTGCTTGACGGCAATCATGCCTGGAAACTTGTCCGCCGTCAGCTGCGTCCTGTCCTTGCGAATGATTTCAACTATATGAATGGAGGCGGGACCTATCCGAATATGATGGATGCCCATCCGCCCTTCCAGATCGACGGGAATTTCGGCGTCACGTCCGGCATCGCAGAAATGCTGCTGCAGAGCCATGCCGGCGAAGTTCACCTCCTGCCCGCCCTGCCGGATGACTGGCGTGAAGGCCGTGTTTCCGGGTTGAAAGCAAGAGGAAACCTGACTGTGGACATGACCTGGAGGAATGGTGTTCTTGCAGAGGCATGGGTGACGGCTGGTGAGGCGGGTCGAGTGTCATTCCGCTGTGCAGCGGATGCATGGTCCGTTGAAATCCAGTCGGGGAAGACGAAAATTTTTGAAATCACCTGAATACACTGCCGTTGCGTGCATATTGTGATGCAATGTGCACGCAATGGTTTCATGAATCAATTCATGCCAAGAGCAGTCAGCATTTTTACCCCATACAGCAGCAGTCCGACCACAAAACCGCAGATGGCGCCATTCACGCGGATCCATTGCAAATCGTTTCCAACTTTCGACTCGATCATCCCGATGAGGGTAGTCGTGTCGAATTTATCCAGGTTTTCCTTGACCAGGCGCCCGATGTTCTCATGATTGCTGTCGATGATCCGGGAGAGCTGGGCATTCAGGAAATTTTCAAGCTGGCGGACTGTTTCTTCATCTGCCGCAGTCCGGGAGAGAATCCCCTCGAGAAAGGGGAGAATCTGCTTTTCCATCGTATCCGGCGATTCAATGAGGAAAAGCAGTTCGCTGCGCATTTTCTGCAAACCGGTCCGCAACTGGTTGTCCAGACCTTCGCCTGCAAGCATTTCCTGTCGGATCCCGTCGAGTTTGTCAAGAACGGAAGGATTTTCATGCAAGGAGCCGACCGCATTTCTCAGGCTTTCCAGAAGGGCGGCCCTGCTTGTGTTGTCCGGTTTTTCCATGTCTCTGGCAGCCGTGACAAGGAAATCCTGGATCAATTTTCCGATTTTCTCTTCGCCCATCATACTGACAACCGTTGGAACGGTCGCTTTCAGGATTCCTTTCATGGGCATGTCGAGGACGGCCCGGATGGCGGCTTTCCCAAGGTCCTTCCGGAGCTGTTCCCCGGAAAGCGACTCCTCGGCCTTGGCAAGAACGAACTGCAGGACAGTTTCGTCGTAATGCCTGGACAGGCCTTCCTCGGAGAGCGTCTTGACGATAAGGGCAAGGTCTGCGCTTTTCACATATCGCCCGATGAGGTCGCGGAGGGTGGAGAGCACCCCCTCTTCCGGCATGGCGGTCACCATGCTGCGCATAACCTGGACAAGCATCGCTTTCACCGTGTCGGTCCGGATTCCCTTTTCCA
>JAIFNI010000288.1 GCA_020047785.1 Clostridia bacterium
ACCGGTCCCCAACGCCTTCGATACAGCCTCCTTGGCCGCGAACCGGGCTGCAAGGCTGCTCATCCTGTTTTCTCCGCGGCTTGCGCAGTAGGCCTGCTCGGCTTCCGTGAAGATCCTGTTCAGAAACCTTGGCCCGAGCCGTTCCACGGCCGCCTTGATGCGCGCTGTTTCCACAATGTCCACACCGCAGCGGATGCCCATAACCCTCCCATGCCGCTTGCCAGATACGGCAGAATATCATCTTCAGCAAAACAAGAAATGAAGAGGCATTCAGAAAAATCACTGTAAATCAAAAAACTCCTTGTAGCTGCTGAAGTCCCTTCCAAAGCGGAGTACACGAATCCCGACCTCGTCTTCGCCGAACAGACGGGCCAGTGCCTCCGAAGATTCTCCGCCATCACCATCCGGCAGAACGAAGACATCGTTGTGCGCGACTGGATACACATGTTCGTAATGCGCTTCCAATTTGTGTGCCAGGTTGTTTTCCCGGAAAACATAACCCCGTTCGTCCGACACCTGAAGCAGGTCGAATTGTTCCCCGCGCTCCCGGGCTTCCTCGATACGCCGGCGAAGTTCCCGCTTGAAAGTTTCGACATGCAGCGGCATGCGGAACCTGCGCTGCCGGTTCAGGGAGGTGAGGGCGATGATCATCAGCGAAAGATGGTTGGAAATGGCCTCCATCGTCAACAGGTTTTCCGGTTCCCGGACACTCGTATCCGTGAACTTGAACACCACCAGGACACCAAGGAGCAATTTGCGGATATCGGTATGGTAAATGGGCTCGATCAGGATTCCTTCCATCCCGTCCCCCGTTGGAAGCAGGGATTCGGGAAAGAACTCCCTCAGCCGCCTTGTCCCCGCCTCGCAGATGACCGTGCCCGAAAGAACCGGTTCCCAGGCGCCTGAAACCTTGATGATGCCGCTGCCGTCGAACCCGATGGTTCTCGCGACATGCAAGGTGGTTGTCTCCTCGTCGTACAGGAGAATCATGCCTTTTCTGACATCAAAAGAAGTTTCAAGTGTTCGTCCGGTCAATTCCAGCAACGTTTCCATGTTGCCGGAACTGTTGATGTTCTTGATGAGGGTGCTCAGGGAAAGCAGTCGCTCCAGGCGCTCCCGCAGGTCCTTCTTCTGTCTGCCCAGCGCTTCGATGAGTCTTGCATTGTCGACGGCGATCAGCGTGGCTGCCGCAAGACTCTCGATAACCTCGAACTGCCCCGCGGCATATGGTTCTCCTCCGATACGATCGCCCAACGTGACAAAGCCGGCAATTTTCCCCTGCCGCTCCAGCAGCACCACAAAGCGGGCACCGACAGTGGACAGACGTCCGTCTTCGTCCGGAAAGGCACTGGCAATCAGACGGCTGCCCGCTTCATCCAGCAAGTCAACCACCTTGGGCAGCGGGTCCGGCAGACCGGTCCAGTTGTGGGCGAATGAAAGCCACGGCTGGTCCGACATGTCAAGCGTATTCAGATAAGCCAGCATATCCAGGCGGTTGTTCTGCTCGTTGAACAGGAAGACGGACGTGCGACCCGAACGGGTCATTTCCGCAAACACATCGACGGAAAGATGGGCAAGGGATTCCAGCGAGGTTTCTCCAAGCAGCAGGCGAGTCGCCTGGTTGATGGCGAAAAGGTCGAACACCTTGGTATCCATTTCCCGATTGACCCGGACCATTTCCGCGTATCGCCGGTTGTTCTCCATGGCGCCGTTTGCCAGGCGCATCAATGCCTCCAGAATAATGGCATCATCGTTGTCGAAGGATCCGCTGACCTTGTCGCCCAGCAGAATGACCCCCTTCAGCGTGTCATCATCCACGAAGGGCACGAGGGCCCGAATTTGCAGCCGGTCGCACAATTCGTCTCCGAGCAATGCGCGAAGCGCCTTTTGTCGAATCAGGATGCCGGTCCCAACCAAGGGCAGGCTCCTGATGGCTTCCGTCATGGACAGCGATTCCGGTGCATGCTCGATTCCCTTCGCCTTGCGCAGCCAAAGTGCATCGGCCGATTCCGGCAGTTCGGATGAAGCCACCCGCTCCCGTTTGCCCGCATCGGCCTCTTGTGTCTGGTATAGAATGGCATGGGCGATCGTGACCAGCTCGTTCACAGAGTCAAATGCGATATCAAGGCACTGGTCATGCGTCAGACGCTGCGAAAACAGCCCGATGGTCTGCATCAGACCCATATACCGGTACACTTTTGCGGTGGTGCTTTCTGTCAGTTTTTCCGCTTCGAGTTGGGCAAGTATGGAATGGATGTCCATGGATACCTCCCGCTTCTCTTCTCAACCACGCAATGTTTTCTGCCCGATTCTCCTGTCGGTTTTCAATTACAAAAGGGAGTGCAGTCTCCTGCACTCCCTCTGTGGCGTCCCGAGCAGGAATTGAACCCGCATTAATGGTACCGGAAACCATTGTCTTATCCTTTGGACCATCGGGACACGCTATGCTTTTCCTACTGTCTGCATGAACCGGTTGCGGTGATGTTTGCGTCCGGCAGTGACCTGAACCGGAACAGACACGCTGAAACATGCAAGCCGGACAAGGATCTCCGTTTTCACGGTTCTTTCATTATACTTGGTCCTTCCTGCGATTTCAATATGCAAATCAATCTCTTCCCGGATCAGGCCTGTCCGAGCTGGAGAATCCAGGCGAGTCCCATCGCGGTGAGCCGAAGAATCATTTCGCCCGCCAGCTGCATCCAGAAAAACAGTGCCGCCAGGATGATGACGCGTGTGACAGGTTCCAACTTGCTCCGAACACGGAGTGTACGGAACACGATGCCCAGCTGTATCAGCGGAAGTACTTGAAGGATGGCCGCCAGGATGGAGAATTCCAGTTTCGCGCCGGTGGACCAGGTGGCCGGAACGGTATTCCAGTCCACCGGGTTGTAGACGAAGATGACGGTCGGCAGGATGAACAGAAGATGCGAAAGCGCATAGGATTTCATCAGGATGACATGAATGCCGCCGCTGATGAATCTTTCGCTCCGATGGGCGAGAAAACGCGCAAAGTCAGCCACAGGCCACATGACACAGACAACGTCGAGTGCGCCGATCGCAAAAGCCAATGCAGAAAGGGCGACCAGCCTCATCCCGGAATTTCCGAATCCACCGGTGAACAGGCCTGCCCGCAGCAAATTCTGAAACAGCAGGACATCACAGAAACCGACAACAAGAAATGCAGCCGGCAATCCGGCGGTACGGCGGCTGATTCGCCGATGCACAATCGCAGGCATCAGCAAAAAATCCAAAGGGCTTTCCGCAATTCCTCTGGCTTTCTCCGCACGTTTTCCCCTGAGGCCTATCTGCATGCGAATTACTCCGTCCCCGGCAGCCCGGACTTCCCGATGAAACCCACTGCCGTCCCGGCGCCTTGGGCTTGGAATGAAATAACTTGCTCTATGAATTTCAAAAAACAATGGCCAGACTCGCCATTCTTTTTTGAAAAAGAGCAAGTAATTTCCTTCCGGCGCCTTAGCTCCTCATGACTTTTCTTGGGTTTACATGCCACAAGGAATCAATCATGCCCGAGGTGGGCTGGAACAGCACCACTCCACGTTCCCCGCCGATATGCGTGAGGATGAACCACACCCCTTCGGCGTCCTTGCCGGCGGATGCATCAATCACTTTTTTCAGGGCCTTCAGTTCATTCGAATAATAAGCGGACCGAACCGGCGCAACCAACTCGAACTCCTTGCCGTGTGCGGAAAAAATACGTTTGCGCTTGCGGCGGGCCTGAATCCGGTCGATGTCCAGATCGCCGTTGGTGAGGGCATACTCGAACTCCAGATTGCGCAGCCCGACCAGGTACCATGCTCCGTATCCGAGCCCGACCGCAAGGAACATGCCAATCTGCGGGATGAGGATGAATGCCGCAAGACCCAATACAACAGCTGCTGTAATTTCCCCGGTGACAATGGCCACGTCAAGCCCGGTTTTCTTGCGCTTGACGATCTTCTCCATGAACAATTCCATCGGTTAGTGTTCCTCCAGCTTCTCTATTTGCGGCCCCAACCCTGTCTGTTCAGCGTGCCACAAGGTCCCGCCAGGCAAAATCACCGCGTTCCAGTCCATTGATCATGATTTCCGCCGCGGCCAGGTTCGTGGCAAGCGGAATGTTGTTCCGATCGCACAGTGCCCAGAGGCGCAGAAGATTGCGGTTGTCGTCCGATACGTCCGGATCTCCGAAATAAAGGACGAGATCCATCTCGTTGTAGGCAATGCGGGCGATCATCTGCTCTTCTCCAAGCGCACCGAAATCCAGCGCCAGGACGGGCAGTCCGGCCGATTCGGCCACGATGGCGCCCGTACCGCCCGTGGCGTAAACACGGTGTTTCTTCAGGGTAAAACTGTAGGCGATGCAGAACGCCTCCATCAGTTCCTTTTTGTTGTCGTGCGCAATCAGGGCGATGTGCATGTAAACCTCCGCATGGCGGATTTCATCGGTTCCCGCTTCTCATGGCGCGGATGGGGATGTTGGCCACAAGAGCCGGGACAATGCGCTCCCCATCTTCACTGGTGGTTTTGGTGAGTTGGATGTCAAGAAGTTCCTCCTCGACATCCAGATATTTCCGAATGACCTGTATGATCTCGCTTTTCATCATCTCGAGAAACTGCGGTGAGAAAGTGGACCGGTCGTGAATCAGCACCAGCTTGAGACGCTCTTTCGCGACATCCTTGGAGTTTTCCTTCTTCCGGGTCAGCAGCTTCAGTAGATCCATCATGGCAAACTCCCTCCTCAGGCCGGTTTGAAGCCGAAGAGCTTCTTCATTTTCGTCAGGATGTTTTCCTGGGCTGTCAGATCGACAAAGGGGACATCCTCCCCCAGGATGCGTCTGGTGATGTTTCGGTACGCAAGCCCGGCGGCGCTCTTCGCATCCGCGACGGCAGGCTCTCCGCGGTTGGTGGAGACGATGATGTTCTCGTCATCCGGGATCACGCCGATGAGTTCGATGGCCAGGATATCGATGATGTCGTCGATGGTCATCATATCGCCGCGACGGACCATATCCGGACGCAGGCGATTGACGATGAGCCTGGGATTTCGGATGTCGTTGGCTTCCAGGAGACCGATGATGCGGTCCGCATCCCGGACGGCGGACACTTCGGGTGTCGTGACGACGAACGCACGGCTTGCGCCGGCAATGGCATTCTTGAACCCTTGCTCGATTCCTGCCGGACAGTCAATGATGACATAATCGAACTCTTCCTTCAACTCGTCACAGAGCTTCTCCATCTGTTCCGGCGTGACGGCGTTCTTGTCGCGCGTCTGTGCGGCAGGCAGGAGATGCAGCCCGTCGTAGCGCTTGTCCTTGATGAGGGCCTGCTTCACGCGGCATGACCCTTCCACAACATCCACCAGATCGTAGACGATGCGATTTTCGAGGCCCATGACCACGTCCAGGTTGCGAAGGCCGATATCCGTGTCGATCAGGACGGTTTTTTTGCCCTGCAGCGCAAGCCCGACGCCCAGATTGGCGGTTGTCGTGGTTTTCCCGACTCCACCTTTTCCGGACGTGATGACGATAACCTCTCCCATGCCTTATCCTCCGACTTTCCGGTAAACCCTTGGTCGTGCCCGACACCTCGACAGCCAGCTCCTGATGATGCAAGGACACCGGCAAATCAGCGCGGAGACCGGCAACATGCAAAAAAACCATCAATATTGCCGGGTACGCCTTGAACACATCTACGCTTGAATATATCCGTTCCAGCCGGAAAAGTCAATCCGGCCAGCCTGCTTCACAGGCTCCGATCCAACCCGTGAAAACCGGATATGAAACCTCAGGATCTTTCATACAAGGGATTCACCACTATCATTCCATCCCGCACCGATGCAATCTCAGGATAGACGCCGGGGGTATCCGGATCATCCGGACATCTGGCGATGAGATCGGCGATGCGAAGCTGGGTCGGTTTGAGTTTCAACGCTGAAATGAAAGCATCCCGAGACCCGCCGGCACCGGCGTGCACCATGCCCCGCAGCAGTCCGAGCACAATAACATTGCCTGCCGCCACGATTTCCGCACCGGGATTCACATCTCCGACAACCACGACCGAGCCCTCGTACTGGATGCGGGTTCCTCCCCGAACAGTCGTCCGGATGAATTTGCAGTCGCTCTCGTCCTGCCCCTTTGTGAAAAATCGCCGGAGGGGTGCGGGGGTCTGTCCTCTGCGTGATGCAGACATTGCTGCGGAAGGCGGGGCACCGGTTCCCGACCGGTTCAGACTTTCGATGACTGCACCGCTCTGTTCATCCAGAATTTTAAACAGGCGTGCTTCCTCATCGGCAGACAGTCTGATTCCATGATACGTCACCTTCAGCCTGGCACCCCTGAAAAACCGCGCATTTGCCTGAATTTTACCGGAAACCTCCGTAATCAGCTGATCCGCCGTGTATTCCTCCGGCACGATGATGGACAGACCTTCCGTACTGCCCTTGAAAACCACACCGCTTGCTTCCATCTCCAAACTTCCTCCGTCTGCCTTCCGGCTGCCGTTTTCATGATCGCAAACATTCGGGCATTGTTCCTGCATTCACCAGATGACTTCCGCCGAACCTACGATTTTCCGCTCCGGTACAGCCGCATTCCCCGTGCTTCCGGACGCCGCTGACCCGCCCGGGGCATCCTCTCCGGCGGTGTCTCCGTATCCTCCCTCATTGAGACGGAAGTATGACATCAGCACATCGCGTGCGACCGGTGCGGTATAGGCACCCCAAACACCATGTTCGATGACGACCGCCACCGCGATCTGCGGATCCTCGGCCGGCGCATAGCATACGAACAAGCCATGGGAGGACTCACCGCGCTTTTCGTTGCCGGTTTCCGAGGTTCCGGTCTTGCCCGCGACCTGAAAGGGGAAATCACGAAACACATTGACAGCTGTGCCGTCTGTCGCATTCGCGACAGCGACCATGCCCTTGCGCACAGCCGCAAGGTTCTCCGGTGCCACTTCCAGCGCCACCCCCTCGATATCCGGCGATTTCATCATGCTGCCCGTCTCGGACATCGCCATACGGATGAGGTGCGGCGTATACATCCTTCCACCGTTCGCAAGAACCGCGACATAGTTGGCGAGCTGCAGCGGGGTGAATGCATTGTACAACTGACCGATCGAGGCCATTGCCGTGTTCAGGGGATACCAGTCCTCATTGTAATACTGCTTTTTGTACTCGCGGGAAGCCAGCGAGCCCGTGCTCTCGTCAATTTCTATCCCGGTCTTCCGCCCGAATCCGAACATCCTTGCAAAGGAAGCGATGTTGTCGATCCCGGTCATGACCCCGATCTTGTAGAAAAACATGTTGCTGGAAGTCGCCACGGCACGTTCCAGGTTGATGTATCCCTGATTGCCCTCAAGGTTGGTCAAATGGGTTTTCGTCTCGGTCTCGAGCTTCGCGTTCAGCCAGGCATCCGTATAGTTCGCCTGAATACGGGTGTTTGAAGCGATCGTCCCGGTTTCGAGCGCGGCGACCGAAATCAGCGGCTTATAGGTGGACCCCGGCGGATAGGCTCCTTGCGTCGCACGGTTCCAGGTTCGCTGACCAGCCGCGGCAAGCAGATCCGTGATGGCTTTGTCATCGCCTTTGAGAAAAATGTCCGGATTGTAGTCAGGCCAGCTGGCCATGGCCAGCACCTCGCCGCTGTGCACATCCAGCGCGACAACCGCACCTGCATTTGCATCACCGAAGTTTTTTCTGCCCCCCATCAGGCGGATGCGTTCGATATTGCGCTGAAGAGATTCGACAGCTGCCTTCTGCATGGCAAGGTCGACGCTCAGGTATACATCCGCTCCCGGCTGCGCCTTCCGATCGAGGGAGACTTCCGTGGTCCGTCCGTCACGGTCGACCTCTTTCGTGGTTTTTCCATCCACCCCGCGCAGCAGGAATTCACCGCCAAGCTCGATTCCGCTTTTCCCGATCATGTCGCGATTGGTGTAAAGCGCACCCGGGTTTTCATCTCCATATGTCTTGACTGCTGCGTCCGTCTTTTTATTCTGTTCTTTCTGCGCTTTTGTCAGAGGGAGTTCCGTCCCATCACTGCCGATCTTCGGCCATATGCGGGCGAGGGAACCTGATTCCAGCGAATCCGCCTTCTCCGCAAGCACACCGTTCAGATTCCGGACTTCCTTGTCGGTTGCCATGCCAACATAACCGAGCAGGTGTGAAACGGTTTCCGGGTTGTAATATTCGCGATATGGCTTCACATAGGTGGTGACCCCGCGAAACAACGGGCTCCGGTCCTCGATCTCCGACATGACCAGTTCTCCGACATCATCGGCCAGAAGCATTGGGTTGTTGAGTTTGGGCTGGTTTTTCAGGATTTCATAACGGAGCTGCATCAAGCACCAGACCTCCTCATCGGAGTACGCTTCCGTATGGCGGATGATGCCGGTTTCCACATCCTTGTCCACGCCGATTTCAAAAGTCTTGTCCCGCATGTAGTTCAGGATTTGGTCGCCGGTGACCAGAGAGGTACGATCCTTTTCCTGAAGAAGGATGACATCGAGGAGCGCCTTGCGTATTCCATCGTCCTTGGAAAGCAGAAGCCTGTGTTTCCAGTCCACGATCTCCGCCAGATGTGTCCTGATGGTTTGCCCGTTCTTATCGAACAGTTTCCAGAGTTCGAGCAGCATGGCGTTCTTCTGTTCGTTCGGCATCTTCACATCCACATAATCGACGCAGAATCCCATGCGGCTGCCGGCTATCGGAACACCGTTCCGGTCATAGATATTGCCGCGTGCGGCATGAATGGTCCCATTGGTGGAGATGCGGGAAATGGTTTCCTGCCTGTAGGCGGCACCGTGAACAAGCTGCAGGTCGGCCAGACGCACAACAAACAGGACCGTGATGGCCACAATGACTGCGGAAATAATGAAAAAGCGATCCAGTTGCGGAGGAATCGATTTTTTCCTTGTCATCCGTCTCCCTTCCCGTTCGGTGAAGATACAGGCGGCTGACCGCCCGAAGGATCTCAAACTCGGCCGGAACTTCGATTTCGGCCACTATGGCTTGGAAGAGAATCACCTGCTCTTTTTCCGAAAAGAATGACAGGATTGGTCATTGTTATCGGAAATTCATCGAGCAGGTTGTTTTCTTCCAAGCCCTAACCAAGCCGGTTCCGTTTGCGGTCCAGAACATCCAGCCTGGCATACAGTCCGGCAACCGGACGATAGAGAGGCAGCACCAGCAACCCGTTGCAGAGTGCCACCGGCAGAATCAGCGTGACGAATGCCATGGCGAAAGAATCATATCCCCGCAGCAGAAAAACGGCAAGATAAAATATCACTTCCGTCGCAACAACCGCCGCTATCGAAAAAGAAAGCTGGATGAGCATCTTCTCCCTGTACAGTTTTTCGTTCACAAGGCTGATGAGTCCGGCTGTCGCCGCGTACAGAACCGCGTGCAGCCCCAGCATGCGGCCCATGAGCATATCCATGGCCATCCCGTACAGGAACCCCATGAGCATGCTTTCGAATGTGCTCCTGAGCAGTCCGGTGACTACGCTGAGTGCGAGCGGCAGCAGCATCCGGATGCCGAACGGGGTGATATCCGGCAGCAGGTTGGCCTGCAGAAACGAAGCCAGAAGCAGGAGAAGCGCCGCGCCGATGAACCTGTACTTCATGGTATTCCCGCCCCCTCTGCGCCGGACCCTGTCGTTTCCGGACCGTTCGCATCCATCCGGAGCCCGTCTGCATCTGCGGTTCCGTTCTCATCCGACCCGGTTCCGTTCTCATCCGACCCGACGGCTTCATCGGATTCCACGGGCAAAGAAGGGGTCAGCACCTCGACTTCTTCGAGACGCTTGAAATCCACCGCGGGCTTCAGGATGGCATAGGCGTCAAACTGTCCCTGGTTCCGGATGATCCTGTCCACGACCCCAACCCGGATGCCTTTCGGATACACATCGCCCATACCGGAAGTTTCCAGCACGTCTCCGGGCACCAGATCGGCATTCGGAGGAATATAATCGACCCGGCAAAGGCCTTCCTGCTTCAAGGTGATGTCCCCGCGCACGACAAGCAGGTCCCTCGTCCGGGCAACCCGGACGCTGACGGTGCTGTCCATGTCAATGAGTGAAATGACATCCGAGGAGAGCAGTTCCACATTGGAAACACGACCCACAAGCCCGTCGGCGGAAATGACCGGATACCCTTTCCCCTGCCGGAGACCATCCTTGATGCCGCGATCGATGGTGAAAACATCAAACCAGTTTCCTGCATCCTTCCCGATGATGGTTCCGCCAAGGAACCCATAGTCCGCGTACTGTTCCTTGAAATTCAGGAGCTTCCGGAATTCCCCGTTCTGACGCTTCAGTTCCTCCAGTTCGAGGTTCTTGTTTTCAAGGTCGCGAATGCGCGCCCGCAGCGTTACATTCTCATCAAGCGCCCGGCCCATGTTCGAGATGTCGGAAACAAGCCCGCCCGCCTTGCCGGTCAGGAAGGTGTATGCCTGCTGGAGCGGAGCGAGAGGCACACGGACGACATTTCTGAGCACGTTCAGCCCGCCGCCCGGACTGCTGGTGGAAACCATCAGCACAACCAGCAGGACAAACGCCGCAATGGCAAGAAACAGTTTGTTCGTGACGAGATTGCGCAACGCCTTCCTCCTGGCTGACTATCGCAGATTTTTATGCGAAAGAAGCACATTCGACAGCACGTCCAGTTCCTCAAGCACTTTTCCGGTGCCCAGGACGACACAGTCGAGCGGATTGTCCGCGACAAAAACCGGAATACCCGTTTCCTCACTGATGAGCAGGTCCAGCCCCTTCAGGAGGGCGCCGCCGCCCGCGAGCATGATTCCGCGTTCCATGATGTCGGACGCCAGTTCCGGCGGGGTCTTCTCCAATGTGTACTTGATCGAATCCACAACCGTGTTGACCGGCTCCCGGAGCGCTTCGCGGATCTCAACGGAGGAGATGGACAGCTCTTTCGGCAAACCCGTGACGAGATCGCGGCCACTCACCTTGTAGGAGATTTCCTTCTCGAACGGGTAGGCGGAGCCGATTTTCATCTTGATGGCCTCGGCGCTGCGCTCGCCGATCATCAGGTTGTATTCCTTCTTTACATAATGAATGATGGAATCGTCGAACTCATCTCCCGCCGTGCGGACCGAACGGCTGACCACAATGCCGCCGAGGGAAATGACCGCCACTTCACTCGTGCCGCCGCCGATGTCGACCACCATGCTTCCGGAAGGTTCTTCCACGGGAAGGCCTGCACCGATGGCGGATGCCATGGGTTCCTCGATGAGGTAGGCTTCCTTCGCTCCAGCATGCATGGCCGCCTCGACGACAGCGCGCTTCTCGACTTCCGTCACGCCGGAGGGCACGCAGATGATGATGCGCGTCCGCAACAGCGGATTGGATCCGATGATTTTTCGAATGAAATACCGCAGCATGCCCTGCACGATTTCAAAATCCGCAATGACGCCATCCTTCATGGGGCGAATCGCGGTAATGTTCCCTGGTGTCCGTCCAATCATCTGCTTCGCATCCGAACCCACAGACAGCACCTGGCCATTGTGGTTGTTGACGGCCACAACAGAAGGTTCACGCAGAACGATCCCCTTGCCCTTCACATAGACCAGTGTGTTCGCTGTTCCGAGATCAATCCCGATTTCCCTGGTGAAAAACCCCATGTGCTGTTCCTTCGCCTTTCGTGTACCCTTTCCGGTTGCCCGGTTGTTTCAGATTCCTTGTTCCGGTTCCCGACTGTCCAGCCAGGAAAGCGGCTCCGTTCCAAATTCTTCCAACATGCCGGACAATCGCTGGATGGGCAGACCCATCACATTGTAATAGTCTCCCACGATGCGTTCCACCAGAACCGCTCCGAATCCCTGGACCGCATAGGCACCGGCTTTGTCCGATGGCTCGTCCGTTTCGAGATATCGGCGGATGAGGGTTTCATCGAGTTCGCGGAACTTCACGCGGGTTGTTTCGGCTGCTGACTGTGCTTCCCCTGTATCCGCGCGAAGCAGTGTCATGCCGGTGATGACGTCGTGCCAGCTTCCGGAAAGCAGGCGGAGCATCCGTTCGGCATCGGCCCTGTCCACAGGTTTTCCGAGGATATGGCCTTCCCGTGCGACGACGGTGTCCGCCGCCAGAACAAGACAACCTGCATGCAGACCCTCGCCCTGCAGCCTGGCCGCAATGTCCCGTGCCTTTTCACGAGACATGGCAAGTGCGAAGGTTTCGGCATGATCATGATCGCCGAGGCTTTCGTCGATTCCGGAAACCATGACGTCAAACGGGACCCCGATCCGCGCCAGCAACTCTTTGCGGCGGGGGGATCCCGAAGCCAGGATCAATCGTTGCATGATGCTCCTCCGCGTGGACCGCCACGCTGAACCCATTATACACTGACGCCATTGGCCCGTCCACCGGAACGCCACTTTCCGGGTGGCTTCCGCAGCCTCAGCTGAAGGTTCCCGCCCCGTCCCTGTACGGTCGTTCATCCCGAAGGCCCTTGCTGCCGATATTGATCCTGCACGGACATCTGCCGCTCATCCCGATTACGGCCTGCAAATGCCTCACAGGCTTGAACCCGTTCGAGTACGGGCCTATAATGAAAGGAATCCGCAGCACCTTCCGGCAGCGGCCGTCCATTTCCGTTCCATGCGAGATTCCGGAGCCAAAGCCGGTTGCTGCACCGGAATCAAGCATGATTCTCGTGTAAAACTCGTTTCAACGAGTTTTTATGCAGGATTCCTTTGGAATCCTGCATGTGAATGGAACCCTTGGTGCCATTCACACACGGAATCAAGCATCATGTCAGTCGTTTTGCGTGATGGATGCGTATATATGGGAATAGAACAAGTAGAACCTGCATGCTTCGCGGCGAATCACCAGGAAGCCCTGTAAATACGCCGATATTCATGCAATTATGTAGTGTGATCAGCATATTTACAGGATAGGAAGACAGGATATCGGCAGGATCGGTCCGACCGGATGATCCGCTTCGACGGAGACGGTGGAAACGAGGGAATCCCATGAGGATAGAAC
>JAIFNI010000216.1 GCA_020047785.1 Clostridia bacterium
CTCTTCCAGCATCAGGGGCCGTCCGGAGGTCTCGGTTCGAAGAAGCGCCTCCATCTGTGTAGGGCTCGGATAATGCATGCCGACCACATCAACCACCGGATCGGAACCTGCGTGGTAATAGGTGACGGGCCTGCTGCCATCGGTTCTGCGGATATAGGCCGCCATGTCGGTCAGATTCTCTCCGAAACCGGACTCATTCCCCAAGGACCAGAAAAGAATGCAGGGATGGTTCCGGTTCCGTTCCACCAACCTCTGCGCACGGTCCAGATAGGCGGCTTTCCAGGAGGGATCCACGGAAAGCCTGTCCATGAGGCCGTGCGTCTCCAGATCCGCCTCATCAATCACATACAGCCCATATGCATCACACAGCTCGTACCACCGGGTATTGTTCGGATAGTGGGAATTCCGCACGGCATTGAAATGATGCCGCTTCATCAGCAGAATGTCCTGAAGCATGGACTCTTCCGGGATGGCACGTCCGGTGGCCGGATGAAACTCATGCCGGTTGACTCCGCGCAGTTTGATGGAAGTGCCGTTGACCAGCAGGCGTCCCTCGCGGATTTCCACCTTGCGAAAGCCAACCTTCAGGCTTTTCCATTCCAGAGAGCTGCCCTGCTCATCCCGCAGGCAAACCAGCAGAGTATGCAAAAAGGGGGTTTCCGCCGACCAGAGAGCCGGTGAATGGAGATAGGCGCGCATATCAACTTGAACCTCCGTATCAGGTTCAAGTGCCGAACCATCCGCAGCCAGGCAGACCGGAACCTTGTGACCGAAAGGATCGAACAGCGAGGCTTCCAGCTGAAATCCCTGACAGGAACGGCTTGCAGTGTTTTGTATATGGAACGCAATCTTCAGTGTGGCACCCAGACAGGCATCATTCAGACAGGCATCATTCAGACAGGCTTCATTCAGACTAGCATCATTCAGACAAACATCATTCAGACAGGCTTCGTCCAACAGCGTTTCGACAACGAGATCGCGAATGTGAAGCTTCGGTACGGCGTGAAGAAATACGTTCCGGAAAATGCCGCTCAGCCACCACATGTCCTGGTCTTCCAAGTAGGTTCCGTCGGACCACTGCATGACCTGCACCGCAAGAAGGTTCGGACCTGCCTGCAGAAAGGGGGTGATTTGGAATTCGGCAGGATTCCTGCTTCCCTGGCTGTAGCCGACCTCCATGCCGTTCACCCAGAGACGGAAGGCGGAATCCACGCCTTCGAACACCAAAAAGACGGTGCGGTCCACCCATTCCTCCGGGACAAGAAAGCTCATCCGATAGCAACCGGTCGGATTCTCATCGGGCACATACGGCGGGTTCGGCGGAAACGGGTACTGAATATTCGTATAGATGGGGATACCATATCCCTGCAGCTGCCAATGTCCGGGAACCTGAATGGAATTCCAGCCCTGATCCGGAAAGTCTCGCTCATGAAACCCGACAGGGACGGCTTCCGGGCAGTTTGCATAATGAAACAGCCAGAATCCGTTGAGCAGTTTTCTCGCAGGCGAAGCTTCCCGCCGGCCGGCGAACGCTGTTTCCGCATCCGGATACGAAATGAGTCCGGCATGCGGTCTTTCCTTGTTCCTTGCGAAGACGGCCGGATTTTCCCAGTCTTTCAAGGTGTGTTCTACGCCTGATTCAGGAAACCCCATGTCGCGGAAAGAATTGTCACTGCTGTCTTCCCAATCGATATTGCTCCGGTTGGTCATGCCATCACGTCCTTTTCATTCTCACGATATCGTTCGCGAAGTTTTGCCGGCAATACGCTGGGTCATGATTCTTTGTCCTGCATGCCGCAAAGGTTTTTGAGTACATTCGCATCCTCAAGAAACTGTTCCGGGCTGTCGTCTTTGACAAATTCCAGCAAGGCAGCATCTGCGCAATGTTGTACCAACCGAATCCGTTCCCGCCAGAGTGTCTGCCCATCCCGCAGAGGCAGACGCTGTTCCTGCCGCCAATGATAGACATGGAGATTTTTCAGGCGCGCCGTATCCCGCAGGGCGGAAATTTCCGACAGATGCCGCGATTCCTCGCTGACCGGATGGATCGGTTGCCAGTACGAATGCATCCGGCGATGAGAAACGCGATCCAGAAAGGAAAGTGACGCTTCCATCGAATCCATCAGGGTGTTTCCGTGGAACTCGGTCGAAACATCCAGACCATATTCTGCCGCGACGCCTGCACACTGCCAGGCATCCTCGAGCACGCGCGCCAGTTGATCAGCATCCGTCTCCAGACTGCCTGACGTTCCCGCCCATACGCGGATGTTCGGAGCACCCAGTGCACTTGCAGTCTCGGCTATCTGTCCGAACCCGTTGGTGTCTCCGGAACCAAGCCGGTAATAGGACCCATAGGAAAGAGTCAGCAGTCCATGCGCATCCATTTCCTGCCGAACCGCGGCTGCTCCTTTCAGGTCGCCGGGAAGCACATGCACATCGGCTCCCCATTCAATGCCATCCAGTCCGCTCTGATGGACCAAGGCGATGATCTCCTGCGGAGTTTTCCTGCGGAAGGTGACGGATACCAGGCCTGTTCTCATCATGAATTCCTTTTCCTGCTTGAAATATGTTTTTTGAACTTGATGTCTACAGAGTCACTCCCCATTGAACAAGAAAATCCTGAACCACCTTCGGATCAAGCACGCCAGGGGTAACCCCAAGCTGGGATGAAAAGGCGGCGGCTATCCCCGCAGCCTGGCCCAGCGCAATCATGTTGCCCATGCTTTTTCCTGCGGCCATGCCCAGGTGCGTGTAGGAACCGCAGCGGCCCGCCACCAGCAGCCGTTCCACGCCAACCGGCAGCAGTCCCCGGTAGGGGTAGGCATAGCCGGATTTCATAAGCTGCTTGTAATCCTTGTCTTCCTGTAATCCGGCAACATCGACCGCACCATACCGTCGCGCGATGACATCGGGAAACTCGGTTCCATGGATTGCGTCTTCGATGGTCAGCACATACTTTCCGATGACGCGTCGGGTCTCCCGTACCCCGACATTGCCACCGACGCGCATCAGATGGCATTGTTCCAGGCCGGGAATTCCTTTGGTCCGGGCGATTTTTACAAAATCCAGGGCAAGGGTGATCCCGGTGCGTTCTGCAATCGTATGATCTCTTGCCTTTGTGGCATCAAGGATTCCGATGCCCTTTAAGCCGCCATGATTGACGGATGCCACGCCCGGAATGGTGGTCCGGTCAAATGAGTACCAGTCCGCACAGGAAAAGCCTTCCGCGGCCGCTTCTTCGAGGATGCGCCGCAAGACAGGGCCGCAGTCAGGTCCGTTGTAAAACTCAAACAGACGCACTGTGTCCACATTCGCCAGCGCAAATCCAAGCGTAATGGGCATGAGACTGCCATCGCCCTCCCGTCCGGTCCGCGTCTCCGCTCCGGCGTAAAACGAAAGGTCTCCATCGCCGGTGCAGTCCACGAACACATTGGCCTCGAACTCAGCCAATCCGCTCTTTGTCTGAACCACTGCGGCTTTCAGAACACCATTCTCCGTTTTCGCGCCAACGATCGGGCTGTACAGACGGTAGTGGCATCCGCTTTCCTCCAGCAATTCAAAGATCGCGCCGCGAAGGTATTCCGGATGGATATGAAGCCCATCGCCATCCACCCAGGAGGTTTTCCCCTCGAGATAGGCATCGGCTCCATACTGTTCCAGTTTCTTAATGATCCGATCATGCACGCCGCCACGGCTTCCACCGTTCAGGCGCATCCGGTTCATCGGCATCCACAGGGATGTTGCAGCCACCCCACCAAAAAATCCTTTTGCTTCCAGAAGCAGCGTCTTAGCGCCCTTGTGCGCCGAAGCCAATGCAGCACCGATTCCAGCCGGTCCTCCACCTGCGACGATGACGTCAAAACGTGTTCCATCTTCCGGAATCCACTGTTCCGCTTCTGTCCTGCTGATGAAAGAAGCTTTTTTCTGAGCCTGCACAAAGTTTTCGCCGCAACCATGATTGTCAGTCGTCATACTCTTCACAGCACTTTCTCCGGACCTATGATGGACAGTCATCATATCCTTCACGGCACTTTCTCCGGCCCCATGATTGTCAGTCGTGTGAATCATGGTCACCTCAGCAATAAGTATGCAGGATTTGCGCTTTCAGCGGGAGAAACATTCCCGGATCAATGCGCCTGCCGGCTTGTCAATCACAGCGTATCCCTTGTCCGTCTTCGGGTCGTATCCCGGTTTCACATTGAACGCCCAGTCCCAGAGGCAGTACCCGAAATGCCAGTCCAGTGGCTCGCATGCGTCGAACATCACACGGTAGAAGGCTTCCTGTTCCGCGGCATCGTACGGGTGTTTCGCGATCAGGGTCCAGTCGTTCGGAATGTCGCCGGAATGCGCGGTGGACGGGCAGCCGACTTCGGAAAAGAAGAAGGGTTTGTCGAACCGTTCCACGACCATCCGGATGCGGTCGATCTGACGCGGCCAGTCCGCCACCGGATAATAACCGGAGGAGGAGATGGCGTCGCATGCATCCCACCATTTCACATTGTGTTCCTGGTATTTGTCGCAGTTGTATGTGACCAGCCCATTGTAAACCTTGCGTACCGCTGCGATCAGATTGCGCCATTCCGCATCCCGATGATCGGTGCCGACCAGTTCGCAGCCGACAATCAGCATGTCCAGCCCTTCCCGCTCACTGAGGGCCGCATAATGCACAAGGTATTCCGTATAATTCCGGAACCAGTCCCGCCATTTCGGTTCGCATGGGACATCCTCGTCGAAGAACCGGATAAAGGCGCGCCAGTAGCCATCGGTCGGGTTCAGCATCGGCTTGAGGATGCGGCGGAGCCCCTTGTCAGCCGCATATCGGAGAAGATCCGTCAGATTCTCATCCGTCGGCATGTGCGGACCTTTCCAGTCGATATGGGTCGAATAGGCATGAGCCTGTTGCGCGCTGACGATGAACGTCACGGTGTTGATGGCGCACTTCTCCACCATGTCATCGATTTGCCGTCGTGCTTCCGCCCAATCGACACGGGCGGCATCCCAGAGGGTGAAATTAAATGAGTGGATCGGCCATAGTTTTCGCATGGTACATCTCCTTTGTCACAGGCTTATTTGGGTCTGAGGGGGCCTGTTCGAGCTCGATGAGCTTGCTATGGGAAGACCATTGGAGTCAGTCTTTCTCCTTTGTCAACCGCTGCGCCGCCAATGCCAGGAACATGAAGTGGGAAGAACCGCCACCCATGACGTATTCCACCTGCTGCCACAAATAAGGGAAGACCAGCAACTCAGGAAAGTCGGGACGTATCAATGCGGTCCCCGAAATGACGCCGCCGGGAATATACGACCAGTCGGCGCGGTTCAGTCCATAGCCTACGGTAGCCGATTTGGCTCCAATGCCGGACGCGAACGACATCGTATTGGAACCGGGGTGGCATCCCAAAACAAAGTTCAGGGCATTGAAGATCAGGTCGGTGTCGAACAGCTCAGGATATGCCTGATGCAGGTAATAGTACTCGAAGCCCATCCGCTGAATACCCCAGCCTGCTCCCCAGATGTGCGGGCGATACGGGATTCCATAGGGTGTTTCACCGCACTGCCGCACAAGCTGTTCCTTCAGAGCCGGCAAAGCTTCGCGAATGGCTTTGGTGAAGTCGGGGTCATTCATCACCTTTTCAGCTCGGCCGACGTACCAGCCCACTTTGTCGATGGCGCCGGCAATGAATTCGGTTTCAGAGCGCAGAAAATCCTTGTATTTCTGTTCTCCGGTGGTAAGCAGCAGTTCAACGGCGGCATGAATTTTAGCCGCTTGCGCGCGGCCGGTTCCATCCGTAACTTCAAAAAGTTCGACGGCGGCTTCCAGCGCCTGGCTGCCCAACGTATCGTTGAAGCCTCTCATTGCGCGGGAAGCAGCGGCCAAATGCGCTGCAGTGGTCAATTCACGCGGTGGATTGTTTTCGGTGAATACCCAGCGGTCGTCTGCATTTCCTTTGATATTGTCTGTCATGGCGGCGCTGTCACCCAGGAGAACATATTGCCGAAGGTCGTTGCAGATGATGCCCCGATACAGCCGGCCCAATGCGCGATATCCCCCGACAACCGTCAGGAGGCCATGTTCAATCTGCTGAAGAATGTCGTTTTTCCCATCAGGCTGGTGGATTTCGGTGATTCGGGTGTCCTGGTTGATGGCGGTCACATCATAATCGACACCAAACGCCTCATAGGCGAGTGTCAGAACATAGAATTCACCGGACTGCGATTCCACCCGCAGATCAAAATCACCTGCGTCGTGCCAACCGCCGATATTGAGACCCGGAACGGCGTCTCCCGGCTGATATCGGGTCAATGTGGAGGGTCCTTGCGCATATCCGTCATAATGATTGAAATCAACCGGGGCCATCCGTGCGTCATCATCATGACAGAGTCCATGCCAGACACGGTATTTCTCATTGACCCGCATGTGACACATCTGCACGGGAAGGAAATACTCCAGCACCGGCTGCCAGACACCTCTGTCGTACACATCGCCGGCGATGCGGAAAATGGCAGATTCCGAAGAACCATACCGGACTTTGTAGAGTCCTTCCTCCCTGATATCCGTGAAATCAAATTTCAGGTAGCTGTAGCGGAGAAATTGGCCCCATTCCTGCCCGGAGGTCGACAGGACCTGCTGTTCGCCGGTCTCTGTGATTTTGAAAAGGACAGGCATTTCACGATTGCCTTCCCGTTTGTCCAATTCAATGATGGCCGTTTTCATTTGAGTGGGATGGTACCCCACCTGCGATGTCTGGACGACAGCCGGATAAGTCCAGTCTTTCACGGCATGCGGCGTAATCACCCATTGAATCGCACCTTTCGTGGCATTGGCGGGGACTTCGCTGCTGACCGCAACCCAGCCGTTGTTGTGGTTCATGCGTCCGTCGTAGAGTTTCAGCTCCGCACCCTTGCTTTCAAGGGTGAAGCGGTTGAAAGCATCATCGGGTCGCACGGTGAAACGCTTTCCGACTGCATAAGGTTCGGCGATGAGGTCATCGGCGATAATCGGGCTGTACCCTTTGTTGTCCCCGGACAGGTGCTTCAAGTCAGCTTTTGCCTCGGGCTGGCGAAAGTCTCCCGTGTGGAGGTAATTGGGCGATTGCGTCAGTACGGGTCCGTTGGGTTGTTCCGGAAAGAAACCTTGCTTCTTGTCCATGATCCAAGGCTTTCCGAACAGCGCACCGGGAAACAGCTCGAGATTGAAGCACACTTTGCCGAGAAATCTTTCCGGTACCGGCTTGTCCAAATCCACTGTCACGAGGATCGAGGAACCTTCTCCTGTGACAGCAACCTTGTAGGCAAACTCGAAATCCGGATAAATCATTGGGTTGAAGCCGTTCAGGTGCCTTGCCGTATCCGGAAAACGCAAAGAGGTCGTGATCGCATTCGCGGGAACATCCAACTCGCGTTTTTCCTGCTTCGGCACCGGCTGCCACTGTCCGGGTGTCTGTTCAAAGCGGATGTCGCCGTTTGTCGCAACACGATTTCCGTGCATGATGATGCTGACACCGGATTGATGTCCTTCCGGGTAAATGTCATCAAAAGCCATGACATCCACACCCATGTTCTGAAAATAGCCGGTCGTTTCATTCAGCTTGAATCCCTGTTCTTGAAGGGCTTTGCAGCAACTTTCCTGTTTCATATTGCGCATAAACTCCTGTTCACGATTTCGTTCATTCGTCTACTATATAGAATAAAGAAAGAATATTCAACACTGCAGACAGAAACCGGCAGCCCTGTCAATGCCTACACAGCCTGCTCCATCCGGGACATGATTTCTTCCTGAACGCTGCGGGACAACTTCGTGAAGTAGGCGCTGAAGCCTGCAACCCGCACGACCAGGTCCTCATATTCCTGAGGATGTTCCATGGCGGAGGCCAGAGTCTGCGCATCCACCACATTTATCTGCAGTTCCTGTCCGCCCAGCTTCATGAAGGCAGTCGTCAGGTCGCGAAGCCGGCCGATGCCGTCACCCGTATGGATGCCGGACGCTGAAAACTTGATGTTGCAGGTGTTTCCTGCCGTCCAATGGTCTTTGTTGTTGAGACGGGCCACGGATTTCAGCAGGGCGGTCGGACCATTCCGATCCGCACCCTGGCAGGCACCCACGCCATCCACCAGCGGCATGCCCTTGTGGCGTCCATCCGGCGTGGCGGCTGTCCAGTTTCCGGAACCGACATGGGTCGTCACGGGCCAGACGCCGCAGGTATATCGGCCATTGCGGGAGTCGACCTGTTTCCAGAAGAAGTCTGCATGCACGGCCGTAATCCGGTTGTACAGTTCATCCGCTTCCAGAATGTCATTCCCGAAACGAGGGGTTTTCCGCGCAAACAGCAGCCGAAACTCCTCATGTCCCGCAAAATCATCCAGCAAAACCTGCTGCAGCTCCTTCCAGGTCAGCCGCTCCTTTTCGCAGACCCACTTCCGGATGGCCATCATGCCGTCGCATGTATTCGAGGGCCCGAACACACCGACGCCCGGCAGGTTGTAGCGTGTCCCCCCATAGACCATGTCGCGTTTTCTGGTGATGCAGTCCTCCAGCAGCGAGGACATCAGTGGACAATAGCCGAACTGCTTCTGCATCTCCCCCGAAATGTGGGTGGCCAGCACATTGAGTCCGCTCAAGTATTCCACCTGCGACACATAGGCGGACCATAGGTCGTCAAATCCCTTGAAGTTGCCGGGTTCCCCCGTCTGCAGGCCGATCTGCCGTCCGGTGATCATGGAACGTCCGTCATTGAGTGCCAGCTCCAGGGCTTTCGCACAGTTGAGGTGACCGCCTGCGGTCATCCCCTGCTGCTTTCCCGGAATGCTGGCTTCCACACAACCCACCAATGCGTATCCGACGGCGTCTTTTCTGTCAACGCCATGGGAGACAAGCGCGGGGATGATGATTTCATCGTTGAAGAGCGCCGGCAGACCCATGCCCCCGGCAATGGCTTGCATGGCCTGTTCCCAGAAGTCCGGGTCGATGTGCTCATGCCAGCGCAGCGAGAGCGCGGGTTGGTTGAACCGAAGCGCCACAGTCGCGTCCAGGCACATCCGTGACAAGGCGTTGCTCTGGTCCTTTCCGTCTCCATCCTGTCCGCCGAGTGTCAGGTTCTGAAACACGGTTTCCTTGACACCGTCATGCACGTTCTCCATGAACTTGACCCATAGATTCAGCACGAGCGTCCATGCCTCCTCCGTGGAAAGTGCTCCCGAGGCCAGATCCGCTTCGAAATAGGGAAAGAGGTATTGGTCGAGTCGCCCGGCGGAGATGGACCAGCCGTACTGCTCCAGATGCATGGCCATGTGCACGAACCAGAAGCACTGGATGGCTTCCGTCAGATTGCGGGCCGGTTCGGCCGGTACCCGGCGGCAGGTCTCAGCGATGCGCAGCAATTCGTTCCTGCGGGAGGAATCCAACTCGGACTGAGCCACATTCTCAGCCTCTTTCCGAGCCATATTTTCAGCGATGTTTTCAGCCAGCTTCTCAGCCAGATTCGCATACCGGTTTGCCCATTCGATGATGCCGGTTGCGGATATGACCACAGCCTGCAGAAACGTGACCCCCTCCGGGTCCGCCTCTGCCGTGCCTTCCCGGCTGCGTTCCATGGACAGCATGGTTTCCGCCTCCGCGATGATCGAACGGAAACCGCGCGTGATTGCTTTATCATAATCCACCACCACATGCCCATACCCGCTGCCGCTTCCGGTGACATACCCGCAGGCCATTTCGCTTTCCGCCAGAACAAGCCGTTCCGGGTAAGCGTTCCCAACCACCTCAGAAATCGTTTTTCCACGCCAGTACTCTCTGATTTCCTTTGGCGTCGAGGGGTCATCCAGGTCGGTGCGGTTGTATTCGGGATAAACGGATCGTCCTGCCAGCACAGCGGCGCGCTGTCCGACGATCAGCTCCCCCTCCCGGATGAAGAGGGGCATCCCGTTGAACACCGCCCGCATCGCCTTCGCGCGACGGATGGCATAATGTTCCCCCTCACTGGCCCGATAGGAACAGGTGACCAGTGTGGCACGCTCGTAGCAAGGCTGGGTGGATGCGGCGAAAAGCTCATCCTTCAGTTGAACAATGCGAGCCGGTATTTCGCGGACATCTGCTTTCGTCATCTGACACACTCCGTCTTTCCGGGGTTTCAGGACCCCACGGCCTTGATGCCCTGACCGGAAAGCACATCCAGCAGCACATTCATTGCCTCTTTCCCCAACAGGGGGATACCCTCCGCCTCATGGACCAGGCCGAGGCTTTCATATTTCTCCATTGCCATCTTGTGGAAAGGAATCAGTTCCACCTGTTCGATTCCCTTCAATTTCTGCACCATCCCGCTCAAGACCAGCATGGATTCAGCCGTATCGTTCACACCGGGAATCACCGGAACGCGCACCCGGATCCGGGCGTCTTTTTCCGACAGAAGGTTGAGATTCTCCAAAATCCGCCGATTTCCGACCCCAGTCGTCTGCGTATGCCTGACTTCATCCATCCCTTTCACATCATACAGGAACAGATCGGTATCGGGAAGAATATCGAGCAGATAATCCCCCGGCACATTCCCTGCCGTTTCCACAACCGTATGGATGCCCACGGATCGGCATGCCTGCAGCAGTGCCGATAAAAACCGATGCTGGAGTACGGGTTCTCCTCCCGAGAATGTGACGCCACCCCCGGACTGGTCAAAAAACAGACGATCCTTTTCCACTGTCTCCATGATTTCCTGAACGGTCATCGTCCTTCCTGTCAGAACAAGGGCTTCCGAGCAGCATTCCTCCGCACACGCACCGCAACGGATGCATCGATCCCGGAGAAAAATCCGCTGACCGTCCTGCACAGTGTGCGCGTTCACCGGACAGACCTGCAGGCATCTGCCGCAGCCGATGCATTTGCTCCGGAAGAACTGAATCTCCGGCTCCATCCGGATGGATTCTGGATTATGACACCAGCGGCATCGCATGCCGCACCCCTTCAGGAATACGGTGGTGCGGATGCCGGGACCATCATGCGTGGAAAACCGCTGAATGTCGAAAATGGTTCCGTTCATGTTCGCATCCTTCCATAAATACCGTCACTTATGGGATCATTGAAGTCTTATGAGCTGACACAGCTGAGCTGATTCAACAGTATCATTGAATCAGCTCCCGTCGCAATTGCTTCCGGGCAGAATCTGTTTTCAGAATTGCAATATCGTCGAACGAGACCACCATGAACTGTCCGATGGCGAGTGAGTAATGGCTAATATATGAGTCCTAATTTGACTTTTTATTTATTTTCGGTTAATATATTATCTATGAATACAAACTTCATGAAACAAAAAACGCCAAAAGAAATCATAAAAAGCTTGGCAGGTCGAATACGCAGTACCAGAAAGAATCTGAACCTGACACAGGAAAAACTGAGTGAGAAGTCAGGAGTCAGTTTAGGTTCTGTAAAGCGTTTCGAGCGCACAGGTGAAATTTCTCTGGTTTCCCTGGTAAAAATTGCAATCGCCTTATCTTGCGAGAATGAACTGGACAGTCTTTTTTCAACGAAAACCTTTCGATCCCTTCAGGAGGTAATCGATGGACAGGATTAGAACTTTATCCATCTATTATCATGAACAACCCGTCGGCTCAATGGCACTCCATCATAATCTTCAATCCGCATTTGAGTACGATTGGGAATGGTTGAATACTGGATTTTCGCTGAATCCCTATTCACTTCCACTCGAAAAGAAAGTCTTCATGCCCAAGATTGATCCATTTGACGGTTTGTTTGGCGTGTTCGCCGACAGCTTGCCTGATGGATGGGGGCGTTTGATTGTCGATCGGCTGCTTTTGAAAAACAGAATGAATCCAATGGAATTAACCAGTATGAACAGATTGGCAATCGTTGGCGACACGGGGATGGGTGCTTTGACTTACAAGCCCGATATCCAGTTGGAAAGTCTGGATCGCTCTCTTGCAGATTTTGATGAGATAGCCAAGGAATGCGAGAAGGTATTGCTAACGAATGATTCCGAGAACCTTGATGCACTATTTCAACTTGGCGGTTCCTCAGGAGGGGCCAAGCCAAAAATCCTTACAGACATTGAGGACGAACCATGGATCATCAAATTCCCAGCCTCTTCCGACCCAAAGAACATGGGTGAGCGGGAATACCAATACTCTTTGTGTGCAAAAGCGTGTGGCATCGCAATGGAAAACACGAAGCTCTTTCCTTCCGGAATATGCTCCGGTTATTTTGGAACACGCAGATTTGACAGAAAAAAAATACCCGGCGGCAAAACAGATCGCATCCATATGATTTCAGTCAGCGCATTGCTGGAAACCAGCCATCGAATTCCAAATCTTGACTACAATCTCCTTATGAGACTCACACTGGACCTGACAAAGGACTTCGCCGAAGTGGAAAAGATGTATCGTCTGATGTGCTTCAATGTTTTCGCACATAATCGGGATGACCATTCCAAGAACTTTTCCTTTCTATACCAGGAAACACAGCACAAATGGGTTTTATCGCCTGCTTATGATTTGACATACAGCAATTCCATCGGCGGAGAACACGCAACCTGTGTCAATGGCAATGGGAAAAACCCTGGCATGAGCGATCTTCTGGGTGTTGCAGAAAATATCGGAATCAAGGAAATCAAAGCGAAAAAAATAGCTTCTGAAATCAGAGAGGCCTGTGCCTCACTATTGTATACATAGGAGCCTGCTTTGCCGGTGAATCGCCGTGAAGCATTCAGGGGATACGTGCGCCAACGGGCGACCACGTCTCGCATACACCTGTACTGCAGGCTTCCGTCTCGATGGCCCGGCCCTGCGCGTAGGCAAGTGAGGGCTCGAAGGTTCCTGCAAGCGCGATTTGCTGGGGAAAGATGGTGAATCCCGGTCAGATCAATCCTTGATTCTGGTGCTAAAAGTCGATTTTCGACTTTTTCATGCAAGTTGCAGAATGCAACTTGCATGCATACAGCGGCAAAAGCCGCTGTATGGCACCGAATCACGT
>JAIFNI010000160.1 GCA_020047785.1 Clostridia bacterium
TGGCGCTGACCGTGAAGCAAGGGGTTTACCTCAGCCGTTTCATGGGTGTGGACGGCGACAGCAACGACAAACAGTTTGTTGCGCTGGAAATCGAACTGGAAAACAAGACCGCCCAGAATATTCCTTACGTCATCCCCAGTCTGTTCAACCATTTCTACCTCGGGGTGAATGAGGAAGGGCTCTACCCGGCCTCGAAGGCGACCTGGCTGGCCGGAAAGCCCATCTCTCCGCACGGAAGTCCGGAGATTACCCTGAAGCCCGGAACAAAAACATCCGGTGTCATTGTCTTCGTCGTTCCTGCCTCTCCGGGATTCACCCAGCAGTCCCTTCATTTCTATGACACGAACCATGGACACATCCAGATTCCGCTGACTGGAAAGATGTCGGGAAAGTGGGCGGAACTGGGCAAACTGCCCGCCTCGGCGCCTGTGAAACTGTCCGACACTTTCTCCATGAAGGTGACGGCAGCAACCTTACAGCCGAAGGTGGACAGATATGAGGCAGGAGAACGCTCTTCCTTCCAGGTGGTGGAGGCGCAGTTTGAAAGCAAAGTGCAGGCTCTGTTGAATCTTGATCCACGGGAACGCATCTGGCTGAAACTCGATACAGTCTCCGGCGCCCTCATGACAAAGATGAGCAATGTGACAGCCTCCCTTCCTCTCGGATTTCTGGAGCCCGCCATGCTCGGACCTGCTTCCGACAATACAGTGCGCATGGTGTATGACCTTCCCCAGGGATTGGCCAAGACCAAGTCGAGCCTGTTTTTTGACCTGGCAACCGGCAAGGCGGAAATCCCCGTTGTCGCCGGAAACCCTTACGGTTCCCCGAAAGCCGCTGCAACGGCAGACGGGCAGGGTGTCAAGATCGTTGTCAACCAGATAACTGCGGTGGACAGTTCCCTCAGCTTCACCATGGCGGATGGAAAGAAAACAGGCGGATTCGGCAATACGGTTCTACTGGATGTAACGGTCACCGATCTGCCCGGCAATGAAGGAATCCGCATCCCGGAAGACTTCTTCCTGCTGGTGAACAAGGCGTTCAAAGACACGCCTGCAAACACGAAGGCCGGTCGAAGCGGCTTGAGCGGAGGCGGGGAATCGAATGGCGATATTATCAAGCCAAGGGCGGAGACGAAGGATCTTGTTTTCGGCATCGATGAGGGTTTCGGCGTATTTGAGGGGCAATCAAGACGTGGTGTCATCGTGTTCCAGCAACCGGGCGGAAACCTTGCGGACTGGACGCTCCAATCGCCCTATGTGAAGAACCTGCAGGTTCCGATTGGCACAGAAGCCTTTGCCAGTCCTGATTTGCTGGGATTGAAAAAAGAAATCGCCCCCGAAACCACCTTCCAAAATCAGCTGGATGACGCGGTCACCGCCGCAGTGGCCAAATACCGGTCACTCGGTCAGGGTGCCGGACCGGATGAGATCCAGGTCAGTCTGACCGGGAAGGAAGAGCGTGTAAGGGTTTCCGCTCCACCCATCTCGACATACGGGCTGCAGATCATCGCCGGCATTGAAACCGAGGAACAGGCGCTCAAAGCGCTGCAATCCCTCCGCTGCCTGCCGTTCAACCGGGACGGCGGCCGCATGCAGGCATACGGATATGCAGCCGAAGCCGTGCTCACGCAGGGCTGGGGCGAAATCGGCGACATGACGAACCTGGCGAAGCGGCTCTTCGCCAAACTTGGTTTTACACCGGAAGTACGCGCCCTTTCCCTCACCGAAACGGGTAAAAAGCTCCTGCTGGAGCAGACGGGGATCGATCCGGACAGCGCGCGGACGGTTCCACTCGGCATCTCCTACGTGAACACGAGCGGTGCACGGAAAATGTTCGTGATTCCTTTCATGATGGATGTTTCCGGTCTGGAAGGCCTTGTCTACTTCCCCGCTGAAAGCCTCGGCGGATACATGGGGGACAATCCCCAGACCGCCACCGTCAGCGTATTCGTCCAGTATATCCCCACCCAGGGAGACGGAACCGCCGCAGGAACCGCGGGAGACGCGGGTTCTGCGCTGGGCGGCGGCGAAAGCGGCGATTCGGTGCAGGAAATGCTGATGCTGGAAAAGACGATGCCGCTGCATGAACTCAGCACGGACCCGATCGATATCGGCTTCTCCGTCATTCCCACCGACAGGGGCTCCCTGTATGGCGCGGTGATCGGCACGTCGGCAGGTGAAGTGGGCGGTTTGGGCCGCATCCGGGTCGACAGCAAAATTCTGGGGGTCAAGGTGCTGGTGGAGGACATCAGCGGCAATCAGCCCGATTTCAGCAATTACAACACCTTGACGGAAGGGAAGACGCTGGACCAATATTATTTCAGCCTGGCCATCAACCTGCCGGACCTGAGCAAGGAATCAGCCGCCGCCCTGGAGGCTGCCATGAAGCAGGTTTCAGACAAGGGTCTGAAGCCGGAGCCCTCGTCTGCCCTGAAATGGTACGGACGCAACATCTTCTACCGCTTCATCACGAACCAGTCTGCCTATGATGCGATTGCGGCCGACAGTCTCGGCGTGATGATGGGCCGCGTCAACAAGCCGCGGTGCATCATGCTGACCACCTGGCAGGGGAAGGATGGCACGGCGGTCACCGCCATCGATCTGATGCAGTCCCTGAATGAAATCCACAGCGGAGAACAGGAAAGTCGCGACGCCTACAACCTGCAGGGCGGTATTTATTTTTCCATGCTTGAATCCGAAGCGCTGACGGGAGAGAATAAGACAGGGCTGAGGGAGTTATGGGGTCAGCTGCCGAAAGGCACCGATTTCCTGCTGATCGAGGATGAGGACGACGCGCGGAAGGAAGCACTGGCGGAACTCAATGAGCTGGGAAATGCCCCGATGCGCCTGCTGGAGGCCGTCGAAAAGGTCGGCACCATCATCATCACCCCGCTGAAGCCGGCACTGGTGAACGGAGAGCAACGCTGGGCCTGGCTGGAGATCGATTCGCAGACCTACGAAGCCATCTCCGTCTTCGACAACGGACAGCACGGCGCGATGGTGGAGGTATCCATCAAACCGACGACGGAAGACTGGCAGAAGTTCGGAGCCGGCGCATTGGTCGGCACGCTGATGTCTATAACCAGCCTGGCCACGTTTGCGCTGGTTATTGACGATACGAAAGCCCTTCTGAAGCAGGCGGAGTCCCTGACGAAGATGATCGGCACAATTCTGGACAAATTCCTGAGCATCAAGGATATGAAGAAGGATGGCGCCTTGTCCATCAACCCGTCCGATTTCACGCCATTCTGGGAGAACGATTTCGGAAACATGGCACTCGGCGCGGGACAGTTCCAGATCAGCGTCAGCGGCTGGAAGGCGGGGCGCGGAAAAATCGGTCAGAATCTCGTCAACTTCAAGAATGGGTATGATCTGGCTGTCAAACTGGCCTTCAACAGACTGAACAAGATGGTCGACGATGAAAACAAGAAATAAACCGGCAGCGGGCTGTTCCACAGGAGGTTTTCAATGACGGAAAGAACAACTATGTTGAAAAACCACATTCAGGCGCTTGGTGACGCGGGGGTCCGCAAAACCACATTCTTCCCACTCATCGCGCAATCCCTGAAAGATACATTGGGGGAAGCAACCCGGATCCGGCGCGCCAAGGCATTCGCCTTCCTGCTTGATCAGGCGGGTCAGGTCGTCTTTCCCCATGAGCTTGTGACCGGATCGGTCCTCGGTACATGGCCGCTGGATCCGGATGTGCCTTCCTTCGACCTGCTGCTGTCCTCGGCGGATCAGGCGGTTCGAGACTATATCGCCGTCAAATCGGGGCAGGCTGCAGTGGACAAAAGCCGAATCGCCATCGGATACAAGAAGAATGTGAGTTTTTCCACCCAACGCTGGGCGGTGATGGCCCGGGACCATTATGATGCCTCCATCCGGTTTCTCGACATGCAGGAGATCATTCGGGTTCTCAGCGATAAGTACCGGCATGACACCACAGTGGAAGCGTTTGAGATAGGCCGCGTCATCGAACGGCATTTTGAGTATGACTATGGCGAGGAAAACATGCGCCTGATCGGCGAACTCCCGTGGGAAGCCGCCAACCATCTTGACCTCAACTATGACAAACTGGTGCGGCGCGGATTCGGCAGCCTGCTTCAGGAAGTGGATCAGCTGGCCGCCGGCGCAGCACCCGAAAAGGAAGCGTTCTATGCGGCAGCCCGCATCACCCTGGTGGCGGCGATCCGGTTCATTGAACGCTATGCCGGGACGCTGGAGCAGGAGCGCGAGACCGCGGACCCGGCCAGAGCGCAGGAGTTGGGTCAAATGGCGGCCATCTGCCGCAGAATCGCGTCTGAAAAGCCGGAAACCTTCCGTGAAGCGCTGCAGCTTGTCTGGATGACCCATGTCATCGCAAACATTGCAGGCGGATGCGCGCTGTCCTTTGCCCGCTTCGACCAGTACCTGCGGCCGTTTTACGAGAAGGACCTGCAGGATGGCCGGATGAGCCGCAAAGAGGCATCCGAGCTGATGGCCTGCGTTTTCCTCAAGGTGAACGAGCCCAAGATGCGCACCGTTCAGAGCCTCTGCCTCGGAGGTGTCCGGCCCGACGGAACCGATGGCGCGAGCGACCTGACGAAATGCTGCATCGAAACCATCCGCGCCCTGCGCCTGCCTTATCCGAACGTCTCCGTCCGCATTGACAGTGAAGTCAGTCCGGCCTGGCTGCTGGATGAATCCGTTCAGACCATTCAGGTCGGTTTCGGCATGCCCATGATCCTCAACGACCAGCTCTGGGTGCCCAATCTCGTGAAACTCGGCTATCCGGTGGAAATCGCGCGCGATTACTACAACATGGGTTGTGTGGAGATCATGATTCAAGGCAGACAGGCAAACTGGAGCGGTGCCGGCGGTGTCAGTTTTGTCCAGTTGATTCTCGACGTGATGGAGCAAAGCCGTCTCGGAAAAATTCATGTTCCGGACTTTGACGCGTTCATGCGGCACTATCTGCTGGCAATGAGCGAAACCATCGCCCGCTCACACGCACAGGGTCTGGAAAAGCTTTCACAAATGCGGCAGAATCATTATGATCCCTTCGCTTCGGTTCTCATCGACGATTGTCTGGAAAAAGGCATTGACATGTTCCAGGGTGGAGCCGCGCTTCCCGCACAGATAGCCATCGGCGGATCCGGACTTGGTACGGCGGCCGATTCCCTGTCGGCGATCCGGACCTTCGTTTACAACAGGAAGCAGCTGAGTCTTGACGAATTGTCGGTGGTGCTGAAGCAGAATTTTGCCGGAAATGAGTCGCTTCGTGCCATGCTGTTCTCCCAGACTCCAGCCTACGGCAATGATCTGGATGAGGCCGACGATTTGGCCAAGACCATTTTCGATGCATACAGCGAAGGCGTTTTCAGCTGCAACGAGGATGAGACTGCCCGTTTTGTCAACGTCCTGTTTTCATACAACGGGCATGTCACATCCGGCGAAGTGACCGGTGCGACACCAAACGGCCGGTTGAAGGGAAAACCGCTGAGCGACTGCATCGGACCCAGCCAGGGCAAAGACGTCCACGGTCCCACGAAACTGTTGAATTCTGTTCTGAAGCTGGATTTCTCAAAAGTGACCGGCGCATTTGCGCTTAATGTGAAAATCAACCCGAGCTGGGCACAGAAGCCCTCGGGGAAAATCATCCTGTCTTCCTTGATCCATGCCTACCTGCAGGATGGCGGACCGCAGATGCAGTTCAACATGCAGCGGGTTGAGGATTTGAAGGCTGCCCAGATCCATCCGGAGCAGAATCGTGATATTGTGGTACGGATAGCCGGCTACTGCGAGTATTTCGTGAACCTGGACCATCAGCTGCAGAATGAGATCATCAGCCGGACAGCGCACGAGCTGGCGAATTGAGCCGCCTGCAAAGAGCACGGATGAAGAGGGTAAAACATGCAAATGTCAGCAGACCCGTCAACGGTAAGGGGCAGCATTTTCGGATTTCAGGCGTTCTCCGTGCATGACGGACCTGGCATCCGCACAACTGTTTTTTTCAAAGGTTGCCCGCTGAAATGCCTCTGGTGTCACAATCCGGAAGGCATATCCGGCAAACCGCTCCTGTCCTTCACCAGAAACCGTTGCATTGAATGCGGTACTTGCGAGCAACTGTGCCCCGATGTCCATCAAATCGTGCAGGGTCGGCATACCCTGGATCGTACCGCCTGCAGGTTATGCCGACGCTGTGTGGATGCCTGCCCAGCCGGCGCATTGGAAGTCGTTGGACGCGGGATGTCAGCCGGGGAGGTCGTGGCCGATCTGTTGCGGGATCAGCGCTATTATGCGGCAAGCGGCGGCGGCATTACGATTTCCGGTGGAGAGCCCTTAATCCAGATTGAATTTGCGGAAGCCATTCTGCGGCTGCTGAAGCCGGCCGGTATTCATTGTGCCGTCGAGACCTGCGGAGCTGTTCCCTTTTCCGCATTCGATCGAATCGCACCGCTGACCGACCTGTTTCTCTATGATGTGAAGGAAACAGATCCAGACAGGCATTTGGCCTATACCGGGGCCGAGCTCGCACCGATTCTCACCAACCTGCGCCGGCTTCGGACACTTGGCGCGGACCTCATCATCCGCTGCCCGATTGTTCCTACACTCAATGACCGCGCTGCGCATATCCAGGCGCTGGCGGCTCTTTCCCTGGAAATGGACAGACCGCTGGAATTTCTTCCATATCATCCGCTGGGCGCATCCAAATCCGAACGGATGGGCACGCCCCCGCAAACAGCCTATGGGCAGGCGGATTCAGCAAAAACGGCTTCCTGGCGCGATGCAGCAAGGGCTATGGGGGCACGGGTCATCGAATCCTGAACCCGCTGGACGGAATGCCATTCACGAGCTTCAAATCTGCGGGTCAGCTGACGCAATACCTGCCGACACATTCTCTGCACAACAACGGTTGACAGAAAGACAAATCACGGAGGAGGAGTTCCATCATGAAAGCAGTGGCAATCCTGGCAAAAGGCAAAACGGGACTGATCGACATCCCCAAACCCGTCATGGAGGCGTATGATTGTCTGGTCAAAGTCGAAACGTGCGGTTTTTGCAGCGGAACAGACATGAAATTCATCGATGATGAGCATTCACGGGAAAAGCTGACCTATCCTGCCGTTTTGGGGCATGAAAGCGCCGGCCGCATCATCGAAGCAGGAAGCAAGGTGCGTTACTTCAAAGTCGGAGATTCCGTCATCAACCCAACCCTGCCATGGCCGGCCACTGATGCGGGCTACATCATCAGATGGGGTGGAATGGCCGAATATGCGCTGGTGAGGGATTTGCAGGCGATGATCGATGACGGGCTCCAGCCGCCGCAAGCTCCAGACAGGACGCCCACCCGGAAAATCCCGGGATCCATTTCCATGGAGGATGCAGCGCTGATTCTCTCCGTCAAGGAGATATTCACATCCCTGCGCAATTTCGGGTTCAAGCCTGGTATGGATGTCCTTGTATACGGGGACGGCATGGTCGGGTTCGGCTTATGCCTGTTCATGCGTCGGCAGCAGGCCGGGCGGATCTACTGTGTCGGTCATCATCCGCAGCGCCTGGAAAAAATCAGGAATGAAGCCGGCGCCAACCAGATCGTCAATACCCACGAAACGACCATGGACGACGCCTTGCAGGACCAGAAGTTCGACTTGGTGATTGATGCGGTCGGAAAGCCGGCCATCCTCGTGGAAGGCGCCAAAAGGCTTCGTCCCGGAGGAAAGGTCGCGCTGTACGGCGTGCTCAGCCCCCGCGACTCCAAAATCGATCTGCTTGATCTGCCCAACCACATCACCCTGCATATCCAGTCCTTCCCCTACCGGGAGCACGACTGTCATGAGGAGATTGTGGAAATGGTCACCCGCGGAGAACTGGATCTGAAGACATTCTACAGCCATGTGATGCCGGCGGAGGACATCGATCGTGCGGTTGCGATGACACGGGACCGTTCAGCCTACAAGGTGGTCATGCGGATGCCGGAATAGCTGGGAATCATGCAGGCCTTGCATCACCCGGTGCCCCACCCCGGCAAATCATGCAGATCGGCAGGAGTTACAGTGCTTCAACCCAGTCATTCAATCGGACCGGTATAGGAAAAACGTCTTCAAACCATCTGTTTCCAATAAGAGGAGGATGAAATGGAAAGAAAGATGACAGTGAAAATCGGCCTTGTTCCGGTCCGCCGCGGGATGGGATTCTCCAAAACGGAAAACGTGCTGCGCTCGAAGACCAATCTGTATGAGGCCTTGAAGGATGTGAAAGGCGCCATTGAATGGGTGGATCTGGAAGGCATTGTCCCCGATGGAATTGCCGCAACACCGGACCAGATTCCGGTTGTGACGGCACACCTGAAGGCGGCCGGCGTGGACGGCATCTTCATGATCCATTGCGATTTCGGACTGGAAGAGATCATCGCCCGCGTCGCCAAGGCGGTCGGAAAACCTGTTCTCCTCTGGGGCGCAAGGGACCCGTCTCCTGACTCCGCTGGCGTGAGGACCCTGGATACACAGTGCGGCATCTTTGCTTCCGGAAAAGTCCTGCAGCGGTACAATGTTCCGTTCCAGTACATTGAGAATTGCCATGCCTCTGATCCGGCGCTTGTATCCGGTATTGAAGATTTCTGCCGTACGGCTGCAGTCGTGAAAGCCTTTTCGGACATGCGCATCCTGCTGGTCGGGAATCGCCCGAAGGATTTCATGAGCGTCATGATGAACGAGCCGGAACTTCTGGAGCATTTCGGCATTGAAGTGGTTCCATTCGCATCGGGTCCTTTCTTTCGAGATGTGCTGGCACTTGCGGATTCCGAGGATCCGCAGCTGTTGGAGAAACTGGCGGATCTCCACACGAAAATGGAGGTTGCTGCAGTAACGGAAAAACAACTGCGCAAGATTGCCGCCATGATTCTGGTGATGAAAAAGGCAATGGATGCAAATCACTGTTCCGGAGCCGCCATGGAATGCTGGTCTTCCTTCGGTGCAGCCTTGGATGTGATGCCTTGCCAGGTCATCGGCGAATTGACGGATATGGGATATCCCGTCGCTTGCGAGGCCGATGTCCATGGAGCCATCAGTTCCGTGTTGCTGCATGCCGTTCACTACAACGAGACACCCTCCTTCTTTGCGGATCTGACCATTCGTCATCCGGAAAACAACAATGCGGAACTGCTGTGGCATTGCGGCCCGTTCCCGCATTCCCTCCATCTGGATGGCACAGGTACGGCCATCGGAAAATCCGGTTCCGGCGAGTGGGAGTTGAAGCGTGGACCTGTCACCATCACCCGGTTTGACGGCGTGCATGGCAAATATGCGCTGCTGGCGGGCGAAGGGAAAACCGTATCCGGTCCCAAAACGGGAGGAACATATGCCTGGATGGAAGTGGAAGACTGGCCGGCCTGGGAACGTAAAGTTGTGGAAGGGCCATTCATTCATCATGTTTCCGGCGCATATGGTCATGTGGCCCGCATTCTGACGAATGCCTGCAGATTTATCCCCGGCTTGGAACCGTTTCCGCTTTAAAAAGGCTCGGAAATCAATCAAAAAGGAGCCTGCCAGCCAACAAACAGACAAATGAATAAACTGACAAACAGTTAAGTGAACAAACCGACATGTGAACAAACTGACAAGGAGGACAACCATCATGATGCTCATCACTCTGGAAACCATCCCCGGGAAGGCGTTTGAGATCCTGGACATGGTCAAGGGGTCCACCATTCAGAGCAAACATCTCGGAAAGGACATTCTGAGCGGTTTAAAAACACTGGTTGGCGGCGAGTTGACTCATTATGTCGAAATGGTTGATGAGGCGCGGGCCCTCGCCACCAAACGCATGGTTCTGCAGGCTGAAAAGCTTGGTGCGGATGCGATTCTCGGCATCCGCTATGCTACAACCAGCGTGATGCAAGGCGCGGCAGAAGTCATGGTATATGGAACCGCCGTCAAGATCAAGTAATGCAGCAGGAATCACAACAGAACGGGAATTTCGGCAAACGTACAGCAAAACGGGCAGGTGAGTAAAACCGCATGTAAATCAGAACGGGGGCTTATAATGAAACCGGTTTCCCCTGTGTCCGCTCTTTCCCTCTTTGCCATGTCTTTCACGCTGGTGCTGTGCGTCATCACACCGGTCGTGCTGTTCCTGCTGCTGCGCAGACGCCATGCCCGAATGGCCGGACCTCTGGTCGCAGGCGCGTTGGCGTTCTACGTTTCCCAGATGCTCATTCGGATTCCGCTGCTGCAGTTTGGGCTTCCGTATCTGGAGAAGCAAGGAATCTTGCTGAGCCGGGGATTCCTGTTTCTGCTGGGCTTTTCCCTGTCGGCGGGGCTGTTCGAGGAAACCGCACGTCTTGGCGCCTTTCAGTGGCTTCTCAAAGGTCGTCAAACCTGGGCGGTCGGTGTGGCTTTCGGCATCGGTCACAGCGGCATCGAGGCAATCCTCCTCACCGGGATTACCTATGTGAACAATCTCGTTCTGTCCATCCTTTACAACCAAGGGAAAATTGACTCCTTTCTGACAGGAAAGGCGCCTCCGGAAATGGTCACCCAAATCGTGTCCGCCCTGACCGGCACAAGAACGGACCTCTTTTTCGCGGCTGGCCTTGAACGCATCCTGACGATGGCCATCCACATCGCACTGTCCCTTGTCGTGCTGGAAGGTCTTAAAAAAGGGCGACCCTGGCTGTACTGGTTGTTGGCCGTCCTCCTGCATACAGGGGTAAATCTGCTTCCAACCGGGCTCACGGCAGCCGGGCTGAGCATCTGGTGGAGTGAAGCGGCCTTGCTGGTCCTGGCATGCATTGCGCTTGTTTATGTTTTCAATTCACGGAATCGGTTTCAGGTTGAATCAACCGATACGGATGAAGCGCACAAGGCGCTGGAAGAAGGGTATTAGGAATTTTCAACAGATTGCCTGTTCTGTATCCCTGACATCGATACGAGTGCCGGAAGAAACGACCTGCTCTGTTCCCGAAAGGAATGGCCGGTTTGGCCATTGTTTTCGGGAACAGAGCAGGTTGTTTTCTTCCGAGCCCTAAATCACCTGGTTCCCGCCGAAAAAATCCCTCTGGATTCTGCCCTGAAGCAATTCGATCTCTTTGAAGCACTCGATCAGAATCATCTCATCCATGTGGCCCAGTTGGCTCGGGTTGACCCAATTGCTCAGCTCATGATTTTTCTGCAGAGACTGCACCTGATTCCACAACCTGAGTTTGAACAGCGCCTCAAAGGCTGTGGCGATATCTCTTCGCGTTGAATCCAGCAGTGTTCCCGTGCGGGTGATGGCTTCCAGTCGGGCAATCGTATTGGTTTCCTGCACACCCAGTTTCAAGGCATACAACCGGACAAAGCTGACGATCGCCAGGTTCGGCGACTTAACATCCAGTTGACCGGGATGCTCTTTCCCGCCATCTGTCACGATACTGCCAAACAGCCTGATTGGCGGAGTGAATACCAGTGCGTTCTTAGCCAGCTGCACCAAAAACTGCGGATTATCCGCCAAATCATCCGCCAAATGATTTCTCAGCTCCTGTACGATGTCTTCGGCACCGGCCACCGCCCTGAAGTCGAAGAACACAATAAACTCCAGAATGTCTTCAGGGTTCTGACACTGGACCCACTTCTCCAGATTTTGCTTCCAGACAGCGATTGGCTGGCACCATTCAGGGTTGTTCGCCATTTTCTGTCCGGAACATTTTCGATAGCCGGCCAGTTCAAGTCCTTTGCAGACCTTGTCGGCAAGCGCCAGAAAGTATGCCTTCGTATCTGCTTCGTTCAACCGGTGACTCGGTCTGTAGACAATTGCATTGTCCTGATCGCTGTACAGTGTTTGAGCCTCTCGTCCATGACTCCCCAGACCCAGAAACACAAAATCGGAAGGCGGCGGACCGCTCTCCCCTACGGCAATATCTATCAATTTCCGTGTGGTCGCATCGGTCACGCCGGACAGGATGCGACTCACTTCCGTAGCGGAAACCGCATTGGCCAGCAGGGTGCGGACCAGTTCCTGCAACCGTCCGCAGATTCGGACCACATCATTCACCTGTTTCGCCCTGGAGATGGCCTCGGTGATATCCGCCACCAATCCAATGGGCGGCAGAAGCAGACCTTGCAGTTCAAGCCTTCCGTTCGAAGTCTCTGATCCGTCCATCAATCGGCGCACCAGCACAATGGCGTCACCACCCGAACGGGTCGATTCGCTCTTCAACGCCAGCTCACAGGGAATCAGCTTGCCGTCCGATCGTCTGAGGATGCCGTTGACCCTGGCTGCCGGCAGCGTTCTGTTCTGGTTCTGAAGGCATTCCCTCCAGATTTCGTTGCCGGATACATCCGGAAAAACATCATCAACTTCCAGCAGCTGAAGCTGCGGTTCTCTGCAGCCCAGCAGCTCATACATGATCGAATTGGCATAGCTGCAGCGGGCTCTGGAAAGCATCAGCACGCCTTCCGCCGCCGCTTCCGACAGTGCGCGGTATCGGTCGACCGATTCATTCAGCAGCCGTTCCGCCTTTCTTTTTGCATTCTCGCTTTTCATCCCCTTGCCGACCAGGAAAAAGATGAGCAGGATGATGGTCAGGTCGATGATGATCGACACCAGCAGAAAGTATCTTTCCAGCTTTACGATGTCTTCCTTGACTTCCTTGTCATAAATACCCGACCCGATGATCCAATTCCATTTTTCAAAGAGCCGGACATAGGATTCCTTGGCTTCCAGTCTGGTTTTATCATCATTCCACTGCCATACGTATGAAACAAACCCTTCCTCTTTTTCCAGGGCGACCTTGACGAACTCCACAAATATTCTCACATTTCTGGGGTCTTTGAACTCTGAAACATCCTGATTTACGAGATCCGGCCGATAGGGATGCATCAGGATCCTCGGCGTCAGGTCCTGAAGCCAGAAATATTCATCTCCGTCCCGCCCGAAACGCATGGCTTCAATGCGTCGCTTCGCCAGTTCCTGCGCCTTCTCCAGGGA
>JAIFNI010000039.1 GCA_020047785.1 Clostridia bacterium
CGGCGAATTCTTTTCGGACATCACCTCCCTTTCCCGCGACAAACCCGACGCGGTGAAGGTTCGTGGCATCACTGTGCCGCTTCCAAAGAACTATAGATAAATATCAACACCATGTCTATTTTATCCACCAAAATGCAGATTGAAACAAGAAATAATCTGTCATGACTCGGCGTAATCCATGTGCATTCTTCTTGCATTGTGCATTCTTCTTGCATTGTGCTGTCTTCTTGCATTGTGCTGTCTTCTTGCATTTTGCTGTCTTCTTGCATTGTGCTGCAAGTTTTGTAACAGCCGTGACCGAACATTCGCAGTGCGAAAAATGGTCATGATGGTTGGAAAAACTTTGACACTTGCAAAGTCCGTCTGAAAATGAAAGACTTTCATACAGAATCCAAACGTGATTCCAGGAGCCTGATCGGTTCCTCTTCAGGAATCATCGGCAGGCTGGCAAGCCAACCCGCCGGAGTGTTCAGAATGAGATGCAGGAGCCTTTATGCAACAGATGAATGCCATTCGTCCGAACGCTTTCATGGAGAAAGCCCTTATGTGTGCAGCACGCGCTCTGGCTACCGGGGATGTGCCGATTGGGGCCGTTGTCATCCGGGATGGTGTGATTGTCGGAGAAGGCTGGAACACCCGGGAGGCAGAAAAGCAAGTCACCGGGCATGCCGAATTGATGGCGCTGGAGAACGGGTGCCGCACCCTCGGAGACTGGAAACTTGAAGACTGTGATCTGTATGTGACCTTGGAACCATGTTCGATGTGTGCGTCCGCCATCATCCAGGCGCGCATCCGTTCCGTCTACTTCGGTGCATGGGACCCGAAGGCAGGCGCTGCGGGATCGGTCATCGATCTGTTTCACCAGCCTTGGTTGAACCATCAGGTTACGGTTTACGAGGGCATTATGGAAGAACACTGCCAGGCATTGCTGCTGGATTTTTTCCGGAATCTGCGTATGAGGTAGCAGAACGAAGACAATGAACAGGTCACTGAATATGAATACAAAGACGAACGCAAGAATGCGACAAAGTCGAAGGAAAACACCGACGGATGAACCCGGATTGCAGCGGACTGCAGCGGATTCCAGCGATTCCGGGTGGATTACCACACAGATTACAGCATATGCACTCACAGTACGCATCCGATTGACACCCTGCCCTTGTATCCGCTACAATGAATGGGCGACATGCGGACTCGGGATTCTGTGAAAACCAATCGCACGGCGTGGAGAAGTATCGAAGTGGTTATAACGGCCCCGACTCGAAATCGGGTTGGCGATTCGTAACTTCTCCATGGGAAACCTTGATTTCATGCGGGTTTCCGGGTATCATTGATAACAGAACAGTTCAAGTTCTCTCCATCAGTTCTCTCCTTTCTCTGGGGGTCTGATGTAAAGATAGATTGTGTGGAGAAGTATCGAAGTGGTTATAACGGCCCCGACTCGAAATCGGGTTGCCCTGGAAGGGGCACGAGGGTTCGAATCCCTCCTTCTCCGCCAAACCCGCTGCTGGCCTGTGTTTCAGGTCAGCAGCATTTTTATACCCCAGCAGTTTTTCTCGATTTTCCATCAGGATTTCCCAGTTGTTCTCTCCAAAACAGCCTCCAGTTCTCTTCTGGTCGACTACATTCGACAGATTTCGACGTGGGTTCGAACTTATCCACAACCCTACCACTTCAGACCATTCACCATCGCCTGTGCGGAAGTCAGCTTTGAGTTGACATCCAGGTGGGCATAGATGTTGGCCGTCGTTGAAAAGTCACTGTGACCCAGCCATTCCTGAATCTGTTTCATTGGAACGCCATTGGCCAGCAGAAGACTCGCGCAGCTATGTCGAAGATCGTGATAACGAATTTTCCGCATCCCATTGTCCTCCAGCAAACGAGGGAACGCCGCGGTCAGGTAGTTTGGTTTGAGCCTCTCTCCCATCTCATCCAGACAAATGTAGTCACGGTATTCCTTGCAGTAGGAACGGCCGCACAGCATCCGATACTGTTCCTGCCTGCCTTGGTATGCCTCGAGTCGTTTCCGGAATTCCGGCACCAACGGAAGTGTTCGCTTGCTGGAACGGGTCTTTGTAGTGTCCGACGTAAACGTAACCAGTTTGCCGTCCAGGTTGCAGCTGACCACCGTATGCCGAACAGACAGTGGTTTTCCGACACCGCCTTTTTGATTTGTGATTGCAATCATGTGGCATGACATTTCCCACCCTCCATTCACAGACAATTTTCCATCGACCTTTTTCGACGATATCCTCATGCTATGATCATTCTGTGAAACATAAAACGTCATGCTATGATCATTCTGTGAAATATAAAACGTCATGCTATGATCATTTGGAACCGGCAACGCAAAGAGCAGGAAAAATGGCAACAAAATGACAGAACTTTCGGCAACGTAATGTCATAGAAAACGGCAACAAAAAGACATGAAATTCGGCAATCAAAAGTCAGAGTTTTCGGCAATGAAAGTAAGGATTTCGCCGAAAACGACCCCTTTGAGGTAAGATTTTCCCATCTTATCTCAAAGGAGGACAGACGATTGGAGGATTTCGCAATGTACACGCACATCCAAGACAAGAAGGCCATGGGTTATACCCGAGACGCCACAGCGAGGCATTTGGGACTAACATGGCGGACAGTGGATCGCTATTGGGAGATGACCCCAGAGGCATACCAGACACTGTCAAAGGAAAACCACCGTTACAATCTGGATCGGCACGAGTCAGCGATTGTAGGCTGGCTGGAGAGGTTTCCTGATGTATCCGCCGCTCAGGTTCAAGATTGGTTACTTGAGAATTACCAGGAGACCTATTCAGACCGCACCGTCCGTCACTACATCAATCGTATCCGTTTAGTCCATGCAATTCCCAAACCCGCCAAAAACACCCGAGAATACTTTGTTGTTCCTGAGATGCCGCCCGGTCAGCAGATGCAGGCGGATTTCGGTGAATACTGGGCAATCCGTGAGGATCAACGACGGATCAAGCTCTACTTTGTTGTATTCATCCTCTCCCATTCCCGCTACAAACATGTTCTTTGGCAAACCAATCCGTTCACATCGGCAGTGTTCGTGCAGTGCCTGGAGGACTGTTTTAGGGCATTCGGAGGCATGGCGCAGGAATTGGTCATCGACCAAGATAAACTGATGATTGTCAGCGAAAACAGTGGTGACATCATCCACACCTATGAATTCGAGCGCTGCAAAAGCCGATATGGTTTTACCCTCTGGCTGTGCAGAAAAGCGGATCCGGAATCCAAGGGCATGGTGGAATCCGGCGTGAAATACGTCAAGTACAACTTTGCCAAAAACCGCTACTTCAGGGATATCGGACAATGGTCACAGGAATGCTTCGACTGGCTTGAGCGAACTGGAAACGGTAAGAAACACGAGATAACAAAAAAGATACCGGCCGAGGTGTTTGGGCCGAGGTGTTTGCCGTTGAGAGACTGCACCTTCGACCGGTCCCACCGGCGATCCATGGGAAAGCCGATGAGTCCATGGTAACAACCCCCGTGCTCAAAAACAACACCATTCGCTACAAATCAAGCCGGTACAGCGTTCCTGTCGGAACGTATACCAAGAGCAAGACCGCATCGGTTCGTGAACAGCATGGGAAACTCGAAATATATGATTCTGACGGGAAACTCCTTACAGTTCATCCTTTGTCCAGCGAACCCGGAAGTCTTGTCCGAAACACGCACCATGCCAGGAATACGACCGAAGGGGTCATGGTTCTACTGGAAGACGCCAAGGGGGTCTTGGGGAACACTCCGGAAACCGATAGGTTCCTGTCGTATCTGCACAAGACCAAGGCGCGTTACATACGGGACCAACTGGACATCGTGATGAAGTCGGCAAGGGAATATGGTCTGGAAATCAGCAGACTCGCGGTGAGAGCATGCTTGGAGTGCCGGGAATTCTCAGCAAAGGACTTCAAGGACTTTGCTGACTTCCAATTCCGACAGGTGACCATGGACCAGGTGCAGGTTCATGAACCCATCCGCACGGCCCCTGCAGCACCTCGAGCCGATATCCCGAATCTGCAACTGGTCCGAAAGGATCCGGCTTACTATTCGGACAAGATAGCAAACGGAGGGAAATAGCATGGATGCACAAGCTGTCGCGCTGAAGGCACTTTTCAATGAACTCAACCTCAAACACATCGCACACAAGGTCGAGGAATTCCTTGCATTCCCTGAAAATCGTGAAAAGACCAACCTGCAGTTCATGCTGGATGTTCTCGGGACAGAAGCCTCCGAAAGGCGGAGAATCGCTGTAGATAAGCGACTTCGCCATGCTGGATTTCCGATGTTCGACAAGGAACTGGAACTCGACTTATACGATTTCGGGTGTCGTACGGGCGTCAACAAGCGGCAGCTCCAGGAGTTGACCAGCAATTTCGTTTGGATTGACCAAGCATACAACATCCTTATGCTAGGCGGTTCTGGGTTGGGCAAGAGTTTTCTCGCCTGCTACGTTGGCAACAAAGCAATTGAGGCGGGTTACAACGTCATGTTCATCTCCATGAACAACCTCGCCCATCTGCTTCGCACAGAAGGCATGCTGGCACGAAGCAAATTTCGCCTCAAGCGATTCCGCAACTGTGATCTGTTGATTCTAGACGAAGTTGGCAACGCTGTTCTGGACCGGCAGGACGCCAACCGCTTCTTTCAGCTCATTTGCGATTTCTACCAACAAACCTCCATCATACTGACCTCGAACAAAGACTTTCAGGAATGGACAGCCACCTTGGGTGATGCGGTGATGACAACGGCTGTTCTGGACCGTGTCCTGCACAAGTGTGAGATTTTCAACATAGGCGGTGACAGTTGGCGCATGTCGGAACAGCGAACCATCCTCAACGGACTGATGAAGGGTGACTCATCGCGTGAGAAGAAAGGTGTTGCACTTCGGTAATGACGCATCTTTTAAACACCTGAAACGATGCCCAAAGGTGAACGAACTCTCATTTGAGATGTGGGCGTTGAAAGACCTGCAAAACATCGCATGATGACACCTGATGTCATCATACGGTGTTTGCCCCGACTTGTACGGCAGTGGAAATGAGCGAAGGAGAAAAGAAATGGCATTTGTCCGATGGCGTGGGCGGTGTGCCCAGTTGATAGCAACCATTTATGAAGACGGTCGGTCCAAACAAAAAACACTCACAGCCTTGCCTGAATTCAACATTTCACAGCAAATCCGAGATGAAGTCGCACAAAAATATCCACATATCCCTGTGGATTGGAACCAAATCAGCAGAGATTTTGCAAAAGGTCCGCCAGAGCATTTGAGAATACCTACGCCGGTTGAACACCAGGACATGGCAGTGATTGAAACGCTATTGCGAAAATGGTCTCGTGAAGCGGATAACAGGAAGGATGCAGAAAAACTGTGGGACGCTGCAATTGTTCTGTGCAGCATCCGAGCTCAATTTTACTACAAGAACGAGGCACCTCGTCAGAAAGGCTGAGAACTGAAAAGAAAGGATTCTTTGATGATGAAGAACTCTGGTTCGTTTGATGCTTTTTAGCCGCAGTGGGGGGTGGATTTTCCACCCTCCTCTTGAAAGCTCTACTATCTTATGTTAGGTTGTCATTAGTCCCTTACTATGGTTGCCGAAAATCCTGCTTTCCCTTGCCGAAAGTTCTGCTATTTCGTTGCCGTTT
>JAIFNI010000061.1 GCA_020047785.1 Clostridia bacterium
TTCGGCATGGAATGGACCCCTGCGCTCGAACTGCTTCAGATCCATAAATGACATGGCGCGAGAGAAGCGAAGTCCGTGCTTCTTCATCACTTGGTGTGGAAGGGCGCAGAACGTGTTCCTTCTGTGCGGAACTGCGATAAAATCCTGCATAAGAACCGGCAAATGCGCCGTTTTATGCAGGATTTCATGCATGCGGAAGTTCAAGCAAGAAAATAGCAATAATCCAGAATGACTTTTCCTTCCGAATCTCCGGTCAGGAAGCGGGCGTCGGCATAGCGTTCGAAGAACCAGCCGTCCGGCGCAGTTTTCCACCCTTCCTTTTTGATGGCTTCCATACACATTGCACAGGGATCCATCCCGAAGATCTCCCCATTCTCCATGCTTCCACGAACCCAGAAGGAGGCAATTTCTCCGGCATCCAAATCCACATACGTGTAGCCTTCCGGCACCGATGTACCCGAAGGACAGAAAAGGCCGATCCAATACTCGAAGACACCCTCTGTGAAACGCATGCCGCCGAGTGTGGCGTCTCCATCCGCAATGGCAGCCGCTGAACCGAAGAGCGGAGCAAACCAGTCATTCGCGTTCCATTCGTCCCATTTCGGGCCGAAGCTGCCATTCGCGTCTCTATCCCCATCCCCGTACCGTTTTCCGATGAGCCTGAGTTCAGGCATCTGTTCCCTGTACATCTTCACGATTTCTGCCGCCATGATGGCACCTCCGTACATCACCCGATGTTTGCCGCTCTTTGACTTACGCTGAAAAACGATTTCATATGCAATAGCTTTGCCGTCTCCCGTTTGGAGACACATGGCCCGGCTGCAAGGATGTTCCGCGGCCTGCCTGACGATTTCAGCAGCAAAGTCGCTTCATCCCCGTGGCAACATGAATGCCTCCACGATTTCTTCCACCTGCTCATCATTGATGGCCACCATCTCTCCGATCATTCGGGAATCAATGATGCCCTTCGCGCTGTATTCCGCGACCTCCAGCCTATCGAAAGCATTCAGCAGGCTGCTCCCTGTGACGATGACCGCATCGTTCTCCACGATGGCGACCGGTACGGAGGGAATGAACAGGTCCGCCGTCAGCTCCGGCTGCAGGACGGATGCGGCAAATGGAATTTTCGGCACGTTTCGGAGCATGATGTAACTTTCCGGTATGGTCCTTGAATCGAAGGCAGCCTCTGTGACCGCAAAGGCCATGATGTTCGGCGCATGGGCAATAATGACGGCCTCCACATGCGGTTGCTTCCGATAGATTGCCTCATGAAGCGAGACAGACTGGCTGGGCACCTTCCCGGCTTCCCGCCTCCCATTTCGGATGAGGACAGGGTCGCCGAGTTCCAGGTATTTTCTGTCCGTATCATATGGCGTGATCAGGAATGTTTCCGCATCCAGCCGCACTGAGAACGTCCCCTGCGTGCTGGTGAACAATTGCTGATCATAGGCACGATGCACGAGCCCGCACATTTCCCGCCTTGCTTCGTTTTCACGGCTGGACCGCCCATGCGGGGTGAATTCCTGCATCTCCTCTCCCAGTGCATTTTCGAACTTCTCCAACGCTTCCTCGCGCAGTACGAACGGTGAACCGATGCGGCGCGCGTTTATCTCGATGCGTGCCGTGAAGTCCAGCGTCTCGAATGCCTTGAAAGCCTCGAACAGGTTCTTGTCGGCCACGACGACTCCATGGTTTTCCAGCATCACCAGATTGAATCCCCTCTCGAACTCGGAGGCGATCTTGTCCCCCAATCTCATGCTGCCCGGCAGATCGTAGGGAGCCATGCCCACATTTCCGCAGACAAGGTGGGACTTCGGCAGGAGCCGGGTGTGCGGTATCACCCGCGCGATGCTGAACGCGACCAATGCCGGCGGGTGGGCATGCAGCACGGCACGAACGTCCTTCCGGATCTCATAGACCCGCTTGTGGAATGGAAATTCGATGGAGGGCTTGTGATGCCCGACCGCAGTGCCGTCGGGTTTCACACACATGATGTCCCTGCGGGTAAGGGTACCCTTGTCGATGCCGCCCGGCGAAATCCAGATATCCCCGTTGTCATCGAGAATCGACAGATTGCCGCCTGATGTCGTGGTCATGCCGTTGCGGTAAATGCGATCCATGATCATGACAATCTGGTCGGCGGGATGCAGCAATGTGAAGTCCATGATGTCCTATCCTCCTGCCGGAACAGCTTAGGCGCCGGAAGAAAATTACCTGCTCTTTTTCCGAAAAGAATGACAGGTTTGGTCATTGTTTTCGGAAATTCATAGAGCAGGTTATTTTCTTCCAAGCCCTTAGGGCTTCATTCCCGCATCAACGGGCCATTTTCTGAACAAGGCTTTTGCGATAAGCCTCGCTCTCCCAGTTCCGGATGAAATCCACATCCGACGGCGTCATGGTTTTCAGGGTCAGGCCGATCTTTCTGATATTTTCCATCACCCATGCAAACCCGAGCAGTGTCTCCTCCATGGCCAGCGCTTCGCTTTCACCGGCTTTGTAGCGGATGCTCCCTGTAGCCGGATCAAGGTCGATTTTTCTGGTGGAAGGCTCTCCCAGCATGCTGCTGTTCAGATAGACCAGCTGGTCCGGATACAATGGGAATTCTTCGAAATAGGCCGCATCCGCTCCTTTTTCCTTCAGGAACGCCAGCACGGCAGGCGTATCGGAGACGTACACGCCGTCGGATTCAGCTTTCACCGCCGGGACAGGGAATCTGTCCGTCAGATGGAAATACCGTGCAATCCGACCATTCACTTCATCATGAAGCTGGAGTGCCGAATCGGCATCGTCTCCCCAGGTGATCACACCATGGTTCTCCATGAAGATGACATGCGGGTCCGCTCCGGTTTCCGCTTTCATTCTCTCGCGTTCCGCCTTGATTTTCAGCGTGAGGCAGAACCCCGGATTGATGTATGGAATCCAAAGGGAAGGAAATCCGGCGTCCGTGAACAGCTTCCGCACGAGGGTTTCGCCCTCCGTGCTGCAGCAGAGCAGATTTGACTGGACGGCATGCGTATGGATGACGAAATTGCCGAGAACAGCATGAAATCCGGCCTCCACGGAGGGTCTCAGGCCTTGAGGACCGAAGCCCTTTACAGCCGAGTCTTTGGCCACTGCAACACTTTCCTTTTCGAAATCCCGATCTTCCTGCACGTCCACCGAAGCATACCACTCCCGGATGGCTTTTGCGTCAACCACGACATAGGCCTGGTCCATCACGATCTGGTTGAGCCGGAATCCGGATGCCTTGACAGCCATGCACCCGGCAGAGAGTTTCACGGACGTGTTGCCCCCGCCGCCCTGTACATAATCGGCGCGGGCCCCGGCGGTCTGGGACATGCGGACATATTCCTGCAGCAATTGGTTGTCGGTCATTTTATCAACCTCCCCGGGTTCTCATATGGAAATCGTTCCATGGCAACCGGAACCTGCCTGTTCGTCCTGTTGAAACAAGCGTGTTCCGAATGAACAGCACGTACTTGAAGACGAGACAGGACCGTTCAAGCACGCTTCAGCAGGACAGCCTGTTCATACTCGCCCGCTTCGTCCACCCAGTCGGTTCCGACGGGAACGCCTGCCTGCTGGCAGAACATATCCCAGACGGCCGCAAACGGAAGGGATTTGTACTCTTCCACCAAAGCCAGACGGCGACCGTAATTTCCGGCAGCTTCCGCTTCAAGCAGCAGGAAGGTGGGTTCAAGCAAGGCAATCAGAATAGCCTTCTGCGCGGCACGGGTTCCGGTAACCCAGGCCATGATGCGGTTGATGCTGCCGTCAAAGAAATCCAGCGCGAAATAGATCCGTTCGAACGCATCGCAGCGTTTCACTTCCTGGGCCAACGAAAGGAGATCGTCGTTCAGGGTGACCACGTGATCGCTGTCCCAGCGGACGGGACGGGAAACGTGCAGCAGAAGGGTATCCGCATACAGCAAGGTGGCGGAGATCTTGTCCGCCACACTTTCTGTCAGGTGAAAGTGTCCCATGTCGTAGCAGACAGTCACATCGTTTTTCAAGCCATAACCCAGGACAAATTCATGGGAAGCAACCGTGTATGATTCCACGCCGATGCCGAAAAGCTTGCTTTCAAAGGCATCGACAAGGTATTTCCGGTCGTACTTGGTCAGAAGGATGAGGTCCATCGCATGCTTCATGCGCTGGCGATAGCCGAGACGATCCGCCGGCTGATCCTTCATTCCGTCCGGGAACCAGATGTTCATGACACAGGGGGTTCCGGTCTCCTTGCCAATATCGGAGGCGATGGCCCGGCAGGCTTTGACATGGTTGATCCAGAACGTGCGTACTTCTTCATCCGCACTGGAGACCGTGAATCCGGAAGCGGCCATCGGATGCCCGAAGCAGCTTGGATTGAAGTCCACGCCGACACCAAGCTTCTTCGCCCAATCTATCCATTTCCGGAAATGCTCCGTCTTCAGCTGGTCACGCGGAACGGAAACACCATCCGTTTCCGCATAGATGGCGTGAAGGTTCACCCGGTGCTTGCCGGGAATGAGGGAAAGTGCCTTCTCATAGTCGGCACGAAGCTCATCGCCGTTCCGCGCCGCACCGGGATAGGAACCGGTGCTGAGGATGCCGCCCGAAGTTCCGCCCGCGTCCGTCTCGAAGCCCCGCACATCATCCCCCTGCCAGCAATGCAGGGAAATGGGCTGCTTCATGATTTTCGCCAGCACGGCATCCGTATCAACACCCAATAACGCATATCTGGCCTTCGCGCCTTCATAAGCCTGTTGAATCGTCAATTCACTTATTTTTCCCATGATATCCTCGCTCCCTGCGGACAATGTCCGCCCATTCATCCGGACCGCAAAACAAGCGATCTCCATGAAACCATTCTACCGGGACCCGACCGGTGCCCGCGCGGGGGAATCTTACGAGGGATGCGGGGGATGACAGCGGGCTTTGCATCCCGAACCTCTCAACCTTTTGCCAGAACAGCTTCGAATCTGCCATACCCATCGTCCCAGGCCGACGGGTTCTGCGGTTCCACTGCCACGGTTTCGACAGAACGTTTGACCAGGGCACGGGCCTCTGCCAAACCTGACAATTCTCCCAGCGCCACCAATTGGCCTGCCAGATTGCCGAGGGCGGTCGCTTCCGAAGGGCCGGCCAGCACGGGACGATTCAGCGCATCGGCCGTGAACCGGTTCAGCAGCGTATCGCGGGAACCGCCGCCGACGACATGCAGGACATGCAGGACAGGGATTCGCTTCCCGGTAAGAGATTCCAGTTCTCCGAACGTCTTTCTGTACTTCATGGCCAGACTTTCCAGAATGCATCTGACGATGGCACCCTTCGACTCCGGTGCCGGCTGACCCGTGCGCAGGCAGAAATCTCGGATTTTATCGGTCATGTGCCCGGGTTTGCCGAATTCAGGCGCATCCGGATCGATCAGGCAGCGGAAGGCCGCCTCCTTTTCCGCTGCGGCAGCCAACTCGTCGAACGAGACAACTTCGCCCTTGCGGTCCCAGTCCCGTTTGCATTCCTGCAGGATCCACAAGCCCATGATGTTCTTCAGCAGCCGTGTCGTGCGGTTCACGCCGCCCTCGTTCGTGACATTCATCCGGAATGCCGCTTCCGTGAGAATTGGGGCGGGAAGTTCCACGCCCATCAGCGACCAGGTGCCGCTGGACAGGTAGGCGAAATCCTTGCCGTCGGCTGGAACCGCCACCACAGCGGATGCCGTGTCATGACCGCCGACGGAAAGAACAGGAATCGGACCAAGACCCAGTTCGGACTGATTCTGACGGGTCAGCACGCCGTTTCGGCAAAGCGGATCAGTCACCGGGAGCAGCATATGAACAGGAATGCCCAAAGCGGTCAGCATCTCCGACGCCCATTCCCCGGTTACGGGATTCAACATCTGGGAGGTGGATGCGATGGTGCGCTCGCAGACCTTTTCACCCGTCAGGAAATATCCCATGAGATCCGGGGTGAAAAGAAGTGTTTCAGCCTGTTCCAGCAGTTCCGGCTGCGACTCCGCCAACGCCATGAGGTGATAGAGCGTGTTGATTTCCATGAACTGAATGCCGGTCTGTGCATATATTTTTTCCATGGTGAGCAGGGCGGAAGCTTTTGCCATCTTCCCGAGGGTCCGCATGTCACGGTAATGGACGGGGTTTCCCAATAAGGCCCCCCGCTTGTCAAGCAGTCCGAAGTCCACCCCCCACGTGTCGATGCCGATGCCCGACAGGTCCGCATGGCCGGCGCGCTGCGCGGCATACAGTCCCTGCTTCGTTTCATGGAGCAGACGAAGGGTGTCCCAATGCAGCGTATCCCCGACTTGGACGGGATCGTTGGAAAAGCGCCAGAGCACTTCAGTTTCGAGACGGCTGCCATCGTAATGGCCAAGCACGGCACGGCCGCTGCTGGCTCCGAAATCATAGGCTAGCATTTTCATGGATTGCCTCCTGTCGGGATGATTCACTTTTTGTCATTTTCCCTGTATTGCGTCGATTTTCCATCTCTCCGGGAATGGTTATCTCTTGGAATGGTTTTCTCCTGGAATGGTTTTCTCTTGGAGTGGTTGGGAAGGAGACCGTTAGGATTGGGCCCATGACATTCAGCATCCGTTTACAATTTTACATCAGGTTCGGCTTTTCCGCATGGGTCTTTTCTACGATTCTCATCTGTTTTTCGAATGAGTTTCACATGTTCCCTTCGCCAACCACGTATGATATGCTCGCTTTGTTGATGTCCATGAACGACGCACCATTTCGAAAGGAGCATGCAGATGGATTTCCGGGAGATTGCAAAAAAAAGGTGTTCCGTCAGGGCATATGAGGACAGACCGGTGGAAATGGAAAAGCAGATCCAAATCCTCGAATCCGGCCGTTTTGCGCCGACAGGCGCGAATCGGCAGCCTCAGAGGCTCATCGTCGTGAAGGAAACAGATGATCTGGCCCGACTGGCGGCAGGTGCGAACACGTTCAAGGCACCGCTTGCCATCATAGTCTGCGCCGACCATGGCGCCTCATGGAAACGTTCCTATGACCGCAAGGATATTGCGGATATCGATGCAAGCATCGTTACGGATCACATGATGCTGCAGGCAACGGATCTGGGCCTCGGTTCCTGCTGGATCTGCCACTTCAATCCGGAGGTCATCCGGAAGGAATTCAATATTCCGGCCCAAGTCGAACCCATCAACATTCTGGCAATCGGATATTCAGCGGACGCGCCCAAGCCGGACGACCGGCATGACCAGGACCGCATGCCGCTGAAGAGCATTGTCCATTACGGCCGATACGGCACCAAGGAATGACAACGGGTCCATCAGGTCCGATACGGCATCAGGGAATGATAACGTCCGATACATCATCCGGGAATGACAACGGGTCCATCAGGTCCTATACATCATCCGGGAATGATTTCGGACCCCTTTTGAATCAACAGGCAGCAGGAAAGGCGAGCATCAGCATGAAAGAAAAAATTCTTCTGAATGAAATCCTTCTGGAAACCACCATGAGTGCACTCAGAAAAAAGAACTTCGACGTAGTCTGCGCAGATACCCCCCAGGATGCGCTGCGCATCCTGACGGAAACCATCCCGCAGGATTCCAGCATCGGTGTCGGCGGTTCACGCACACTCGATCAGATTTCATTTTTCGACACATTCAATGTACAGCATTACCCGAATTATATAGACCGTTACGAAGCGGGCATCAGCGCAGAAACAAAGCGCGAACGGGAAATCAGCATGCTGTCCGCGGATGTTTTCGTCAGTTCCTGCAACGGCATCAGCCAGACAGGCGAACTGGTGCTGATAGACGGGAACGGGAACCGCTGCGGCGGGATGACCTTCGGCCCCAAAAAGCGGATTGTGGTGGCCGGAGTCAACAAAATAGCCGCGGATCTTTCCGCAGCCATGTCAATGGCACAAAACAGGGCATCCGTCATGAACAATCTGCGTTTTGACACAAAAAATCCATGCACCATCACGGGCCGCTGCATGAACTGCGCGTCCACAAACCGCATCTGCAACGTCACCACCATCCTGCACCGCGCGGCGCCGGCCGGTTCCATACTGGTTGTGCTGGTCAAGGAAGACCTTGGCTTCTGAAGGCCCTGACTCAGGAAAAGACTACACAGTGCATAGCGCGTTGAATCATTTTCTCGGGAATGAAGGCTATAACATCAAAAAAGGGTATGTCTTTTCGAACGAGAGAGAAGTTCGGCAGAAGGATAAAATCACCTGTCTGCCGATATACTTCGTAATGTTTTATAACAGCCCTTAAGCTATCCTGACCCGTCATTTCCCGCCCGATTCCCATTCCTTTCTGACTTTATCATACACGTCACCGGAAATGTCCGGTGATTCGAATGCAGTGAATGGTGCGAGATCCGCTCCGGCTACGGAGGGATTCGTGCACCAGTTGTCATGCCGGTACTTCTCCCTGGCCTCAAGGGTCCGGAAATCCGGAACCTCCATGGGCATGTTTCCCTGACAGATGGATCGGAAGGCCAGAATGCCTGGAACACCCATGTCCAGCGCCTGATAAACATCAATGCAGTTTTCGCCCGCCGGCCTTCCCAGGATTTTCTCCAGAAAATAGTGCATGGTGTAGAAATCACCACCGCCATGTGTGGAAGTCAGTTTGGCCAAGGTCGAATCCACGACCGGACGTGGCCGGTAGCTGACTTCCGTTGCCGTCAGGTCATTGCCTTCCGTAAAGAGATTGACCTTCGAAACGCCCTCATGCCAGCGGTCGGATTCCATCATGCCCTTTTCCCCATAAATGGCGTACCAGATCGAGCCCGGTTCACGCTTTAGGTTGCCGTGCAGGCTTTTCACCGTCGCGCCGTTGCTCATCTGGGCGACGATCATGCCGGAGGTACCGGCCCGGTACCCCTGTTCACGCATGTTCGCGACGGGCCGTGATTCGAAGCCCACCACACGGACCGGCCGCAGGCCGGTGATGGTGAGAATCGGACCCAGGCTGTGCGTGCAGTAATAGGTTGCGTACATGCGATTGCGCCAATGATCCTGCTCTCCATAGGTGATGGATGGCCAGATTGATTCGCAATCATGCACATATTCTCCTTCCCCGTGCATGAATTCACCGACCGCTCCGGACCGGTACAGCCGTTTCATTTCCTGCGTGGCGGAAAAATAGCAGTAGTTTTCCGCATAGGCATATATCTTTCCACTCTTCTCCACAGCTTCCACCAGAGCCACTGCCTGTGCCATGGTTTCCACCGGCAGCACCTCGCTGACCACATGCCGGCCCGACAGAAGCAGCCGGATGGCGAAGGGGGCGTGTTCATTGGCATAGTTGGCCAGCACCACCGCATCCAGGTCGTGCTGGAAAAAATCATCGAAGTTCTCATAACAGGTGAGGTTGATGCCCGTCTCCCTGGCAAGCGCCCTGCATTTATCCAGCGCCGGCACATATTTGTCGCAGACGGCGACGAGTTCCGCATCCGGGTGCCTTGCCAGGACATTCATCATGGTCATTCCCCGATAAGCGCCGAACACCCCGACCTTGATTTTGTTTGTCATGATGTGACCTCCTTCTTGTCGAATCCGTGGAACTTGCCCGATGAATGATGGATGGAACCCTTCCTTCAGATAGAAATCCCTTTGGCGTTACCGGTTGAATCCATCCCGGCGGTGCGTCAAACCCTGCAGGGATTACCGGGTGTTTTCATTCCGGCGGTTTGATAAACCCTGCATGCGTTCTTGAAAAATACACCTGCGATCTCCTGCCGGGATGCACCGGATTGCTCCAGCGCGTCCAGCATGGCGCGAACCTGTTCGTACAGGAAAAAGGTATAATTTTTCTCATCCTCCGGATACGGATGCCTGTTCCATGGAAAATCTTCACGGCAAAGGTTGAAGTACTCGGTTTCCGTCCACTTTCTTTTCCCATGCCACAGCAGAATGGGCATGTCCGTGCCAAAAAGAATCTGGTCGGTCCGCAGCTGCTGCAGGCCTTCCTGATGAACCGCGGGATTCATGACGGCGGCCGTGTCAAAGTAAAGCGCCGACTTGTCCGTTCCCAGTTTCCGCAGGCCCTCCCGCAGATACACGACATTGAAGCTCCGTCCGAAATGCGCAATCACCAGTCGAAGTCCGGGGTATTTCTGTATGATTTCCCGTATCTCACGGATGTTGTCGTCATCCGCCAGACGCCCCTTTCTGGGAAGATGCAGCAGAACCGTCTTGCCATATCGATCCGCCAGCTTCAGATGATGGTGCGGCAGAAAATCGAAGATGCTGACTTCGGCCCCTTTTTCGGAAGCCGCCATATAGGGATATGGCTTGAATCCTGCGAATTCACCTTCCAGGAGCTGTTTCTCGACCGATTCCGCATCCCATTCCGGTCTGATGCCCATGAGCGCTGTTACCTTGTTTTCTCCGACCAGGCCCGCGAGGTATGCATTGTTGGCGGGCATGTCCGCCTCAGCCAATGGCAGGGGCAACGCAAGCATCTTCATCGCGACATCCGGAAACAAAGCTTCATGATATGCCACAGCCTCTTCATACGACATCGACATCCCGCATTGAAGCGCCCAATCTCCGGCAACCGTCTGCGCACTCACCTTCTCGACATGTTCCGGCAGATTGAGGTGAACATGGGCGTCGAAAACAGATTCCGGGAGACGGTTCTCAATATGTTCCGCATAATAGCGCGCATCGTTTTCATCTCTGACAAACCAGCTGTTCATGCATCTCCTCTTTTCCTGCAGGGCGTTTCATTCCAGAAACTGAGTCGGTTCGGTACGAACTTCTTTCAAACCCTCTGTTCATTATTCAGGTCGGGCGTTTCGTTGTTTTCCCTGTCACAGGCCTCTTCGGCCAGATTCATAGCAAGCCATTTGGCCAGATAACGCCGGTATTTCCGTTGATAGTGGCAGACCAGACCCGTGTCGGCATCCATCCTGCGGAATCCCTTGCCAAATGCCGATGCCGCCCGTCCGTAATCCGGATGCACCCCTGCCCCCACGGCTGCGATGCAGGCGGCTCCAAGACCGGGCGTATCTCTGGCATCCAGAATGCCGATGTTCTGTTTTTCACAGACAGCCGCCAGAATGGTTGTCCACGCCAGACTGTTGACGGCGCCGCCCGTTACCCGCAGATCCGTCACCATGAGGCCACTGGATTCATACTCGTCCAGCGCCATCCGAAGCTGAAAGGCCACGCCCTCCATGCAGGCCAGCGCCAGATCCATCCTGTCCGTATCGAGATCCATTCCCAGAAAAGCCGCCTTGGCGTTGGTATTCAACGACGGAAAGCAGGCGCCTGCCAAAAAGGGTAAGAAAAAAAGATCCGATGACTTTTCAACCCGACACAAGACGCTTCCGTCGATTTCCGCATAACTCCCGCCCGTGATGTTGTTCTTCAACCAATCCAGCGAGGCTCCCGCAGCAGGCAGCGATGCCAGTGCCCCATACAATCCCGGAATGACATGTGGCCCGGGAGAGATATGGGAAGAGGAAAACACAGGTTGTTCCGACACAGCCATGACAACCCAGGCGGTTCCCGTGGAAAGCATTGCCTCGCCCGGCTTGAGGATGCCGGCTCCCAACGCGCCGCAATACTGGTCATGCGCGCCATTGTAAACTTTGACCCGTTCGTGCAGGCCCAGGGATTCCGCCGCCTCTTCTGTCAGGCATCCCAGAAAAGCACCGGTGGGAAGGATTGGCGGCAGCATGGCCGTTTCCATGCCCGCAGCCTTCAGGATGGAAGGGTGCCATTGGTTCGTCCCGATATCCATCATCTGACGCATGGCGGCATTGGTGGGGTCAATGGCGATGGCGCCTGTCAGGAAGTGATTCATGACCTCCAACGTGGTAACAAAATAGGCGGCTGCCTGAAAAAGGTCCGTTTCATGTTCCGACAACCAAAGTCCCTTTGCCATATCCAGCGAAGCATGCGAAATCCACCCGGTCGTCCGATAAAGAAATTCGCCTCCGAGCTCCTTTTCCAGTGCATCCCGCTGTTCGACGGCACGCCCATCCATCCAGGTGATGGCTGGCGTCAGCGGTCGGAACGCCTCGTCCACCAGCAGGGAGCTGGCTGCCTGGGTGGACAGGGACAATGCGCCTATTTCGGAGGGATCCAGTCCCTCGACAGCTTGGCGGACTGCTTCCGTCATCCCGCGAATCCAGTCCTGCGGGTCCTGTTCCACCCGTCCGCCGGTACCCGTGACGAGACCATATCCCCAATACCCGCTTCCGGCAGGCATGCCGGATTCGTCCATCACGATGGCTTTGCATCCGGTTGTTCCAACATCGATTCCGATTATCAGCATAGATATGATTCTCCGCATTCAAAGCGATTTCATGCCTGTTTCTTAGCGTTCAAAGCAATTTCATTGCCTCTTCCATTTTTTCAAGCAGATAATCCATTGCCTTCCGGGATGTGACCAAGGGAAGCTTGAGCAACGCCGCAGGCGGACAATTGGCCTTGTAGGTCTGTGCGCTGACATCGATGCAAAAACTGTTCATGGTTTTGGAAAACTTTACAGCCATGTCCACGGTCTTGAAATGAATGGCTGCCAGATGGCCCTGACCTCCGATACCGGCAACCGAGGACGGAAACATTCCGGCAAGCGCCCGCAGTCGTGTTTCGAAATCGATTCCCCGTCTTTCGATTTCCTCCGCATTCTCCTGGGCGAATTCCATGGTAATCAGATAGGCAAGGCTTGCAAGCTCCTCCTGACCGTTGGTGACAAGTGCGCCGAAAAGGTTCAGGTTATCCATTTCATGTGTCGTGATGATTTTGGACGCGGGATACTCGCCGCCGGGAAAGCCCTTGCCCAATATCACAAAGTCAGGTTCCAGATGGTACAGCTTATACAGGAACATCCCCCTGTACCACATGCAGGATTGGATTTCATCGACCAGCGTCGGTGTTTCATATTCCCGGCAAAGCTGGTACGCCCCGCGGAGATACGCCTCCGAAAGCCGGATGCCGCCGTAATTCATCAGGATGATTTCATGCAGGAAACCCGCCGTCCTGAAGCCATCCCGATTGTACTGCCTGATTTTCCGTTCGAAGTCGGGAAGGTCGTTGATGCGGACACTGACAGTCTTGAAGATTCCGTTCCGTTCGAAGGATTCTCTCAGATCAGGCCACATACCCCGAAGGATTTGGGCGAAGAGGGTTGTGCCATGGTAGTTGGCTTCAGGACCGTCCTCATTGTCCGCCATCACCAGGAAAACCGGTGTCTTTCCGGCATGAGTCGGTTCCCCGAATGTTTTGTCCAGTCTGCTGAACCGGTTCAGCATCATCTTGATGCCGGCTTCCACCGCCAGACTGCCGGTTTCCAGATTGATGACCCGGTTCAGCACCCTTGGTTCAGTGGAATGCAGGCAGGCATCCAAGGCCGCCGGATCCTCCCGGGGAAGGGAATTGGCGGTCCGGATGAGTTCGCGCTCCATCAGGCGTGTGATATACCCGCGGGTATTGTTATGTGTCGCGTTGGGGATGCCGAGGAGCCGTGCCGTGTTCAAGAGCTTGTAACCGCCGAAGCCGTGCCCCAGAGAGGTGTGGTAATGTTCACTTTTGGCGGTCATGTACAGTTTTCCATCCTCCCCGACCCGGAAGATGCCGAAGCCGCCCACAGGCGCCGCATTCCGATTTGCTGCCCGTCCGAAGGCATCCGTGGGCGCGCCATGATTGGTATTGTCAAACGCAGGAATGAATTGCGTGCCTGTCCTTGCCAGCAAAGCATCCTGTCGTTCCTGATCCGCCTGGCTGAAAAAGCTGACGGGTTCCCCGGCCAGTTGTTCCGCCGTTTCAGCCGCCATGCCATTCAAAGATATCGCACAGTTCCTGACGGCGCTCATATACGCCTCGCCCAGCAGCTCCGTCAGAGACCTTGTCACATTCATCATGGTCTTGTCCTCCCGATGACCTTCACGTCGAATCCCATCATTTCTCCAAAGGGTATCAGGTCATCCAGAACATCCCCGTATACCATGGCCAGATGATGGGTTCCTCCTGCCAGGCTGTATTCCTTCAGGAACGCGGCAATCGGCAACGCAGGTCTGATCCATCCATGGATGCTGTCGGCCATTTTGTCTTCACTTTTGACATCAAGCACCTCAACACGGCTCAGAATGAGCGTGAACCTTCCGCCTGCCGACGGGGCCAGATTCACCAGCACCGCGATGCCCGGCATGTACCTGCCATACGCCACCATGGGATTCTTGGCGTCTGTATAGGGAAAATCCATCTCCATCAGTCTTGGCCTGCCAGCCGCAATCCTGAGATTCATCTCCCCCATGTGGCTCAGAAACAAGGTGTTTCCCTGCCAGTCCGGGCAGAACATTTCCGTGAAGGTCGTCTGCGGGTGGATGGATGCCAACGCCCCGATCAAGGCGGCTGTCAGCACATCTCCCTCTCCGGCATACCCGATGCCCTCGGCCATCTGGCGGCCGGCTTCCAGAAAAGGAACGCATTCGAATCCAGAATTCCGGGTGATGGCAAGGAAATTCACGGTGAACGCGGTCAGCTTCTCCTCCGCTATCCAGTCCCGAAGCCGAAGCCCCGCCCGAACCGTTCGGTCATGGATGTTTCTATCATAGGAAATCGGCTCGAAATCCCGCAGGTCCCTTTCCATCTCGGCATTGATTCTTGATTGTGCGAGGATGGACTCCGGCTGGTCATTCCCGATGATGCCGCCCCTCTCCCCCGGAAAAGGAACAACCGTCATGCCGATGCAGTCCTTCAGCTCCTCGAAGGGAATCTGAAAATCACCCATCCCATCGAACGGCTGACCGACAATGCCGACACGGGCGCTTCGCATCCGTTGCGCGGCACTGGCCGCCATGCACAATTTCCCGACCCGGGACAGGACATCGGATTGCTCGAAATGCCCCGCCTCAAGGAAAAACTTCTTCCCGCGGCGAAGGAGCAGGTTGCACATGTCCTGAACCCCATGAATGCCATGGTTGTACATGATTTCATCCGGTTCCGTTCCGCTTCCGAAATCCGCTGTTACAGTGGTATCCAGTACGATGAGTGGGACCCTGATGCGGCATAGGGCCTCGATGGACTGCAGGGAAGGGGAATAGGCCAGGTGAATCGTGACGACGGCGCAGACTTCTTCCCTTTCGAAGGTATCGACGGCAGTCCGAAACTCTTCCTCCACCCTGCAGATCGGCACGCAGACCGGGTCCATGCCATGATCGCGGAGGCTGTCCGCCATTTGTGCGTAGATGCCGTTGATGCGTGGCCGCACTTCCGGACTGGCCGTGTCGTATAGCGCCAGGTACAAAGGCAGCAACCCGATTCGAACTCCTGATCCTGTCATCTCTTCATCCTCTCTTCATCCTCGCTTCATCCTCTTCCGACCTTCCGATAATGGTTGAATCCGTCCACAGCGGTCCTGATGTTTTCCCAGGGTGTTCCAGGCGCACATGAACTGGACATGGACAGGAACAAACCGGTTTCAGGGCCGTTCTCCACGAGAAAGCGCATTTGTCGGCGGACATCCTCCGGTTTTCCCAACGGCAGCTCCCGTGTCACGGACACGCCGGCCTGAATCACCAGAGAATGGCCTTCCCGATCCTTCATCCGGCAGATTTTCACATAATCCATACCGTCTTCGTACTGGAATCCCTGAAAGCCATTCACTCCGGATTCCAATAGAAGCGGGAACAAATCCATCAGATTTCCATCGCAATGCCACAGGAGTGTGAACCCCGCATCCACCGCCGGTTTGATGGACCGGGCGAAGTGACCGGCCCATGACCGTTCCAGAGATGCCGGACTGACCAGCAGACCCCTCGAATCCGCCATGTCGTGATCCAACCGATGATACAGCGGAAGTCCGGCCCATTGGAACGCCTTGACCACCGCCCGGTTGTGCAGGACCGCATATTCCGCCTGCAATCCGAACAGGCGGTCCATCACTTCGGGATATAGAACATAAGCCATCAGAAAGCTTTCATAACCGTACCGGTAATAGGCAAGCTGGGGAAAAAGCAGATGATCGTATCCCGCCTTGAGGATGTCGGGTCCAAGAAGCCGCTGTGCCTGGGATTCCAATGTGACAACATCCTGAATGACCTGCCTTTCATCGAAGCACCGGATTTGTTTTTCCAGCAACGGAAACGCAAACCGTTCCAAATGCGCCACACAAGCTTCCGGAGAGTCAATCACCATGCCATCCAGTTCAGGAATGCCGCCGGTGGTTGCGCCGCCGCCCCCGCCTTCATACCCCTTGTCTCCCATCGACAGGGGGTTTTCCGCCAGCATCTGATCCACCATGTTGACGCCGATCTGTTCCAGCATCCTCATGTATACGCCATACGGGTCTTTTGCGTATTCCCCGGGTTCCGCGCACGCCAGTCGTTCTATCATGCCGTGCTCCATCACATGGACCAGACCGGTGGGAATCCCTTTTGTCTTTTCCCTATGGAGCGTGTCCAATGCCAGCTGCATGCTTTGTGAACAAGTCGGCATGTTCTTCCCTCCCGGTTCGCTGCCTTGCAGAGGTTTTTGTCGAAACCCAGCATATCCAGAAAAGACAGATCGGCATCATGTCAATATGCGCCAATCCTATGACGTTTTCTTTCATATGTCAAGGTTTCTCAAGCAATTTCCTTTATTTTTTGAATTTTTCATTCATTATTTCGAAACTTATTCATCGAATTTGACTTTTTCCGTCATTTCAAATAGAATACAGCAAGAAATACCCAACACATGGATCATGGAACACCACGGGTGAAATGCATGTCGAAAACAGAGGAAAGAGAATCCCGAATCCTGCAGACCTTGAATCAGGGAAACAAGCTGTCGATTGAAGAAGTGACGGCCATGCTCGGAATCTCCTTGTCCAGCGCCAGAAGGCTGTTCATCAAGCTGGAGGAAACCGGAAAGTACGTCCGCACGCATGGCGGCATCCACCTTGTCTCGCCAAAAGGACCCGAATACTCCTTTGATGCGCTGGAAAGCAGGAACCTTTCCGAAAAAAAGCAGATTGCCCGATGCGCGGCAGATATGATTCAGGATGACGATGTCGTTTATCTGGACAGTGGAACCACCCTGCTCCAAATGGCGCTTGCCATCAAACAGCGCGTGTCCGCGCACCAGCTCCGCGGCGCCAGGTTCATCACCAATTCCTTTGCGAATCTTCTCGTCCTGCAGGGCATCTGTCCGGTCATCCTGATCGGCGGCGAGTATCATGCAGGCCGGAAAGCATTCGCCGGTTATCCCGCGGAGCGGTTCGTGGGACAGTTTCTCTACAAGAAATCCTTTCTGGGCGCGGACGGGCTGGTTCTGGACGAGGGGTACATGACGACGGACACCGATACGGCGAAACTCAACGAGGTCGTGATGAGGCGGTCCGATGAAAGTCATGTGCTGCTGGATTCCAGCAAATTCGGACAGCGCTCCTTTGTCAGTTATGCGGCTGTTTCAGAGATCGGGACCCTCATCACGGACGCAGGCCTCACGGATGTCTTTGCAGCGGCATGCATCCAGAAGAACATGACGCTGATCATCGCAAAAGCTGACTAGCCCTTATCATCAAACTCGACAGCAAGGAGAAAAATCATGGGCAGGACAATCCGGTTCGGCATCATCGGCTGCGGTCTGATGGGACGGGAATTCGCAAGCGCCAGCGCCAGATGGTGTCATCTGACCTCGGACATACCCCGGCCGGAAATCGTGGGCATCTGCGACACCAACGCAACTTCCCATTCCTGGTTCGTCAGCAATTTTTCAACCATCGTGACGGTGACGGCAGACTATAAGGACTTGCTTGTCCGCGAGGACATTGACGCCATCTATTGTGCCTTGCCGCATGTGCTGCACGAACAGGTCTATATCGATGTCATCCGGTCCGGGAAGCATCTGCTCGGTGAAAAGCCCTTTGGCATCGACCAGAAGGCCAATGCCAACATTCTGGATGCCATCCGGCAGCATCCGGAAGTCACCGTGCGCTGTGCCAGCGAGTTTCCCTACTATCCTGCCTGCCAGATGCTGATTCGCTGGATTCAGGAGGACCGCTTCGGACGCATGCTGGAAGTCAAAGCCGGATTCAACCACGCCAGTGATCTGGATGTGACGAAGCCCATCAACTGGAAGCGCAAGAAAGCCATCAACGGAGAGTATGGCTGCATGGGCGATTTGGGAATCCACACGCAGCATGTCCCCTTCCGGGTGGGATGGGTCCCGAAAAGGGTGTATGCCTGCCTGTCGGATGTGGTGACGGAACGCCCGGACGGAAAGGGCGGAACAACCGCCTGCGACACCTATGACAACGCCACACTGGTCTGCACCTGCGAAGATCGCACCGGCCATGAATTTCCGATGTTTCTGGAAACCAAGAGGCTTTCACCCGGCTCGACGAATGACTGGTATCTGCGGGTGACCGGTATGGAGGCATCCGCCCATTTCACTTCGGAAGACCCCAACGCCTTCCACTACCTGCATTCCGAAGGCAAGGACCAGGCCTGGTCCCGGGTTGTGATCGGCAGCAAGCCGCTTTTCCCGACCATCACCGGAGACATCTTCGAATTCGGTTTTTCAGATTCCATCCTCCAGATGTGGGCAGCCTTCCTGCAGGAAATCGAAGGAGTCCCCGTTGCCTTCGGATGCTTCACGCCGGAAGAAACCCGCCTCTCGCACGCGCTTCTCACGGCAGCCCTTCAATCCCACGAAACGAAAAATTCCGTGGCGCTGGACCTGTAAAGCAGGACAATCCTGCCACAATCAGGGTTTTTTGTGGTACATATTCCCATAAAAAGCAACATCTTACAACAAATCCTGCTGCATGCAGGATAACCCCATCAAAACCGTGAATCCTTCACGCAGGTATAGACCGAGGGCCGGTGCATTCTCCGCGTTGACGGACAGAACCGCTCTGGGAAGCGCGGCCTGTTCCGTGCCAAATCGCAGGGCATGACGCAGGAGCAGCGTGCCGAAGCCTTTTCCCTGAAAACCGGGCAATATGGCCAAAGGACCTATCTCCAGCATCGGACCATCCTCGCCTTCCCCCGGGTCCCGAACGGTGCGGACCACGCCAATCGGCCGACCGGCTTCTTCCAGAAAGAAAATTCCGCCAGGAATGGCATCGCCATCCTGCTCCATGGCCGCGACATCCTTGACTGTCAGCGGGGTGCTTGAACCCATCAGATTGGCGAATGCGGCATTGCGGATTTCCGCGTAAGCTTCTTCATCCTGTCCGAATGCGAAGGGCCGGATTCCGTAGCCGTCCGGACTGTCTGCTGCGGCAACAGGCAGAGCCTCCCTGACAAGAATATGGCTGGTGCGCTCAAGATGGAAGCCTGCCTCACGAACACATGCCATCAAATCGGCGGCACCATCCCTCACAAACAGAAACCAGGAATCGACAGCACCCTTTTCCGGGCGTACCGCATCAAGCAGGGTCCGGTATATGCCGCTGTCCGGTATTTCACTGAACAAGATACGAAACCTGGCCCGCTTTCCCCTCAAATGGTATTCATCCATCAGCAGGGATGCGGCGGCAACCAGCTTGTCCCCCTCAAAGGCCAGACAAGTCGGTGATTCGGGAGAAGGAACGAACTCCGACAGGTCTTCTTCCGTCAGGAAGGAATCATCCAGATCGGGCTTGTGCTTCACGCAGAATTCCTTGAAGAGGGACAGGTTTACATGGCTCAATGGTTCATATCTCATCCGACAGATCCGCCTTTCCTGTTTTCACACAGGTTCGGACCGATGACCAGGCATGCGCCTTTTCGTGTCCTGCTCCTGCGTGCAAGGTAAGAATATCATGGAACGCGTGGGTATGATATGCTGAGAAAAAGTAAGAGGAATGCGTGCGCATCAACTTTCATCAAGCTGTTCGCCGGGAAACAGTTGCGTACTTCCCGGTAATCTGATGATACGGGGACTTTCGGACATGAACGACGCCACAACCCCCATCCTGTATGGAAAACGCCTCTTCCGCGAGGGCATCCAGGTGTATGTGAACCGCTCCGACGAGACTTTTCAGGACTACATGGGCGTGATGCACCGTCATGATTTCATCGAAATCGCCTGCGTGATTTCCGGAACCGGCCTGCATCAGGTCGGGGAGGCAAAATACAGAACACAGGCCGGTGATCTGTTTCTCATCAACCATGATGTTCCACATGGCTTCTTCACAGGATCAAACCCCGAACAATCCGCCGGACAAACTGCCGAACCATCCGCCGACAAGGACAACAGTCACAATGAAGCCCAGAGACTCGTCGTCTGCAACTGTGTTTTCACACCCGCTTTTCTGGATGCGTCCCTGCTTGGCGTAGCGCATTTTTCGGATGTCACCTCTTCTTATCTGTTTCGATCGCTTTTTCAGGAATCTGGTGTTCCGGAAGCGGACCTGCACCTGTCCGGGACGGATTTCAGGGAGTTCGGCACCCTGTTTTCCGCCATGCACAAGGAATATCAGGATGAAAAAAAAGGGTATCCGGATATCATCCGTGCCCTTTTAATCACCCTGCTCATCAAGATGTTCCGTCTGATGGAAGAAAACAGAGCGGCTGAATCCGATCCGCACCCTTCCTCCGATTTTCACAGGCAGCTGGTGAACCGTGCCATCGCCTACATGCAGGAACACGCCTCCTCCGCGCTCCGGCTTGAGGATGTCGCCATGCAGAGCTTCGTCAGCAAGAATCATTTTTCCCGTCTTTTTCGGGAAGTCACGGGAATGAAATTCAGCGACCATCTGCAGAAATTACGCATTGACGAAGTCATCCATCTGCTGTCCACCACACACGACAAAGTGACGGATATCGCCTTGTCCTGCGGATTTCACGACATCAAGCATTTCTACGCCATCTTCCGGAAACAGACGGGAAGAACCCCGGGTCAATACCGGAAATAAGCACGCCTACAGCATTGCCCAAGCCCGGTTCAGGGTCCGCTTTGCGTTGGCGATGACCAGTTCCGGATCCTCCTGACCAAATGGTTTTACTTCAAAGCTCAGAATCGGAGGATTTTGGGTATTCAGGAAACCAATGTCCAGCAGCACGCGAAGAAATGCGGCAACCTCCCCGGCGTCGTTCTCGCCGCCCGGGAAACCAAAGCGCGGATGGACATCCCCGTAGGCCGGCCAGGACGGATTCCGGACCACGCAGTTTCCGATGTGCGCATGGACCAGATGTTCACGGACCGGAAGGATGGCTTCCTCCGGCGATTCCCGGACAAGGGGGAGATGGCTGAGATCCACCAGCAGGCCGAAGTTGTCGCAGGATTTCGCCATATCCTCCGCAAAGCGTTTGGCAAGAGGGGCAGGTCCGACCAGACTGGCCTTGTCCACATCATAATCAAACACTTCAAGCGTCACACGGGGGCATCCCTTTTCCCGGGCAAAGGCACACAGTTCCTGCGTGGAGGACAGGAGCGCCGCGTAAGCTTCCTCCTTGCGTGCCTCCTCATAATGGCCGCTGAGAAACGCAAAGCCCTCGGCTCCGAGATAAACGGCCTCCTCCATCCCCTCTTTCAATATCCTGACGGCTGCCTGACGGCCGTCAGGATTCAAATCGTTGATGTTCAGTCCGGTCGTGAGCAGACGCGGCTGCGCCCCGTATGCGACACTGATGTGCGAGGTTCGCAGAAGGTCACGCGCCTTCTCGCGCACAGCGGGGTCCTTCATCCAGGTGACCTCCACCGCATCGAAATAATCGTCCTTCAGGATGGCCTTCAGGGTTTCCAGAATCGGTCCCTCCCCCTTCATCACCTCCGGATAGGCCATGAAATGGATCAAACCCGCCCGCAGATAGTTTTTCATCGGATATATCATCTTTTCCTCCTTCTTGAGCCGACAGCCGGCCTGTTCATCGTATCAGCAGGGCTTCAAACCGGTCCAGTTTCTTGAAGCGGACTGTCAGCCAGCCGGCACGCCAGGTAAAGTCCTTCTCTTCTCCGCCCACAAGACTTCGAATCGAAACCGGATCCACCGGCATCGGGATTTCGCAGACAAGATCATGAATCGGCGTCGGCTCGAAAAAACTGTTGCCGAAGTGTCCATTGTTGTTGATCAGATGGAAGAGGCGGAATGAACCGTCCCCGCTTTTCAGCAAAGTTGCTTCCACCATGGGTGGAAGATTCCCGCCAACCGGTTGAAGGCCCATCAGATTTTCGAAGACATCCGTCAGGAATCCGGACGTATTGGGATAACCCTGTCGATGAAAGAATCGACCCGGCAACCAGGGAATGTGGATGGCTTGACCTTTGCCGAAGGCATGAACCGCAACACCTGGATGTTCGGTGGGTCCGGTCAGCGGATAGCAGCGTTCCGGCGGACCAAATGCCTGAGGAGGCAACAGTCTCAGATACTTCCGCGTCCCCTCCGCATAGGTCGTCTGCTGGTAGTCTCCGTCCAGAACAATCAGGTCGCAGTCGTGAAAACGGGAAAATGTCTTTTTGTCCTGCACGGTGAAGTAAGCTCCCCTTGCCTTCAGCGTTGTCCCGCCTGAAAGAATGCCCAGGCTCTGCAAGGCAGGATTTTCGCGCAATTCACCCGCTTCGTCCGCACAGGAGGTCCTTCCGGTAGCCAGCAGAACATGTCCGTCCGCCACAAAAGCATCCAGAATACGGACTGTTTCCGTATCAAGGTTTTGAAGATTGGGCAGAATGACTTTTTTGTACTTGGACAGCCCTCCTTCCTTCACCTGCGGAAGCACCATGACATCGAAAAGCTGATGCATTTCCGTGAGCACCCTGTATAATCCGAAGAATTCCGCCATATCCCCATCGCCATGCCCACCCCAGTGCTCCTCGGCGAGAAGCACCGTATCGCAGTCCGCATGGTTGTCCCGATAAAAGATTTCATTTTCCTTCTGGAACCGGAAGACACGCTGTACCCCTGCAAAGCCCGATCGGTCCGCATGGTTGTCCAGACGCCCGATCAGATAATAGTCCAGCGAGCCCGCATTCGCAAGGTTCTGATAGAGCCGAAGTTCCTGCTGATACGGCGAGACTGTGACATGGCGTGTCGGAAAATCGATGAAATCAACAGATGTATTGCTGGATATGAAAGACGGGTAGGAGCCACGGACCCACTTGGTGTTCTCGGACCCGCTGTATTGCCAGGAAGGCAGCGCGCGATCGAGGGCGGTGTTTGATTCCTGCCGGATGAATCCGCTTTGCTCGGTATGGAGATCATGATTGATGAGGATTTCCGGGCGTATCGATTTGATGAACCGGCAGACTTTTTCCGCATACATCCGGGATGTCTTCTTCTTGAAACTCATGTATTTGCGATAAACCGGATCCTGCAGATCCGCCATTTGAGGCAGCGGCAGATTGTACATTTCCGAAAAACGGTTCCGGCAACCCGCGCATTGGCAGATCCCGTGCTGGACACCGCTGTAATCACTCGTCACATAACCGCCCATGTTGAAGAAGATGCCGTCGACATCCAGTTCCTCCAGCGTCTCCCGGATGATGTCCAATGCATGGATCTGCTGGTACTCGCTGTTGAGGCATACATGAACATCGCCCTGATAGTCCACGATGTTGCCATCAATCCCCACATAAGCCCATTCGGGATGTGCTTCATACAGCGGGCGGCGTACTTTGGAGAAATCCGTCCGTGCCATGACCCGGATGTCTTCGCGATGACAGGCCGCGATGATGTCCTGCAGGCTGTCTCCGGTCAGATACGCGCTTTGGGTATGAAAGGGCAGTTTGGTCCCGTAGCTGGCGATGATTCCGGATGTATTGATCATGGCGATGGTGGCATCAAAAGCCTTCAATTCCGAAACATACCGCTCCGCATCGATGTCCGCCATGTCGATTTCCCGCAGATTGGTTTGTACAAAGCGCCAATCGTACCCATCCCACCACTTGCCCATGCCAATATCCTCCGGTGTTCTCTGTCTGAGGTGCCTTCTCCTGGGTCTTTCCAGGACCTTACATCATTTCCGCCAATGCGGCATCCAATTCGTCCAGTTCCTCCGGTTTCAGCTGGAAGCCGAATCCGGACGGTTCGGACCGCCCTTCTCATTCTATACCTATCCTCTAATTGCGCAGCAATTAGAGGTCTTCCTGGTGATTCAAGGCGAAGCATCAAGGGTCTATCCTGCTCATCGCGCATACGAGGAAAACGGCCAGACCGGCTGCCATTCAGCACGCACGGCGTCTTCCAGCGCTGCGCCTATGCCGAACAGCTTTGCTTCGGAAAAAGGCAGCCCGTTCAGAACCAGCGGAACCGGTATTCCGGCCGATTCGTCGAATCCGACCGGGAAGGTCAGGGCTGGTGCACCTGTCACGGGGAAAACAAAAAGACCGTTCGGAGAAACCACGGCATCCAATCCGCCTTTCGCACCGGAGAGTTCGGCGTTCCCTTCCGTGAAGCGACGTTCCAGTTCGACAAGCGCGGTGCGGATTCTTCCCCGGGCGTCCGAATATGCTTCGGTCAACATGGGACGATGCAATGCCAGTGCCTTGTCGATCCAGATTTGACCGTACTGCAGGCACGATGCCGGATGCTGCAGATTGAAGGCAGCCAAGTCAGCCATCGTTCTCACGGACTGTGCATCCTCCCGCAGTGTTGCGTCGAATGCGGGTCGGAATTCATGGAGAAGGACCTCCAGCATGTCCTTCTCATCCACTGGCGGCGGGGCAAACGGGACGAGTTCCGCGCCAAGTTTTTCCAGGATTCCAAGGGCAGCATGAAAAGCCGGAAATTTCGTCTCGGTCCCGTTTTCGTCCTGGAGGAAAATGCCGAGACGGATACCGGCAAGTCCCCCCTCATGGGCGGAGCAGTCAAGCAAGCCCGGAACAGACCTTCCGATACAGGTTTCCGTGACCGGATCCGCCGGATCGTATCCGGCCATGATCGAAAAAGCCAATGCGCAATCCCGGACGGTTCGCGCCATCGGTCCCGCGGTATCCTGAGACGGGGAAATCGGAATGATGCCGTTTCGGCTGACCCAGCCGATCGTGGGCTTCAAGGCGGCTATCCCCGCCTGAATCGCCGGACTGATGATGGAACCGCATGTTTCAGTCCCGACAGCCAACGGAACATATCCGGCAGCCACCGCGACGGCAGAGCCTGTGGAGGACCCCGACGGATCCCCATTCTCCTTCCAGGCATGCCGGACTGTTCCACCCCGTGACGAATATCCGTTCGGCATGTTTTCCGTCATGAAATTCGCAAGCTCGGTCATGTTCGTCTTCCCACACAGAACTGCGCCCGCGGAGCGCAGACGGGAAGCAACCATGGCGTCGGCGGGGGCATATCTGTCCGCCAGAGCCAGGGAACCGGCGGTCGTGTGCATCGCGTCCCCGGTTCCGATGTTGTCCTTCAAGAGGACAGGAATGCCGTGCAGCGGGCCCGACACGCCGATTTCCGCGCGTTCCCGGTCCAGTCCCGCCGCTATCCCGTCCGCATCCGGATTCCATTCCAGCACTGCGTTCAAATGCGGCCCGGCCTGATCCAGCACGGCAATCCGACATTGGGTTTCCACGATGCGTCGAACTGCGGCGTCTTTCAGATCCCGATCCCTGTTTTGCATGCTGATGATTTCGCTGCAAGCCTTTTTTCCGATTGCCATCATTTCGCCTTTCATGGTCGCAGACGGACCTGTGGGACAGTCATACCGGTTATCCTGCCGTGAAAATTGTTTCCCCGCTTCCAAATGCCGATGTTCTGATCCATAGCTCCTTTTTGTCTTTTTGCAGATGAACATATTCAGGATAGAATTCCATTGTCATGGATTTCCCATATAAGTAGAATTGAATCGTTCTCCCCTTGTTCCCGAGGCTGTCTGCTGCCGGTGCCGGAACGACATCATGCCTGCCGAGTGAAAGAGCCAGCCCCTGTATGCGCCAACTCGGCAGAAATAGCGGAGTTTCCATGACAACCAATGGACTTTCATACAAACAGGCAAGCAAATCATCCGATTCCAGCCATGCTGCCTTCGGGGGCAGAAAGGCCAGGCTCGGGGCTGTCACATCCGCACTGCACGCGTAAAAGTCATCCCCGTATTTGAAAAGATTCCGGCCAAACACTTCGATTTCATAGGTGGCGCCATTCTTGACAAATCGGTATCTCCCAATCGCAGACATCGCCTCCGGCGCAAATCCATTGTTGACCGTACCGATAAAATCGTGCGGTCGAATATGGGTCCTCATCTGCGGTTCCAGGCTGAGGACCTGACCATCCGACTCGATTTCGAACATGTCCCATTCCGCTTCCCAGGCCCAGGCAAACAGGGGATCATTCATCAGATTCACAGTGAAAGCATCGTTTTGAAGCGCCTCATTCTCCTGAATGAGCACATCGTTCTCTTCAAGGGATTTCTGAAATTTCTCCCCCAATTCATGGTTACGGGTCAGCAGATCCTGTTTCTCCCTGACCAGTTCCTCTTTTTCCTTCTGGAGGTTCTTATGCCTGATTTGCAGTTCCGCAAAATCTCGCCGCAGCAGCATCTGTCCGGCATCCTGCGAGCAGGCTGTCAGCTGCAGGACCAGGCATGTCATGGCACACGTCATGATTCTCCATGTTTTTGGCCCAACCCTCATGAAACGTTCCTTCTCATTAGGCTCCGCGCAGCACAAGCCGGTCAATGATGCTCACCAGCCGGCCGATCTCCGGTTTTGAAATCTGTTCGTCAGCACCGACCTCTTTTCCCTTGAGCCGCATCTGCTCATCGATGATGGAGGAGAAGATAATGACCGGCAACCCGCAGAGCCGTCGATCTTCCTTGATGGTTTTCGTCAGACTGTGGCCATCCATCTGAGGCATTTCAAGGTCCGTGATGACGCAGGATACATGTTCTTCCAGCGGAACATCCGGGTCATCCCGCCAACGAATCAGCTGTTCCAGGGCGGCCTGCCCGTTCTGTACAGCCGTGACCTGTACATAGCCTGACTTTTCGAGAGCGGTCAGGATCATCTTCGAAAGCAGGGCGGAATCCTCTGCCAGCAGGATATGCCGGTCACTTCGCGCGCGTGAGGTCATGGCTTCGATCTCCGATGCCTGAATACCCGTTTCCGGGCTGATGTCCATCATGATCCGCTCAAAATCGAGGATCAGAATCATCCGATCCGGCATCTTCACGATGCCGGTGACGGAACTGTCCTTGCGCTGGCTGAGGCCTTTGGCCGGCGGTTCGATATCCTTCCATGAAAAACGGTGGATGCGGTCGACGCCATGCACCAGAAAGGCAACGGTGAGTTGATTGAACTGCGCAATGAGATAAAGGCTGATTGTATTGCTGTCCGGCTCCTCCATATGCAGGTATTTCGGCAAATCGATCACATTCATCACCTGATCCCGCAGCATGATGACACCCCGGATGCAGGGATGAGAAAGCGGAGTATGTGTGGCAGGCGTGAACCGGACAATTTCCTTGACTTTCGCCGCGTTGATGCCGAACGAGTTCTCACCGATGCGGAACTCCACAATTTCAAGTTCATTGGTGCCGCTCTCCAAAAGGATCCCCTTGCGTTCATCCATCCGCCAACCTCCCGCCGGTATTCCACATAAGCTGATATCCAATGATTCTTTCCCTTTGTCGCGCTTGTCAAAACCAAGGAATCACATGGAAACTATGCTGATGCGCAACCATTTGATATACTCTGGACATTGGTGCCGCATAAAGGGCACACACCGGATGACCGGAGGTGCTTCTTCAATGATGAGTTTATTGATTGTGGACGATGAGCCGCTCATCCGCAAGGGGATTCTGGAACGAATCGATATGGCAGCCATGGGCATTGAAGCGATATGGGAGGCGGCAGATGGTCTGAATGCCTTGAAGCTGGCAAAAGACCATCAACCTGATATGATGCTGGCAGATATCAACATGCCCGGCATGGACGGGCTGCAGCTTGCCAAAGCCGTCAAGGAGGAAAGTCCCGGAACGCATATTGCCATCATCACCGGATATGACTATTTCGAATATGCCGTGACCGCCCTGAAGACCGGTGTGGATGATTTTGTTCTGAAGCCTGTTTCCAGAAAGGACATCCATGAAATCCTCACCAAACTGATTGCGTCGGTGAAGGCGGATCGTCAGCGCAAAGAAGCGTTCAGCACAGCTTTCCAACTCACCCGGGACGAAAGCGCGCAGAACCGGAACAACGAATATGCTGTTGCCATTTCGCGTGTACTCGACAGGGAGCTGTCAAATCCGGCATTTTCCCTGGTGCAGCTGGCCCAGGAAGTCGCGCTGAGTCAAACGTATCTGTCCACCCTCTTTCGACAGATTTTCGGGATTCCTTTTCAAGATTGGATGATCCGCGCCCGCATCGACAGAGCGAAAATATTGCTGCTCTCCACCAATCTGAAGGTGTATGAAGTGGCTGCCAAGGTTGGATTCGACGATCCGAACTACTTCAGCACGGCCTTCAAGAAACAAGTGAAGCAAACACCCAACCAATACCGGGATGCGCAGGGAGCGAACGCATGAAAAGGAAGTTGTCCGGGTTTTCTCTTCGTTCCAAACTGCTGGCGGTTTTGCTCATTGCAACCATGACGATCCTGTTCGTGATGGGGGCTGCGATGTATTACAGCGCATCACAGGTCATCCGTTCGGAGCTGGCAGACAGTACTGCCATGGCCATCGACAAGAGCGCCACGGAATTGGATTTTTATCTGGAGAAGTTATCCGCCACTGCCAGCATCCTGGCCGAGAACCCGCAGGTATGCAGGTCTTTCGGGCAGCCGCACGATGCCGGAGCGGATACGGTCAGGGACATGCAGGACGTGAAGGCGATCATTTCGGCTGTCGTTGCTGCCAATTCCGATATCCGTTCCATCATCCTCATCGGCGCGGACGGCAGTGTGATCAGCAACGAAACCGGGTTGGACATGCATTTCACGGACAAGGTCATCGAAGAGCCCTGGTATCAGGAGGTACGGAAAGGAATGATGCCGGTGCTGTCCTCCGCCCGGATGCAGGAATTCTCGATGGACCGCGGCAATTGGGTCATCTCCTACGGGCGTGAAATCACGAATTTGAGCGGAGATCCCATCGGGGTTCTACGAATTGATCTGAAATACCAGGCCATTGAAACCATTCTGTCCGGTCTGGGTCTGGGAAAAGACGGATATGCCTATATTCTGAATGCAAATGGGGATGTGGTGTATCACAGGGACACCTCCTATTTCGAAAACACCGCAAAGAAACAGGAGCTTCGGCAGATGCTGGATATGTCCAGCGAGCAGCTGAATCGCGAAGGGATGCTGACCCATCAGGCACGCCTCCAGAAGGCGGACTGGCTTCTGGTCGGCGTCGCCTCTCTGGATGCCCTTTCCCGCATGCAGCGGGATATCGTCCTCGCCATCTGGCTGCTCGGACTCGCCCTGCTGGTGCTTTCGCTAGCAGCAAGCAGCTGGCTTTCCACCCGCATCGCAAAGCCGGTCGAGGCCTTGGTCCGAAAGCAGGAGCAGGATATTCGGGCGCAGGAACTGCGGGTCCTGAACGGGCAAATCAATCCGCATTTTCTGTACAATACGCTGGACACCATCGTCTGGCTGTCGGAAACCGGAAAAAACGACCGGGTCGTGGACGTGAGCAAGGCGATGGCCCGCTTTTACCGGCTGTCGCTGCGGGGCGGGAGCGAACAGACGACGGTTCGAGAGGAGCTTGATCATGTCCGGCAGTACCTGCTCATTCAAAAGGAGCGCTACGGAGACATGCTGGAATTTATGATACAAGGCGATGAGACCGTCCTGGAGGCGACGATTCCGAAGATCCTGCTGCAACCGCTGGTCGAAAATGCGATCTATCATGGAATCCGAAAAAACGAAAACGGCGGCAGAATCATCGTCGAAGCAAGAATGACACGCACAGATGCCGGAGCAGGAATGGCGGACTCCGCGACCGAGGCGGTCCTGCTTTCTGTCACAGACAATGGACCGGGTTTTGATGCCTCCGTGCCGGTGGTTCGGGATGACCTGTCCCCCCGCCTGTCCGGCATAGGACTTCACAACATCGACGAAAGATTGCGTTTGGTATATGGCGCGCCGACATCCCTGCACATTGAAACAGCAGAGGGAAAAGGAACCTGTGTGTCGGTTCGTCTGCCTTTTCGGATACCGAAGCGGGAATAGGATTCCCCCCATCCCGGCCTGGTGATGATTTCGTCCCGCACCACTATTTGGCCTGTATGACGATGATGCCCCGCACTTCTCCAGCATAGACCCCATCTTTTGTCCACAAACCACCCATCGTGTTCTCTTTTGTCAAAACAGTCGTATGAGTCCACAGGAAATGAGTCGGCGGCGTATTGACCGCATTGGTTCCGGTTGTGACCAGGATGGATTTCCCTGCAGCCAACCTGACATTGGCCGGAAAAACAAACTGATGGCCGCTCTGCGTGAGTTTCAGCACCCAACCTGACAGATCCAAATCTGCCTGACCGAAATTGTTGATTTCAATACTTCCTTTGGAAACATCGCACCACCCCATGATGTCATGTGCCGGTTTCACCGGTTCCTGCAAAACGGGCGGTGCAGGCACATGGTTCCTGAACTGCAGATACAAACGATACGCCAATGCCACCGCCTGCTGCTTCGGCGCTGTCCCGCGGGGATTCACCTTGCCGGCCGATGTTGCCATCACGCCACGATCGATCAGAAAGGAAACAGCCTGGGTTGCCCAGGCGGAAACACTCGCCCGATCGGCAACGGTCAATGGCTTACCCGCTATTTGAATATCCGGCCATGCGATTTTCAAGGTATTGGAAAGCATGACAGCCATCTGTTCCCTGGTCAACGTATCCTCCGGAGAAAAACGAACGGCCGGTGCGACAATGCCAAGCTGATACGCTTTTAAAACATGCGGATCCGACGTATCTCCATAAGGATTTGTCTTGGGAGGAACAGCAGAGACCCTTGACAATTTCTCATACAGCCTGACGCAAAGTGCCGCGAAATCCTTTCGTTTGATGGCGTCGCGAAAACCAAACAGCAGCGGATCCGGTACCAGTTCCTCATTCAAAGCCAGGGCGATTTCCTTCACCGCCCAATTGTCTGGATTTCCTGGAACGGCATACGCATCCACCCATCCATTCGCGTTCCTGATCAGCCAGTGACGTGTTCCCTGTTTATCCAGAAGTTCCAACCCGGATACAGCATCGGCAATTTGCACCAGCTGGAAGGAAGGGGTTCCGGACAACTTGACGGATGCACCCTCGGATGAAACCCATTTCCCGGAAACGAGAGATTGATAAATCGGCGTCACCAAGTCCCCATCCTTCAAATGGACACTGTCCATGCTTGTATTCAGACTGTCTTTTTCCGGGTCCGGCTCAATACCCATCAGCTTGACAGAGCCTCCTGGTTCATCCACCGCAAGCTGCATTTGACAGGACACGCCATTCACCTTCAGCAAACTCACAAAAGTCTCGCCTTTGCTGGCTGATCCAGTATGAACAAGACCAAGCAGGGACCCTTGCAGCTTCACGGCCATTTGAAGTTTTTGAACTTCCACCAGCCCGGTTGTTTCGTTGAACACGATGGGATGTGAATACAGCGGCAGCAACGCGCCGTTGACCATTTTCCCAGAAAAAGCACGCGTCGACACCACCTGCCGGCTACTTCCTGTTGTGAACTTCAAGTTTTCCTGCACATCCGCGAAAGCCAATGATGCCTTCGGCATGGGAAAAGAACCGGATTGGCTGGCTAAAACCGGATATGGGCTCAACAGGCCACCTGCAGCCGGTACAGGCTGTACCTGGAGAGGTGCAGTCTTTGAAAGCTCATCTGCCAGAATGCTGACAAAATCCTCGTAGTTTTCCGCAAAATCCAGTTCGCTGTATTTCAGCGAAGAGACCCAGGAACGTTCCTTGTCAAAGAAGGGGAAATACAAGGACAGCCCGGAGGCATTTGGATACGACTCACTGTTCAGGTTGTACGCCACCGCCTTTTTCAGGTTGTCATATACAACAGACACTTCTTCAGGGTGAACCCCTTCATCCGTAAGATTTTCCATGAAATGCCCGATATCAACCAGGTCATAATGCATGCGGGACTGAGGTCTGTACACGTAGGACTCCGATTTTGCACGGGCTCGCAGAACCGGACCCAGCGCACCATCCCGCCAATCATCGATGAGCAGGTTGCCTAATCGATCGACCGATTCAACCAGCGCAGGGATGTGCTTCAAGTCAATCACGGAAAACGTGATTCTTCCCTCATTTCCATTCAGAGTAGACTCTTCCCAATAAGCATCCAAGAAAAAATCACCGATTGTCGCCCCGTCGGCTGCCGGATTGTTGAACAATTGACGTATGGCCAATTCAAAATCCAACCCCTTGCTGGTCATCACCGATTCCGAAGAAACCAGATAATCCGCATAGGGCGCCACCACATCCGCCACCTCCAAAGAACCCATCAGGCAGGAATTCAGAACAACCGCCTTGATTTTCCTGCCATATTTCAGCCAGTGCGCTTTCAGAGCGGCCTCCAGTTCCTGCAGACTGATTCGGTCATTGTACACAGGGTCACTGGCAAGTCCGTATACAGGACCACTGCCATGACCCCATATGATAAAGGTTTCCGCATCGGCAGCCATCGTGTCCCGGGTCAGAAACTGAGTCAGATTTGCACCGCTGCCCATGTTCAGATACTCATTGTTTTCAGGCCCGGTACCATCCAACTCACCATTTGACATGATAAGATCGAAATCCTGCATGAAATGGTGATTCACTTGTGGATGAAAATATTGAGCCGTTTGCCATTGGTACGTTCCTCTTCCACGAACGTAGACATAGGCATCTTCCCCGCTGATGCCTTTTGTGCCCAGCATCATCTCCTTCAAATCCCTTGACGGCATCCCGAATTTCTGTTCCAGGTCCGCTCCGGACACATAGACATTTACGACATGCTTTTGAAGTTTTGCCTGTACGGACTGTATGCTTGTCAATAGAAAAAAGATCATCCCGATGCAAAGAATTCTCTTGTTTTTCATGGCATTCCATACTCCCTTTCCACGCTTTCGGTTGATTCATTCTGTGCAGATTCATTCTGTGCAAATTCATTTCGATTGGTCAATCTCTGGGGATTCCTGAGATTTTTCTTTCCACAGTCTGTACGGATGGATTTGCATGGCGTTTCGGATGTGGAATCGAATCATATTGAAGTTTTCCCATGTGCCAATCCACTGAATCATCCGTCTTTCAAGTGCATAATCATGCTATGGACAGTGTTCAGTTGCGATTCTGCAACAAGCAACCTGGCCTCTCAAGGGGGCATTTGTATGGCAGACATCAGTATTGTATTCGCAGTGAGCGTCTTTGTCGCAGGGGTTCTTTCTTTTTTCGCTCCCTGCATCATCCCCTTGCTTCCCGTCTATGTGGCCCACTTGTCGGCCAGTGCGGGAGAAGAGGGTACCATCAGAAAAACATCGAAGCCGGAAAGCGGCAATCCGGCATGCACCGAGGGATCATGTTCCATTGACGCCAAGCCAAAATACACGGTGAATTGGCGTTTGGTCCTGCAAACACTCGTTTTTGTCAGTGGACTCGGCACTGTATTTGTCATCATGGGTTTTGGTGCAGGTGCACTTGGCGGACTGCTCTCCGGTCGCATTTTTGTGATTGTTGGCGGCATTCTCGTCATCTTGCTGGGACTTCACCAAACAGGCTTGTTTCATCTGATGTTCCTTGAACGGGAAAGAAGAGTCATGTTGAAAGACAGCGCACCGAAAGGGGGAATCCTGGGGTCCTATCTGTTGGGATTGACCTTCAGCTTTGGCTGGACGCCCTGTGTGGGACCGGTGCTCGCAACAGTTCTGGTGTTGGCCTCAAACGGGAATCAGATGCTATATGGTGCAGGACTCATGCTTATCTATACAATCGGCCTCGCCATTCCGTTCCTGCTCATTTCCTTCTTCACGGACTATCTGGTGAAATCATTCCGTAAACTCAGTCGGCATTTACCAAAGATCCGCATCGTCGGAGGCATTCTGATCATGATCATGGGTGTATTGCTGATGACCAGCAACCTGCATCTGTTGAGCAACTGGCTCATCCAAAGATGATTCGGTGCCTGTGCGGCACAGCGCGTGACGGAAAAAGAAGGATTCAAAAGAGAAGGGATCTCGATGAAGGGGCGTTTCAAAGCAAACAATCAGTCGAAAGGATGTGGATGCAATGAAGATTCGTAAAAAAGGAATGATGGCATTTTCAGCCGCAGCGATGGCCTTATTGCTGGGCTTGACGGGTTGTGGTTCTTCGGTGACGGACCCAACCACCAGAACGACGGATGAACCGGCTGTATCAGCCAGTCCCGAGTTGATGGACAAAGTGGAGGCGGCGGAATCGGCCAGTCCTGAAATAATGGCCAAAGAGGAGCAGGCGGAATCGGCCAGTCCTGAAATGATGGCCAAAGAGGAGTCCTGAAATGATGGCCAAAGAGGAAGGTGCTGCGGCGGATGACGCCGGGCTGATGTCTGTCACCTATGAAAAGAACTTCGCCTTGATGGATTTGAGCGGGAAAACAGTCAGCCTGAATGATTATGACGGAAAAAAAATATATGTGAAGTTTTGGGGAACCTGGTGTTCCATTTGTCTCGCAGGAATCGACGAACTTGAATCCTTTGCGGCAGAGCAAAATGGCGGTACCGATGCAGCCGTGATTACCATTGTCGCTCCGGGTGTCAATGGCGAATTCAATCCGGACGACTTCAAGGACTGGTACGAAAAGAAGGGGTACACCTTCCCGGTGTTGTTCGATGACGGCGGCAAGGTCCTTCAGGAATTTGGTGTTCGTGCTTTCCCGACATCTGTGATCTTTGAAAAAAATGGCAGGATCTCCACCATTCGCCCCGGTCATATTGAGAACGAAGACCTCAGGAACCTATTGAACAAGGAACAGTAAGGAAGTGAAAGAAATGAATGCAAAAATCGGCATCATAACCGCTGTAGTCGTTGCAATCGTTGTGGCTTTGGGATTCAGCAGAGGGCTGTTTTCCGGAAAGACGGCAACAGGTCAGGCAAATGCATCAATGGGAACGGGAGAAACGGCCGGAGGGAACAACCAGATTATTCTGGCGGAACAGGTCTCCGCCTCCGGGTCAAGGTTTCCGAAAAACCCCAATACCAACATCGACTACACGGGCAAAGAATTGAGCGAGATCTATCTGGCAGGCGGCTGCTTCTGGGGTGTGGAAACATTCATGTCCCGCATCTATGGCGTGGCGGATGTGACCAGCGGATATGCCAACGGCCGGACCGACAACCCTTCCTATGAAGATGTCTCCTACAAGAATACCGGCCATGCCGAGACGGTCCATGTACGGTATGATCCGGAACGGGTCGACCTGAAAACACTCCTCAATCATTATTTCACCATCATCGAGCCGACCGTTCTCAATCGACAGGGGAATGACCGCGGCACCCAGTACAGAACCGGCATTTATTATACGGACAAGGCCGATCTGGCGGTGATCAGCGAAGTCGTCAAGGAAGAACAGACCAGGCATGACGAGCCGATTGTCACAGAAGTCACACCGCTTCTGCGCTACGATCCGGCAGAAGAATATCATCAGGATTATCTTGAAAAAAACCCGGACGGATACTGCCACATCGACTTCTCCTCCCTGGAAGAACCCCAGGTGAAAGTAGACCCGAATGATTATGTCAAACCCGATGAATCCATCCTGAAGAAAAACCTGACCGATCTGCAATACAGGGTGACACAGAAAAACGCGACAGAGCGCGCCTTCACCAGTGAGCTGTATGACATCAAGGAAGCAGGCATTTATGTGGACATTGTGACGGGCGAACCGTTGTTCAGTTCAAGGGACAAGTTTGATTCCGGCACAGGCTGGCCGAGTTTCACTTCCCCGATTACCCCGGAGGTGGTTCAGGATTTGTCGGACAACTCAGCCGGCATGGAGCGCATGGAAGTCAGAAGTCGCGTTGGAGACAGCCATTTGGGACACGTATTTGAGGATGGCCCAGCCGACAAAGGCGGATTGAGATACTGCATCAACGGTGCCTCGCTCCGCTTCATTCCAAAAGCGGAAATGGCCAACGAAGGATATGGCAAGTTTCTGCCGCTTGTTGAAGAATAAAGGAAAAGCCTCCTGCCTGTACACCAGGCAGGAGGCTTTTTTTGGGTGCAGGATCACACACAGGCACTTTTCATCTTTTGACACAATTTGACACAAATGATGTCAGCTGCTTGCATTCCGGTTGCCCTATCCATCTTTCCGGCAGTGGAAACTCATATAGACGGAGTTGCCGTTCCGCAGATTGTTCAGCACATTGGACCCTTCGCTTCCTGCGAATTCCATGAATGATCCGACAAACACTTTCGGGACGTGATTCCGGATGGACTTCAAGCGGCTCTCGTGGCCCATTTCCAACGCATGGACCACTTGAGACGTGATTTCCGTCTCCTCGAGGATCGTCAGGCTGCTCGCGGAGAGATAGCCTCTCAGCTCCGACAGCGCTTTTCTTTGACGGATGTCCGCAAGAAGAAAGTGGCCCCCTGGCTTGAGCACACGTACGGCTTCATTCAGAAAAGCGGGAACAGAACCATAACAATGAGAAGATTCGATATTGATGACGACATCATAGCTCTCATCAGGCAATGGCAGACATTCGGCATCCCCTTGGATGAACTCCAGCCCGTCGGCATGATAAAGCTTCTGGCACAACTTGACTGCTTCTTGTGAAAAATCGACACCGGTCATACGCATTGGACGCAGGTATTTGTGCAGGAACGAGGCTCCGCCTCCACGTCCGCTGCCTACTTCCAATACAGTTCCATTCTCAATCGGCACTTTGACGGCCAGGTGATGATACAGCTGATAGGACAGACGATTCGGTTCATCATCCGGTTCGAGCGTGGGAATGGGGTCCGCTTCTCCACATGCATACCCGTAGTTCATGAAAGCCCAGGTTTCCTGCCGCAAGTTGCGGGCCATCGCATCATACATCCAATGGCGTGTCATTTTCCTGAAAGCCGGAAACCGATGGCAAAGGGAAATATAGAGAGCTACAGTCCATTTCTCCGATTTCATTGATTCTCCTCTTTCAGAATTCTAGTTTATGCCATCATCTCATTGATGCATCAACACGTCAATTCTACTAGAATCCATAAGAATCCTGCATCATATCCCGATAAAACGAGTTTTGGCAAGAACAGCATTCACGGTTTCTCTGCTGCTTTGGAAAATCCAAACAAAAAGGAGCAGCTCAATCATCTGAAGCGCTCCCTTTTGGATGAGACTCTGTCGCTATTCTTTTATTTCCATTGCGTTCAAACGGGTGCGAACGTTCTGAAGTTGCGTTTCTAGTCGTGTCGCTTCCAGATTCAGCAAGGCTTTTTCCTCGGCTTCAGCCAAAGGACTGGAATCGGTCACATCCTGCGCCAACCTGGCACCAAGTCGCCGACCGCAACCCTGGCGGGCACCACGTCCGAGTCCAAGCCCCAAACCGGCATTCGCTCCGCGTCCAAGTCCCAAACCGGCATTCGCTCCACGTCCAAGTCCCAAACCGGCATTTGCTCCGCGTCCAAGCCCCAAACCGGCATTCGCTCCGCGTCCAAGCCCCAAACCGGCATTCGCTCCGCGTCCAGGTGCAAAGCCGCTTGTGCCGGCTCCTGTGTCGGTTCCTCCTCCAGCACAATCTCCCATCCCACGTCCTGTGGCTGGTCCCATCCCATTCGGTCCTGTTCCATTCAATCTAGGCATAATACTCTCCTTTCCCTGTTCGCAAGGCCATTCCGGCCTGCACGGCGACTTCCCGGCAACACGCATCCTGTCCGCCAACACAGAAGCATGGTCATGTTCGTTGTCTTCATTCAGCAATCTGTGAATTGTTTTGGGCATATGCTCATTTACAGTGTAGATCAGTTTTGGGCATATGTCAATATCGCACTGGTGAATTCCAAAAAAATGCTTCCTTGGTGGAAGCATCCTTCATTCCTGATTTATCCCATTCCATCATTCCTGCGGGACAGCATCTCGGCCATCCAGTATGAAGTCGCAAGCGTCCTTGATATGGAAAGACGCAAAATAGTGTTCTTCCTTGGGAATCCATTCTTCAAGAAAACGCTTGTGACGTTCCGGTCCATTTCGCATCAGGATTCGGGCACTCTGCGTTTCCGCATCCAATGAGAGAAACACGGTGAGATCCCAGGCTGCCGCCAGGGCTGGATGCAGGCAATAAGCTCCTTCCACAATGGACAGACGGGTAGGTTTGACCTGTACGGGTACACTGAGAGACATGCTGGAACAATCATATGCTTTTGCATAAAACGGTTTCCCTGACTGCAACCCCATGATGACCTCTTCCCGGAACCGTTCCCGGTCCACATTCCCGCCTGGCTCCGCCAGCCGTTCGGAGGTCCGCTGACATGCTTGAAGAAAATAATCATCCATGTGAAAAACCGTACCGCCATATTTCCCTGCAAGCCATCGCGCAAGCGTCGTTTTGCCTGCGGCAAAGATCTGCCACGTGAACGGAGTCCCTCCGAGACCATACAAGGCAAGCGCCGCGATGCCCCAGATTGCCCGTCCGCCAATCATGGCAAGGACAAGAGAAACGCATGCATACAATATTTTCCTGGGAAAGAGCCGGTGGAAAAAACCTGCAAGCAAGCCATAGGAAGCCAGTTCGAACGCCATGGCGAGAGCGGTTGGAAACAGGGGGGGCATGCCAAACAGCAGACTTCGGAGCAATGGGGTCATCAATCCGACGATTAGGCCATATGGTCCTCCGCAGACAAATCCGCACAGAAGGACGGGTAAATGAAATGCATGGGTAGACCACACATGCTTCGCCTCAAACACCAGCAAATCCCTATAAATACACCCTAGTCTTTGCGTTTATGTTGCTCGTTCGGTGTATTTATAGGGTAGACCCCTGATGCTTCGCTTTGAATCACCAGCAATTCCCTGTAAATGCGTCAATAATCATTCGTGTTCCGTTATCTGTTCGACGCATGTTCGACGCATTTACAGGATAGAAGCCGTTTCTCTTCATTCGTGCCGTATGCTCCGAATGCTCCGCATCTGCAGCTGTATCGTACGAATTGCCTTGAGCCCTGATGGCGCAACACTGACCCTCGTGCCGCGCCCATCCTCCTCAGAACTGCCATGCAACGGAATTGTATTCGAACCGTCAGCCTCCTCCAGCATCGAGACAAGCTGTCCAGGTATCCAGAGAACCGTATCCTGCGTGGAATCATCCTCTTTCCAACTGCAGGAAAACACTCCGGTCTCCGGTTCCCATCGGTAGGACAGGAGCATTCCCGCCACAGATTCCGGCACACCGCGTACAATGGCATCGCTGTATCGGAACCCGTCGATGTTCTGCGCGTTCAGACCTGCATCCGGGTAAGCCCAGAAAGTGTCTCCACACCGGCATGTCTCAAAGATCCGCCGAAGCTGATCTCCCTGTTCTTTTGTTCCACAACCACGTCCTTCTTCTCCCTGCCAGAATGCCCCCCACTCCCCCACCAGCATCGGCCAGCCGGTTGTTGCCCGTACTTCCTCATGCCGGTCGAAGATGACCGCCACGCGCGCAGGACTCCAAAGGTCATTCTGCTCGGTGTCCACAATGAGGTCATACCCATGAGGCGAATAGATCTGCTGAGGGTCGCGCCGACCGTTGCGCAGGACAGGCACGATTCCGCTCCGCACACCCATGTTGCTGAAATAGCTGGCTTCCAGAAGCAGGATGGATTCGGTATCAACCTCCCGGATGGCGTCGGCCACCCGCTGATAGAAGGGAGACAATGAATCCCGATCGAATGGCTGCAGTTGCGGCTCCATTGAAGCTGCGATCCTTTCGTAAACCGGACGTTCGGAGAGCAGCCCCAGCACATGCGCCCGGCCCGCGGGGTCCGCCCAGGCAGCGGCCAGGCCGGCCAATTGCGCATCGTCGGTTCCGCCTGAAGATCCAAGAGGCATATCCCCGGAAACATCCGTCCACGCTTCCGTTCCTGCAACCACAGCAGGATCCGCTCCTTCCGATGCCTGCCAGTCGGCAAACGCACCGAGCATGCAGGCCTGTACTTCCATGGCCAGTGTTCCAGGAAAAGGCTCATTAATCAGATCGTACCCAATGACATGTTCATACGCGCCGAATCGTTCGGCCACACGTCTCCAGGCTTGCGCATAATGGTCCTGAAGGCCGATGCCGTCCGGACCGGGCGCATTCTCCCAGAACCGATCGAAAGCCTGTTGAACGGCCTCACTGTTGAGATACGCATCGCTCCAGACACTGCCGGATGCATCATGCCGGCTCATGTCGCTCAGGGTCGCCCACCGGGGAGCGCCATCGCCGAAAGCGATACCATACAAATCCTGATGCATGTCGAGGAATACACGGATGCCGGCTTCTTCGGCAAGCCGAATCATGCCTTCCATCCTGTCGAGGTACGTTTCATCGATGCGTCCCGGTTCCGGCTCCAATCCATCCCAAATCAGACCAAGCCGCACCACATTCATCCCACGGGACCGCAGGAAACGGAAGTCTTCCGGTTTCCAATCGCCGACATACCCGCGCGACTTGTCCTTGCAGACCATGTTTACGCCGTGCAGCACCACTTGCCGGCCTTGCCTGTCCAGAAGCCGGTCTCCTGCCACCTGCAGTTTGCCGGCACCTTCATGCCCGCATCCCTCGCTGCTTCCACTTCTGTCGCTCTTTTCATTTCCCGCATTCTTTGCACTGCTGTCATTCGTGCAGCTTCTGTCGCTCTTTCCATTTCCGTCATTCATTCTGTCCATGATTCCCCCTTATTGATGACATCTGTGATATTCCGCTCATTCAGCCGCATCCACCGGGACAACCGGTTGCAGAGGACCCGGCAGGATTGTCGCGCCAAGTCGCTGCTCCGCGCTGAACTGTGACAGTTCCTCTTCCTTGGCCCTCGTATAGGGAAAGAGCGCCAGTGGAAGCAGTCCGGCCAGACAAAATGCGACAGGCACAAGCGCGGTGGCCACACGGATGCCCATGACCGCTTCAGCAGACTGTACCGCTGCCTGTTCCTGATACCCGGTCGCCTTGAGAATCCCCATGAAGAGGATCATCTGCAGCCCGCCGACCGGAGCGGCAAGGATGGCTGAAACGGCAGCAAACAGGCCTGTCTTGCGCGTTCCGGTCAGACGCTCGTTTTCGTCGATGATGGCCGCGCCAAGCGGTCCGCCCGCCGTCGAAGCAACATAGCGTCCAAACTGCACAAGAATGTATGCAAGCGTGACCTGCCACCAGTTCACTGCGAGAAACAGGATGCCGAGACCGGTCAGATACGGAATCATGCCCAGAAAGATGGACCGTTTGCCGCCGATTCGCTTGACCTGGGTCCCGATGACCGGCAGAATGGCCAGCACGACAATCATCGAACCCGTGTCCGCCACGGTGGCCTGAACACCGGAGGCCTTGATGACGTGATCCATGTAGTAGAGGTATGCCGTGAAATAGATGCCCATCGGTCCGAAGGTCAGCATCCCGTGGAAGAACCAGGTCCAGAACGCTTTCATTTTGAAAATGCTTGTCACATCCCGCCAGATGGTTTCCAGACGAATCCCGTCCGCGTCCGCACTGCCGCGGCTGTACATTTCAGGGGTTTCCTTCAGCCTGGTCACGGAAAGCAGATACAGCACCATATTCAGCAGAATGACCCCCATCAGGATGGAAATGATCTGCATCCGGTTCTTTTGTGCGCTTCCGACCAGCAGCAGGGTAGGAACAATGGTCGCAAAGAAACTCGTGATGTTGGAAATGTAGCCGCGAAGCACATCGACATCGATGCGTTCTTCCTTGGTCGGCGCCGCAATGAGCTGGTAGCAGTTGTTGGAGATGCCGAAGAGGGTGAAGGCCGTGTCGAAAAGAAACAACTCGCCCAGCAGCACCAGAAACAGGGTTTTCTGCGGCCAGTCCGGACTCGAAAAAAGCATCGCGGCCAGGCACACAAGAATGAAGGGCACTGTGATGCGCATCAGATAAAGGAACTTCCCTTTCCCCGGGCGGTACTTCATCTTGTCGATCAGGACGCCGAAGACCGGGTCATTGAGCATGTTCCAGAGGTTGAACCAGAAATAGATGAGCCCGACATACACCGGATCCAGTCCGATGACATCCGTATACATCTTGATATACACATTGTGGATGAGCACGGAACTCAGCGACATGGCGGGACCGGGCAGTGCAAGAAGCCATTTCTGTCCGAGGGTGATGCCGGTTCTCGTGAAGCGGTATTGGCCGGCGATACTTTTCAACCACTGCATGGGTGAACCTCCTTATACCGGTCGAACCGGAATCATCAGGGTGAAGACATGAATGTGTTCCGGTCCGCCGCCTGGTTCCAGATCAAAAATCGTTTTTTCGATGGCCGGACCGCTCAAAAGAAGTCCATTTCCCCGTGCATATGCCTGCATGCGGTCATACACGGCATCCACCTCATCGTGGTTGTGGGAACGGACCAGGACCGAAGCCACAAGATGTTTTCCGGAAGGAACAGTCCGCATCAACGGATGAGGCATGGGGACCGGTGTTTCCGAAAGCAACCCGTAATGTGTGTATTTGTGGTAACGCCGAAGCTCGAGATCCTGAACGGAGATGCTTGAAAAGATGGAAGCGCCCGGGAGCCAGGCGGGATCGAGCGCCTGCTGCACGCCACGGGTCCCTTCGATATCCAGCTCTCCTTCTTCTTCCCGGCTCCAGGCTGCATGCATGTTCTGACCGGAATCCCGGTCTTTGCAGCCGTCTCCCTCCGGTATCTGTCGATAGGGAATGGCAATCAGATGCAGTTCCGGCAGATTCATCTCCGCAGGCAATCCTGCATGATCCATCGCACCCAGCTGGTCCCGGATGGTGCCCAGTTTCGCGCGTGCCCGCTCCAGCTCCGAAATTCGGGCATGCAAGGCATCCAGTTGCCGGTCGAGTCGTTTTACCGCCTCATCAGTCGTTTTCGATTCCAGAAGACCACGAATCTCCTGCGCAGGCACATCGGCACTGCGCAGGGCCAGTACCGTGCCGATGCGTTCGAACTGCCTCGAGCTGTATAGCCGATACCCGTTGTCAGCAATCTTTTCCGGCTGCAGAAGGCCTTCATGATCATAGTAGCGAAGGGTCTCGACCGTGATGCGGAAAAGCGCCGAGATCTCACCGATGTGGTAATACTCCCTCATGGTTTCCTCATTTCGGAAATGCACTTCAATGGCTGACTCGAAGGCTCTCGCGATGATTTCCTCGTTGTCTCACGTGATGATTTACTCGATGATTTACGTGATGATTTATTCGTTGATTCACTCGTTGATTCACTCGTTGATTCATTCGTTGTTTCCATGATAAACCCTGAAGTCACTATAGGGTCAATACCACTGGAAAAAGAATTTTAAAAGTCAATCCATGATTGGTATGCAAATACGCAAAGCCGTTTTACATACCAATCATCCATCTGTCCTATGCAGCTCACAGTTCCGGATTTCATTTTGATTTTTCTTCCACGCTGAATCCAACAAAATATTTCATTCTGTTCATCTTGCATTTATCCTGAGGATTTATAGTAAAAACACAATAAGTATCACGGAGGTTTTCAAGATGGCCATGACAAGAAAAAAGACTTCAAACAATGGATGGATCATCGGGGTCGGGTTGGGCTTCCTGGCCATCGCAATCGTTGCAGTTCCGATGCTCACGCCCAAGGACGAGACCAGAAACTACCAGAGCGCAACGGTCAGCAAAGAAACAATTGAAACTTTCTACACATTCACAGGCAGTGTGAAAAGCCGCGATACACAAAGCGTCATGGCGGAAAAAATCCTGCAAATCAAGGAGATCAAGTGCGTGGAAGGCGTGAAGGTTCTGAAGGGGGATGTGCTCTTTGTCGCATCCGACAAGACGGAAGTGAAGGCGAAAATCGACGGCACCATTTCCACCATCCACGTCGAAGCGGACGAACAGGTCATGTCCGGCGCCCTGCTCTGTGACATCATCGATTTCGAGCACCTGCAGGTCAGTGTCCGGGTTGACGAATACGACTTGGATGCCATCGCGGAAGGTGACACGATTGATGTCACCATCAATGCGCTGGACAAGGAAGTATCCGGAACGGTTGCCTCCCTTTCCGATACGGCTGTCAATCAGAACGGGGTTTCGTTCTTCACCGCAACCGTCGACCTGGAACAGGATGAGGAAATCAGGATCGGGATGACCGCCGAGGCCAAAATCCAGAACGAAGAGTCCGTCGACGCCTTGACCCTTCCCATGAAGGCCCTGATGTTCGATGAGGAAAACAATCCGTATGTCTTTACAGGAAATCAGGACGGGTCCATGACCAAGACGGCAGTCGTCGTCGGCCTCCAGAATGGAAAAACAGTGGAAGTGACCAATGGCGTCCGCGATGGTGAAACCATCTACTACAGCAGGACGAGTGATGCCGGGCAGGCGGATGCGGGCTTCATGCCTCCGATGCCGGGTCGATAGGAGGAGCCGAGATGTCGAACCAAATCCTTTCCATGCAGAATATCGTCAAAACCTACCAAATGGGGTTGGAAGAGCAAACTGTCCTGAAAGGCGTCAACTTCTCCCTGAACGAAGGGGAGTTCGTGTCCATCCTTGGACCTTCCGGTTCCGGAAAATCCACCCTGATGAACATCATCGGCTGTCTGGATGTCCCCACCAGCGGTGCGTATACGCTCAACGGGCATTCAGTGGAGGAACTCGACGAGTGCGACCTTGCGCAGGCGAGAAACAGTGAAATCGGGTTTGTGTTTCAACAATTCCAGCTCCTGCCCCGGCTGTCCGCTTTGCAGAATGTCGAGCTTCCCCTGATTTATTCCGGAATTCCAGGCAAGGAACGCAGAAAAATGGCAGCCGACATGCTGGTGAAGGTGGGGTTGGGTGACAAACTGAAAAACCGTCCCAATCAATTGTCCGGCGGGCAGCAGCAGCGGGTGGCGATCGCAAGGGCACTGGTCACCCACCCCACCATCCTGTTGGCTGACGAACCAACCGGCGCGTTGGATCAAAAGACGGGAAACCAAATCATGGACCTGTTTCAAGCGCTGAACAAAGAGGGCAGGACCATCGTCATGATCACCCATGATGAAAAAATCGCCGCACATGGCAGCCGCGTCGTGAAAATTTTGGATGGCGAATTGTTCGAAGAACGCAATCGAATGAAACTCCTCCCAATCATGTCGGAAAGTGCCGAAGACTTACTGAACATCCCGAACAATCCACCTACGACAGACCAGATGCAGGAGGACTGAAACGTGCTGAAAGAAAGCATTCTCATGTCATGGCAAAACATCATCCACAACAAGATGCGTTCCTTTCTGACGGTGTTGGGCGTACTTATCGGCGTTGCCTCCATCATTGCCCTGATTTCCATTGTGCAGGGCGTTACGGACAACATCACCTCCCAGGTCATGGACATGGGCGCGAACAAAGTCACCGTTCAGGCAATGGGGACCCCCTTGAAAAGAGGGCTCTCAGTCAATGACATGGATACCATCTCTTCCATCGACAACATCAAGGGCGTGTCTCCAGGCGTCAGCGGCCGAACAAGTCTCTCTCATGAAGGTCATGTCATGGAAGAGGTGGATGTGCAGGGCAGAAATGAAGTGCACTTTGCAAACACGGAGGACTTGCTCCAAAGCGGCAGAGCCATCAACCGGCTGGATGTGGACAACAGGAACCAGGTCTGTCTGATTGGCCACGATGTCGTATCCGAACTCTTTCCGACAGAGAACCCGATTGACAGGGAAATCATCGTGAACGGCAGCACGTTTCTTGTCATCGGCACCTTGCAGGAATCAAGCGGATTTTCGGCAGGCGGGAATGATCAGGCGGTGATCATCCCCTATACGACGGCAAAAAGCCTGCTCGGGATCGGATATGTCACATCCCTCGACGTTTACCTGATGGATGAGACATTGTCCGACACCACGACCGCTGAAATCGAATCGGCCCTGCAAGTCGCCTTCAACGACAATGAGGATGGTTACAAGGTTTCCAACATGCAGGGCATTCTCGATACGGTCGCCGACATGACCGGAACGCTGACACTGATGCTGGCGGGCATCGCCTGCATCTCCCTGATTGTCGGCGGCATAGGGATCATGAACATGATGCTGGTGACCGTGACAGAACGCACAGCCGAAATCGGTCTCCGGAAAGCGCTTGGCGCGGAACCCAAAACCATCCAATGGCAATTTGTCCTTGAAGCCCTGTTCCTTTCCTTGTTCGGCGGCGTACTCGGACTAGTCGCCGGGGTTGCGGTTGCTTATGTCGGCAGCATGCTCATGGGCGTGAGTTTCATCGTTCCTGCCTATTCCATCGGGCTGGCAGTCGGTTTTTCCGCCATCATCGGGATTGTCTTCGGATACTCTCCCGCCCGAAAAGCAAGCAGGCTGAATCCCATTGATGCCTTGCGGAGTGCCTGAATTTTTCGTGATATGATTGTACAAACGGTATTCCGAGGTTGCGCGCCTGGATTGCGATAGCCCCTTTGCCTGAGAGCCTGACCTAATTGACTGCTTGCAGAAATATGTATGTTTCCAGGCTCCAAATGACTTCGACTAAAAACATCAAAAGACTTCGATTAAAAGCTCCAGAACACTCCGATTACTCTTGATGTCAATCAGGATAATATGATAACATGATTCTCGTACACAAAGTCGATTTTCGACTTTTTCATGCAAGTTGCAGAATGCAACTTGCATGCTTGTGGCGACATTGTCGCCACAAGGCACGGAATCACATGATTCGGTGTGTGAATGACACATATTGTGCCATTCACATGCAGGATTCCAGAGGAATCCTGCATAACAACTCGCAAAAGCGAGTTGTTACACCAGAATCATAACATGGTTACACCTCGAAAAGTCGCATTGCGACTCTTCGAGGTCCAATCATAGCATCAAGTCCTCGAGGTGCATGCTTATGAAAACAAGTTACATGCAACGGATCGTTGATAGTGAATTGTCTGACCGCCTGGACGCAATGGGTGCGGTGTTGATTACTGGTCCCAAGTGGTGCGGGAAAACGACAACAGCAATCCAAAAAGCAAAAAGTGTTTTAAAAATGCAGGATCCCGACAAAACAGCAGCCTATTTGGCCACCGCTCAAACAAAACCGTCATTGCTGTTAATCGGAGATAATCCAAGGCTGATTGACGAATGGCAAATGGCACCGGTTTTGTGGGATGCGGTCAGAACAGCAGTCGACGAACGCAATGAAGAAGGCCTTTTCATTTTGACAGGCTCAACAACGATTGATTACTCGCAAATCATGCATTCCGGTACAGGCAGGATATCCAGACTCGTCATGCGCCCGATGAGCTTATATGAATCAAAAGAATCAAGTGGAAGCATATCATTAAAGAGTTTGTTTGATGACAGAGACCTGGAAATAGATGGGATTCAATCTCCGTTGTCCATTGAAAAACTAATCTTTGCTGCATGCAGAGGTGGATGGCCATCCAGTTTATCAAAGAAAAATGATAAGGCGAGTTTGTTTGTTGCAAGTTCCTATATCGATGACATATGTGAAAATGACGTTTCAACAGTTGATGGGACAAAAAAAGAGCCACAAAGAGTGCGCGCATTGCTTCGGTCCTATGCCAGAAATATTGCGACTTCGGCAGCAAACACAACGGTTCTCAAGGATATGAACGCGAATTTTGATAATATGGTTGAATCAACAATGTACGCCTATTTGGATGCATTGAACAGAATATTCGTCATTGATGATATTCCTGCCTGGAGTCCTTCCATCCGGTCTAAAACATCCATAAGAGGAAAAAACAAAAAACTGTTTATTGATCCGTCCATCGCGGTTGCTGCATTAAGGTTGTCTCCGGAATTATTGATGCAAGACATGAACACTTTTGGATTCCTGTTTGAAAATTTATGTGTCAGAGACTTAAAAGTGTATTCAAGCAAACTTGGAGGGCAAATCTCCTATTATCATGATCGTTTTGGACTGGAAGCGGATGCTGTATTGCATCTTGATGACGGCAGATATGCGCTGATAGAATTCAAGCTTGGAAGTAGAGATATTGAAGACGCGTCAAAACACCTCCTGCAGCTAAAAGAACTGGTAATAAAATATAACCAGAACACGCAAACATCAAAAATAAGAGAACCTGATTTACTGGTAGTCATCACTGGTGGGGAACTTGCTTATTCAAGAAAAGATGGTGTGAAAATCATCCCTGTCGGCTGTTTGAAAGACTAACACAGCAAACTGGCCGGCAAAAAGCATGCTGTATTTCTTGACATGTTATTTTTCCCTCATGAAAGCTTGATTCTCGTGCAAAAAGTCGTTTTTCGACTTTTTCATGCAAGTTGCGATTCGCAACTTGCATGCCTACAGCGGCGATGCCGCTGTAGGGCACGGAATCACGTGATTCGGTGTGTAAATGACACCATCGGTGTCATTTACATGCAGGATTCCTTTGGAATCCTGCATAACAACTCGCAAATGCGAGTTGTTACACCAGAATCAAGCTTGTTTTACTTACAGAATAGCGCAGGGAGGTGGAAGTGTGTTCCATATTCTAGTCTGCGAAGATGAGCGTAACATCCGGAATCTGATGAGCGAGTACCTGAGGGCCGACCATTACAAGGTGTATGAAAGCGATAACGGAGAGGCGGCTCTCTCCATTCTGGAAAGCACGCACATCGACTTGCTGATTACAGACATCATGATGCCCGTCATGGACGGGTACGCGTTGTCGAAGGAATTGCGCGAATCCGGACAGACCCTGCCCATCCTCATGATTACGGCGAAGGAAACGCTGGATGACAAGAAAAAAGGTTTTCATAACGGCACCGATGATTACATGGTCAAGCCCATCGACATGGAGGAAATGCTGCTTCGCGTCTCCGCGCTGCTTCGCCGGTCGAAAATCGCCAGCGAGAAGAAGCTGATCCTCGGAGACACGGTGTTCGATTATGAAAAATTCTCAGTTACGGTTCAACAAAAGGAAATCGACCTCCCCAAGAAAGAGTTTCAATTAATCTTCATGCTCCTGTCGGGTGCAGGCAGAATCTTCACCCGACAGCAGATCATGGACGAACTCTGGGGTTATGATTCGGAAAGCGACGGGCAGACGGTGAATGTGCATATCAGCAGACTGCGGGAACGATTCGGCGGCAACAGGGACTTTGAAATCGTCACGGTCAAAGGACTGGGATACAAGGCGGTCAAACTATGAAAAAACTGTTCTCTTCGCTGTTCATGAAGTACATGGTTACCTTCATCGGCATCATGGCCGTATCGAATGTCATCTCGACCCTCATCATGTTTTGGCTGTATGGCGTGGATATCCGTTTCGCACGGTTCATGATCAGAGAGGAAGGCATGCCTCCCATCACGAACTTTGTATCCGGTTTGGGTCTCGTTACGTTCACGATCAGCGGAATCTGCATCTTCATCGCCGTCCGGCTGCTCGTGCGTCCCATCAGGCAGATAACCGCCGCCTCGAAGCGAGTGGCGGAAGGCAATTTCGACATCCATGTCGACGTGTCGGGTCATGACGAAATTGCCGAACTGGCCGGTAATTTCAATATCATGACCCTTGCCTTGTCGAAAAACGAATACCTTCACAAGGATTTTGTCTCCAATGTCTCGCATGAATTCAAGACTCCGCTCACATCCTTGCGCGGTTATGCCAAACTGCTGAAAAGACAGGACCTGTCGGAAGAGAAAAGACAGGAATGCCTGGATGTGCTGATCACGGAAACCGAGCGGCTTTCCCGGATGACATCAGGCCTGCTTCGCCTCTCGGAGCTCGAGCATGAGGTGATCCTGAAACACAAGGAACGTTTCTGCCTGGATGAGCAGATCCGGGACTCTCTGGTTCTGCTTCAAACCGAGTGGGAGAAGAAGCAACTGGACATCGATCTGGATCTGGAGACTGTGTTTTTCACCGGAGACAAGGAACTGATGCACCAGGTGTGGGTGAATCTGATCGGGAATGCAGTACGGTATTCGAATCATAACGGGCTTCTTCGCATCAGGATCCAGGAGAATGATGGCATCCGGATAGAGGTCACCGACAACGGAATCGGCATGAGGAAAGAAGAGCAGGAGCGGGTGTTTGAGAGATTCTACAAGGCGGACGCGTCCCGAAGCAGCGCGGGAACGGGCCTGGGCCTGACATTGTGCAAAAAAATCATCGAGCTGCATGGCGGGACCATTTCCGTTCACAGCGAATGGGGAAAGGGCAGCACCTTCCTTGTGACGTTGTAGGGCTTCTCCCGCAAACACCCCCATTTTCCCACGACACCTGGCAGTGTTGACGTGTTTGTGCCCTCATGATACTGTGAGGGTGGTTTGATGCGTCAGATGGAGAGTGGATATGTCAAGAACTTCAGAAGACTTGCTTTTCGACCTGAAGCTGGTTGATAATCTGGTGGGCAGCAGCTTTGCCGATGCGGATATGACGTTTTATTTTGCAGGAGGCTCCGCATGCATCCTGGCCGGATGGATTGACCGGACAACCAGGGACTTCGATTTTGTCGACCTTGGCTATTCATCCAAGCTCTCCAAGGTTTTGAAACTTTTGGAGCCATACGATCTTTTGACGAATTATTTCGCTGCGATTCCCAAAAACTACATGGGGCGTGCGATAAAAATTGAGGGATTCCGCTACATCTCCGTATATGTTTTCTCCAGAGAAGACATTATCGCATCAAAAATTGACCGTATGTCCGACAAAGACATTGAGGATATCAGGCTGCTGATGGTTGACATCAACATTGAAACCTTGGAAAAATGCATTCAGGAGACGCTGGACAATATCGTCTACGCAGATCGCCGGGGTCGGTACGAGCTGAATCTTGTAAACTTCCGTCACATGTTCATCAGGGAGACTGTGTGAATCATGTATAGAATTGTTCGCGCCAGCATTCAATACTATGATGACTTCATGAAGGGGGCCGGTGCAAGGCATAAGCTTGTTGCACCCTTGTTGCTGTTGGTGAGCCTCAATCGGTTTGAAGAGGAAAGAGTCAGGGGAACTGCGGCGTATATAAATTTATGTGATCTCGTCGACCGCATGAAAGAACTCTTTATGAGCGGCCAAACCAGATATCATCATTTCGGCATGCTGCTTGGAGAACTGCAGGCTTTGGGGTTTGCCATCCCGGACATGCTTCCTTCCCACATCACGGATCCGGAGACATTGCGGGAGCAGATTGACCTCCTCCTTCAATTTCTTGCAAGCAGATACCCATATGATGCATATGACAACAAGACAGGCGTACATAATCCCAAATCCAATGAATTCATTTTTATACAGCCGTGAAATGACAAGCAAAAAGCAGCAGGATGAAGAATCGGCAAGAAGAAACATCATCATGACAAAGACGCGGCAAGAAGAAACATCATCATGACAAAGGCGCGGCAAGAAGCTGACACGACGAGAGGAAGACGCTACATGAAGGGGGAACAGCCCATGGAGATCAACGGAGTCACCATCGAAACCATCGATGCCTACATCGCCACTTTCCCGCCGGATGTGCAGGACAAGATGCATGCGCTCCGCGACTTGATTCGAAGACTGGTGCCGGAAGCATCGGAAAAAATCAGCTGGCAGATGCCGACCTTTTATCTGAAAGGCAACTTGATCCACTTTGCCGGATTCAACCGTCACATCGGTCTGTATCCGGGTCCCGAAGCCATAGAAGTATTCGAAGATGAGCTGAAGGAACGGAAACTGAAGTACTCGAAAGGCGCTGTGCAGTTCCCGCTGGTGGCGCCCGTGCCGTTCGACCTGGTGGAAAAGATTGTTCTTTTCAATGTGGACAGGAATCGGGCACAAAAGTCGTGACGGCTTTAACTGAAAAATGTGCTGGCAGTTCAGGCTGAAAATGCCGTTCGCGGCATCACAGGGATGACTGTTTGCCTGTTGCAGGGAGCAACGCGGATGGGGATATTCCTGAAAATTGTCAATGCTGGGTGTGATGCGGCACTGCCTCGCCCGTTGAATCGCGCTACGCGGTTGAGCAATATTGCGGCTACGGCGGGAGCCGGCAGCTATCTGTTTTATGCCTTTTATTACGCGATAAGCGACCTCGCCTTTTTCCTGCCGGCCCTGATCGTGATATGCCTGGCCATTCCTGACATCCTGTCATCCCTGTATCTGAATGCCCGTGGCAAGACATTGGCAGCAGCCATCGTGATGAACGGGTTCATTTCGGTTCCCGTGTTCATCAACATGTGGTTCTTTTTCGGTGACAGCATCGGCAACCATTACTTTTTCATTTTGTTTTCGTTCCTGCCCGTCATCACAATCGGAAACAAGGGAAAATGGCTGAAAATCCTGCTTTCCTCCATGAATCTGATTTTTTTCATCATCATCTACAGACATGTCCCCATGACGGACCTGACTGTGAAAATGACTTCGGAAGCCATGAACGCTTCACACCGTGCTTCCATCCTGCTCAGTCTTGCAACGGCTGTCACCGTGTTTTTCATCTATCAACAAGCCTTGTATCAAAATGAGACAGTACTCGAGGATAAACAGAGACTCTGGAAAGGACATTCCGTGCAGTGAACCGGCTGTCCACCCTGGACGGCTTGACGGCCATATCCAACAGAGTGCATGTGGACCGGCTTATCCAGCGGGTGGAGGGCGAGCCCGTTGATGCGCTTTACAAAAGAGTGGACGATGCAATGTACAAGTCGAAGGAAATGGGTCGCAACCGGGTTTATCCCGGCCCGGGAGAATAATGTTATCCGCACACCACCCGCATCGCCGTCTCCGCCCACTGCGTCAGCCTTTGCGGCTGATAGTGCACGGTGGAGACATCCTTCAGGATATACTCCAGATTAACCTGGTTCCGACGGGCGGCCTTCAAGGTCAACAGCAGGTCTTTTTCGATTTCGACGCAATCCAGTGAGGATTCCGCCAGCAGGGCCGGTGTCGGTTTATCCGACATGACCAGGGAGGGGCCAATCTTCTCGGCAAAAGCATCCCGCAGACTCCACGGGCTGCACGATACCTTTCGTACATTGGGAATCCGCTTCACAATATCCAGCCGGTCATCCAGCCTGTCGCAGCATCCATAATAAATCATCCCGAAACACGCCGCCATGCGGGTGATGTAAGGCAGTTCGAATTCTTCGGTGACAGCCGGAGAAACCGATGAAAAGAGCTGTGCCAGACCGAATGCCCAGGAATTCTTCGCGGATGGTCCTTTCCCTTCACCGAAGTCGGGCAGCAGTTCATCGGTATAGGTATGCGAACAATGGCAGAGGCTGATGGTGTCGTTGTGGATACCAAGCGCCTCGGCCTGCCTGATGCCGGCCATCACGGATGACGTGATCCGCTCCATGCAGGCATGCAGGAATTCCGGTCGGTCCATCAGATCGAAATATATGTCCTGCACCCCCATCAGCATGGACAGGTAATCCCAGACACCCAGATGGAATTGCAAACCTGAACTCTGCCGGACCGGCGCAATCCCGTCGAAGAGATCCCGCGCCTGTTCCATCCATCGCGCGCTCTCCCCGACATCATGCGTGATGACCATGTCCTTAATCTTTTCGATATCTTCCTCATTCTTCAGCTGGTTGTGGAAACGGTGGGAGACGACATCGCTGACGGCATCCGTCATCTGCGTGTCCTCATCGATGCGGATGCCGTACCCGCTGTTCCGGATGGACTTCGGAATCGTGAGGAAGGGTTCCAGCACCATATCCACAGGGAAGTGGTTCCATTTGTAGAGTGTCTGCCGCAATTCCCGTTCAAGCTGCTGACAGAGAGGGTCCCGGGTCTGTAAAGTCAGTTCCCCCTCCCCATTCAGCTCATGCCACGGAAGTTGGTCGATAAGAACCATCGGGCGCTGCATCTTTCCCCGGTTCAGGGCCTTCCAGAGTTCCATCTTTTCACGCTGGACTGGCAGCATGGCCGCATCCATGTACGTGGATGCCAGGGTACGGAGAATTTCCTTATCCTGTTGCGTATGCATGGTTCACACTCCTTTTTCGACCTGAGGGGGTTGAGAGGAAAAATCAATCCAAGAGATTGAGCGAAAGAAACAATCCGAGGCTTTTGAGGAAAAAATCAATCTCTGGCCGCTTCCGCCATGGCCAATACATTTTCAGGCGGAACATTCGGCAGGATTTCCTCATGACTCGGAGAAATGACAATATTGGGTCCGAGGATATCCCGCACGCGATGCACCTCATCCCTTATCTGCTGCGGGGTGGACTGGACAAAAAAGGACTGCGCATCAATTCCGCCGACAAACGCCAGATCATGCTTGTATTGGGCCAAACTTGCCGCGTCCATGCCCGTGGCTCCGGCCTGAATGGGGTGCAGGGCATCTACGCCTGCTTCAATGAGGTCCGGAATGATCCGGTAAATGGAGCCACAGGAATGAAGCAGAATCTTTTTCCCGTGCTTCTTCCCCAGCGCGATGAGGCGTTTGAAGGAAGGAAGCACAAACTTTCGGAACGCATCCGGCGAAATGATCAGGTCCCGCTGGGTACCGAAGTCGTTGCCGAAAAACATCACGTCCGCTTGTGCGCCGAGGCCTGCAAAGAACAGTTCCCCCGCTGCCACATACCAATCCGTGATGCGTTCCGTTGCGGCTTCGACCACTGCCGGATTCTCGTACATCTGGACGAAATAGTTCTCCATGCCGAAAAAGTCCGCGATGTTGTGGAAGAATGGACTCCACATGCCGGTAAAGACCGCCTTGTCAGGAAAAGCTCCGATTTGCGCATAGATTTCCGTGAAGTCGCAGAACGCCGGATCCGGCCAGGGATACTTTTCGATTTCGGCGACTGTCTCCGCTTGTGCAAAACATCCACCGGCACTCAGGGTGTGCCGCCCTTCCGTTCCCCAGGCCGGATCCAGGGCAGGCAGCCCGGCAGGATGCCGATACCCCGAGTCTGCAATGAACCAGCGGCAGTCATCCTGCAAGTGGGTATAGATGGCCTCCCGCGTCTCGGGAATCCCCCACGCGGCTGCATAGATCGGGATGGTTTTGTCATTCGGGTGGCCTGTCCACATGGCACCGGTTCCGTCGCTCTTTCTGTTGAAGACGGAAAGGACTTTATCCCTGGAATTCATGCGTTGTTTCTCCTTCACGGTTTCTGATTTTCACGGCCTTCATTGCGACCTTTCCTTATCTGTTTGATTCTGCTTCAGGCCCGTTCGTTTCAACTGAATCAACCCACTATTCTCCACGATGTGCCCGACAGGCCTCCACCATCGCCAGATACCCGGAAACCGGCACATAGTCCGGTATCGAATTCCCCGAACCCAGTGCAAAACCGCCATGCCCGATGGAAGCGTCCATGACATCACGAACCATCTGGCCGATTTCTGTTTCGGATTTCTGACAAAGGTGATCCGTGTCAATCCCGCCGAAATTCCCGATCCGGCTGCCATACCGTTCGAACCAGGTCGTGAAGGGGGCAATCTGATCTTCGTTCGAGTGTTTCGCATCAATGCCGACCTCTTCGATCAGCTCTTCCATCACATCGAAAATAGAGCCGCAGGAATGCAGCAGGAAAGGTTTTTCATAGGAATGAACCAGATTCACGATGCGTTTGTACTGAGGCAGAATATGCGTGCGGATATCTGCCGCAGAAAGAAGCGTGGTTGACTTGAAGCCAAGATCATCCCCGAAGCGAAGGACGCAGAAGTCATCCGCATACAGGCGCATGAAACGGTCCCAGATGGCGAGACTTACATCGCCGACGCGTACGAACAGCTCCGCATACAATTCCGGATCATCCATCCCCAGATAGCACAGGTCCGTGAAGCCGACCAGATCCTGTACGCATTCGAAAACACCATTCCCGACCCCGCCGATTGCTTTCATGCCTGGCGGAAGGGTTTCATGCAGGGCGTCGAACAATCCCGCATGCGCCTTGAAATACAGTTCGGGAACCTCCGACCACGGATAACGCTCATAATCGGCCCGGTTCCGGATGACGCCCGGTTTGTGTCCGCCAAGCGCACCGCTGCCCGGCATGGCGGGACCGATGCATTGTTCGAACGTGACCGTGTCATACCCCATGGTTCGATAGAATTCGCAGTACTGGCGCATGCACTCCTGCCGATCCGCAGCATCTCCGTCTGCAAGATGCCCGAACTGCCGGCCGGTGATGCGTTCCATTGTACCGAAGCTGATGAGGTGTTCATAAAGCGGTATACGGGGAACGGCCTGGTTTCTGGCCACTTTTTCGATATTCCGGTAGTCCGGCGTGAACAAGCGCATGATGATCCTCCCGAAGGCCCGTCGGTCTTATTTTGCTCGCGGTCCATCGCAACAAGCATATCCGACGAAAAACCTTCAGTCTCAGGTTGACTTGTTATCAACTTTGCACTATTTGCTTCTTATGGCAATTCAGGCATTCCTTTTGTCATCAGGTACGCAGCCGCGACAGAAACAGATGGAGGTTTACAGAAGGAACGCTGCATAGAGCGGAATGCTCAGGATTGATTCCGACCAGCCGAAATTCCGGCCGGACAACCGTACGGAATAAGGTGGACGATACTTTCCGACATAGACCCCCAGGGATTTTGATTTCGTGTTTTCAGCTGCCTTGACTTCAATAGGAATGGCTGCCCCTTCCTTCGCAACAACAAAATCGATTTCCGCCTTGCCATCGGATTCCCAGTAGAACAGCTCATAACCCTTTCGCTGCAATGCGCAGGCCACATAATTCTCGATCAGACTGCCGCGGAATCCGCTCGCGTGATGAGGCGATGGATTCAGGGACTCCGGCGTTGCCTTGGTCCGGGCGGCCAGAAGACCCACATCCGACAGATAAACCTTGAACGAGGAAATATCCATCTGAGATGCCGGGGGAAAGAAACCATGCTCAATTTTCCTGCACATCAGGATGGTTCCGCTCGCTTTCAGACAGTCCATCGATGCACCGAAATAGCTGGAGGACGCACCTTTTTTGTTTTGCCTTGACGACTGCAGGCATTCCGCCCAAAAGCAAATAATTCCTCAATTCGCCCATCAACGAGTCGTGAAGAAAGGATGGCAACTCGACATGGGTCTTCCAGGCTTCCCGGATCCGCCCAACCTCTGTCTCTTTTCCACTTGCCATCAGGCATTCCTCAAAATCCATCGGGTATAATTGAAGAACCTCAACTTTTCCGACCGGAAAAGAAAACTTCTGTCGATTGACAGCGAAACCCAGCAGACTGCCTGCAGCCATCACATCCAGTTCCGGACAATCTTCGGCAAAGTATTTCAATGCCGTCAGCGCACGTTCACA
>JAIFNI010000323.1:0-3385 GCA_020047785.1 Clostridia bacterium
CATCCAGATTGTAACGCCTATGTCCGGCAGCCGTACGTATGGGGACAAGTTTGCCAACCATTTCCCACCGGCGTAAAGTGGAAATGGAAACTCCAAGGATTTCCGAGGCTTGTCCAATCGATACTAATCTACTCATAATGAATATTATATCATACTATTTATTATATATCAAGTAAACATTTTTAACCCTTCGAACCGGTCTCGATGCCATCCGGGAGACACTCCGAAATCTGAAGCCGGCCCAGGAGGAACTCGGGGTGAACCGCATCCGTCTGCTGCTGGATGACTTCAGCGCCAAAAACAGCATCTCCACGCACTTCACCTGCAGCGATGACCTTGCGCGCATCAACCCCGCCGCATGGAAAATCCTGCTCGACAACATGGGGGAAGCCCTCACCAACATTCTGCGGCATTTGCGTCACGATTGACCTCCGCTGCCTGTGACCGTTGATGTGTCCGTCTTGAACAAATTCATCCGTGCATCGGTGCAGGACAATTGTCCTGGCTGCCTGATCATCCGGAAAGGGCTGGGACTGCAGGGAATCGAAGAACACACGGCCTCGCGGGACGGCAGACTGATTCTGGATGGTTCGAAAGGCTTTTCCCTCATCATGTTTTTCCGATGGACCGCGACATGTGATTTGAGGTTGTTTCGGATATCGGATCTGGCATGAACTATCACAGAAAGGGACTCAAACATCTGTTCGATGAACTTGTGGAAGGTCGCATCGGGCGGCTGGTCATCACACACAAGGACCGCTTGCTGCGGTTTGGTGCGGAATTGGTCTTTGCCATCTGCGAGGCGAAGGGGGTTGAGGTTGTCATTCTCAATCAGGGAGAAGACACAACCTTTGAAGAGGACCTGGTAAAGGATGTGCTGGAAATCATCACGGTGTTTTCCGCCAGACTCTATGGAAGCCGTTCGAGGAAGAATCAGAAGCTGCTGGAGAATGTGAAGAGAGCCGACGAAGAGGCGTAGTCATGCTTGTGGCGCACAAGATCCGACTTGATCCGTGTTTCTGGGCGGTGGCTATGTGAACCTGGACCTTTTTGGTGCCAACAAGGTCTTGCAGGCCCTGATGGAGCTCTCTCCGGTCCGCTGGATCAACCGGACCCTGCTGGAACTCATCTATACAGGCCGATACGACCGAATGCCCTTCACGTTGTCGCTCTGCTTCGGCATCGGCATCCTGTTTCTCCTCATTTCAGCGATCGCAGCCAAAAGGGAGGTGTTGGTATGAAGCAGCTGCTGCATATCCTGAAACATGTACTCCGACAGACCACCCGCAAAAAGGGCAGTTTCCTGCTTTTGGTCATCCTGCCTGTCATCTGCCTCATGGTCCCCGTCGCCCTGTTTTCCTCCTCGAAGGAAACGCCTGTACGGGTGGGAATCTGCGATCTTGACGGCGGTCAGGTTGCCGTTCGGCTGGTGGACCAGCTGAAATCGGAATCCAGACTTCAGCTCAGTCCGGTTGACCCGAGCGATGCCAATGATGCCGTTCTGTCGGGAAAGCTTGACTGTGTCCTGACCATTCCGAGAGGATGGTCGGCCGGATTTCTCTCCGGAGGCGCGCCGAAACTTGAACTCACCTCTATCCGGGGAGAGGCGGTGACGATCTGGGTCAAGCAACTGGCCGCGAGATTTGCAGGAACATCCGGTCTGCTGGCTTCCGCCGCGCAGGGTGACGCCATCCTCTTTGAAACCCTGTATGACGCGGCAGGCAGCCATTTCGTCAGCGTCATCCGGGAAACGGTCACGGACAATGTGACCGGTCTCAACATCACCTACCTGGGCATCGGCTTCCTCATCCAGTTCATGCTTGTGAACGCGGGGCGGACAGCCGCACTCCTGCTTGAGGAGCGAAAGAACCGCACACTTGCGCGCATCCGCATCAGCCCCGCCTCCAATGCGGCCATCATCGGCGGCAATGTGGCGGCGAATCTGCTGATTCTTGCCCTGCAGATGGTTCTGTCTCTGCTGGCGCTCCGATATCTTCTCGGCATCAACACCGGCGCCTCCATCCCGCAATTCCTTCTGCTTCTGCTGCCGCTCTGCCTCACAGGTGTCGGTGCCTGCCTGATGCTGGTTTCCCTCGCAAAAAACGACAGCCAGCTCAATACACTCATGACCGTCTTCATCTATCCGACCTGCCTGCTGTCCGGCTGCTTCTGGGACATCGGCATGATGCCGGAGGGCATGCAGTCCCTTGCAAGGTTCTTTCCGCAGCGCTGGGCGCTCGATGGCATCATGTCCATGATGGAGGGAAATCCCACCCGAACGGTCCTCGTGAACCTTGGCGTTCTGATGGCTTTTGCGGCAGCCTTCTTCGCCATCGCGCTCTTCGGCTTCTCCCGATCGGATGCGTCCGCCGCCTGATGGCGCCGCGTGGGGAAGACACATGGGCATACGGGCTGAATTCATGAGAAAAAGCGCGTTTCGAGCTATCGAACGCGTTTTTTCGAGTTTCTTCCTGGCAGGGAGCCCGCTCTTCTGATAGCAGGTTCATGCTTCGCGAAGATTCGCCGGGATGCATTTGTGTTCGTTTTTTTACATGGTCGGGATAGCCAAACTGCCTGCTTGCAGAGTAGAATTGACTTGGGACTTGGCAATTTTTTTCCTGAAGGGGGTTTCATGCCGGACAGAATTCGGCCCGCCAATCGTGCTTTCTATGAGTGCCTTCGACATACCCTCGGCGCCTGGCTTGTCATGCGTCTCAGGCCGCGGTATGACACGGAGGTGCTGAAGACGGTCCGTCCGCCCTATCTGCTCATCGGGAACCATTCGAGCAATTGGGATGCTTTCCTGATGGGCATTCCCGTGAAGGGCCCCGTACACTATGTCGCTTCCGACGAGTTCTTCCGCACCCCCTTGCTCCGTTTTCTTTTCGGGCTGATTGGCGGCATCCCGAAAACCAAGAACACGAGCGACTCAAGTGCTGTGCGGGCCATGCTCGCCGTCAGGAAGTCCGGCGGTGTCATCGGTCTGTACCCGGAAGGCAACAGAAACTGGGATGGCGTGACAGGCCCTCTTTTCTCCGCAACGGCCAAGCTGATCAAGAAATTCCGCATTCCGGTCATCACCGTTCTCTCCACCGGAAACTCCCTCACCCAGCCGCGCTGGAGCCGAACCATCCGATCAGGTCCCTGGTTCGTGGATTACAAACTCCTTTTTGCCGCCGAGGACTGTGAACGGCTGTCGGAGCAGGAAATCGCGGAGCGGATGGAACAAGCGCTCGCTCATGACGATCAGCCGGATGCGGCGGCACGGACAGAAGCGGAGGGGCTGCCGTTCCGATACAAGGGCAACCGGCTCGCGGAGCGGTTGGAACTCTTTCTTTTTCAATGCCCGTCCTGCCACGCGACCGATACGCTTGCCTCCTCCGGG
>JAIFNI010000323.1:3410-5510 GCA_020047785.1 Clostridia bacterium
GGGACCGTTTCAGCTGCAAGAAATGTGGTCTGATCACCTGTTACGGGGAAGACGGAAAACTGCATCCTGTTGAAAACACCCCGGGGAGAACACAACCCTTTTCCTTGACACGGGACTGGAATATCTGGCAATGCGAGAACCTGCGTGAAACCATCCGGAAACGGGAACCTTACCCGAACTCCAACGATGTTTCCGGCTCCCGGAGTGCTTCAACCCCCTGTGCCCTGCTCGAAAATGAGGATGCTTTCCTTCAGACCGGCGGTAAATCCGGTAAACTGGCTGACTTCGGAACCGGCTTGCTGCAGTTGCATCCGGAGCATTTGGATTTTCTGGACACCACTTCGGGAAGCCCTGTCAAGTCGTTTTCACTGGAACGGATTTCAGGTCTGAACATCCAATACAACAACAGGTTCGAGTTCTATTACGATGACATCCTGTACCGATTTTCTTTTCCCCAAAAAACAATATCCGTCTGGAAATGGCATCAGGCAATGATATATGCCAAGGATACCCTTGCCGCAGCACACACAGGAGGAGTCCCGCAATGAAACAGGAATGGTTCACGATTCTCGACATCGCAATGCTGTCCATCCTTCTTGGCGTCTCCACCCTCATCAAGTCCAGGATACCTCTCATGAGGCGCTTTCCCATCCCCATCCCCGTCATTGCGGGTTTCCTTGGCCTGATCGTGGGGCAGGAGGCGCTCGGACTCATTTCCTTCGACCATGTGCGCCTTGAGAACATGGTCTACCACCTCATGTCCATCGGCTTCATCGCATTGTCCCTGAAATCGAAGGACAAAATGAAGAATTCCGGATATGGCCGATCCGGCATGTTCATCGTCAGCACCTATGCCATTCAGGGAATTCTGGGATTTGGCCTGAGCCTCCTTTTTGTCAATACACTCTGGCCGGACCTTTTCCCGCCGATCGGACTGCTTCTGCCCCTGGGATATGGGCAAGGGCCGGGCCAAGCCTATGCGACCGGAAACACCTGGGAGGGACTCGGATTCCTCCACGGCGGCAATGCAGGCCTTACTTTTGCGGCCATGGGCTATGTGTGGGCCTGCATCGGCGGCGTTCCGCTCATTCTTTTCCTCACGCGGAAAAAACACCTGACGCACGCGGATCAGGCATACGGGCGTGAAGGTCTTTTTGATATCGACAAAGTGAGTGAATTGCCGCACAAGGAATCCATCGACGGATTGACCCTGCAGTTCATCCTGATTGGCGGCATCTACCTGCTGACCTACCTGACGCTGCTGGGCCTCACTGCAGTGCTGAACCAGCTGGGTACCTTCGGCCAGACACTTGCGCAGTTGTTCTGGGGATTTGCCTTCATCATCGGCGCCTTGTATGGCGCTTTGGTTCGGAGCATACTCGACCGCCTGAAAAACGGAAGTGTCATGAAGCAGGAATACACAAGCAACTATTTGCTTGAGCGCGTCTCCGGCGTGGCCTTCGACTACATGATCACCGCGGCCATCGCCGTCATCTCCATCTCGCTGCTGGCCGACATCTGGCTCCCCATGCTGATCATCTGCACATTGGGCGGCATTCTCACGTTCTGGTACTGCATCGTGGTCTGCCGGAAAATATTTCCCGAGGAAACCCTGGAGAATACGCTGGCCATGTACGGCATGCTCACCGGAACCATTTCGACCGGCCTCGCGCTGCTGCGGGAGGTTGACCCTCATTTTCAGTCCGGCGCAGCCCGCAATCTGGTTTTTGGCAGCGGCACGGGCCTCGCTTTCGGGCTGCCGATGATGCTGCTGCTGAACCTGCCGACTCTCGGCTATAAAAGCAACCAGCCTGTTTTTTACCTGTACGCGCTGATCGGACTCGTCATCTATCTATTATTCCTGCTGGCACTGCTCGGTATCTTCAAGCGAAAGAAACCAGTCGCGTGAATGGTCGATCCCGGCGGGGACACAACGGCCCGATTGAAACCCTGTCTCCGCTGTTTCTTCCCGCTCCCGTATGGTACATACAGAGGAGCAGGGAGAATCGCGGATGCAGACGTATCTTTCACTTTCCATCACTGCAATTGTTCTGGCGGCGATGTTCGCCTGGAACATTCAGAAGCGGTTCAGGGACGGAA
>JAIFNI010000154.1 GCA_020047785.1 Clostridia bacterium
AAGTAATGTCTCTTGTTACAAGCATTTTAAGCTTTGCGGCTCCTGTCGGCATGTTCATATCAGGTCCTATTGCTCAGGCTGTTGGAGTGAGCAATTGGATGAGAGGGGCAGGCGCAGTCATGATAATCGTGGGTATCATCACTTATCTGTTTACCCGTGAATTTGATGGAAAGGAGAAAGTGAATTGAAAAAAGCATTCATGTTATTGACAACAATTATACCGGTAATTATTGTGAGCATACTGGCAACCGTTGTTTTGCCTATGTTTTTTGGACAAGCCATGAAAGGGATATTACCGATCGTCATGGTTGTTTTCGCTTTGGCGACTATTGGAATTACCATCCTGGTGATATTCAAGAAGCGTAAGGGCAATCAAATCTCAGAACGTTAGGCAGGGAGATTGCCTGCAACAAGTTGCTGGAGATTCGCCTAATCCGTAATCACCTATTGTGAGGATGGTTTCTCACAATAGGTGTTTTTCCTTTTGCGCAGAAAAGCCTTGCATGTTCAAGTCATAAGGGCTTCTGTCGGATGCTGTTCTGGAAAGAGCAAAAAAATGCAAAAAGACAGCAGGGAAACCCCAGCTGTTTTCAATAGTATTGTAATCTCACAAGATCGGTAATATGGCCACTATGATGTCAAACTTATATATTCTAAACTCAAGAAGCGTCCTGACCGAGCCAAATATCTATCGATGAAAAGAATGCTTGCAAAGTAAGAAAACATACATTTCCGATGTTGTATAATGGTATGGAAATACCCTTCGGGATATCCGGCATAATGCAGCAACATTCCGGCTGAATTGGATGAGATTGATGGAAATCAAGTTGTGCAACAAACGGAGGTGCCCATGGCACTCGGTGTGAAGAGGTCACATAACGCCGAAAATGATCTTCGGCGCATTGAAACCCAATACAAGGAGATATTTGAGAAATCTGTCGTTGGCATGCTGATCATTGATTATCACGGAAAGTTTCTGATGGTCAGTAAAAAAGCATCTCAGCAATTGGGACTGCGGGTGGAAGACATTCTGGGAAAGACTTTGTTTGACCTGCTGCCCGGTGACGTTGCACAAAAATACTTCGAACAGAATCAAAGGCTCATGGACACAGGCGGTTTTCGTGAATATGAAGATTCTTTTGTTTTGAATGGGCTGGTAAAATCTTTCCTCATCAGTGATCAATGCCTCAAGGATGAGAATGGATGCAATTATGCAATCCTCTCAAGCTCCTTCGACATTACGGAACGGAAAACAGCGGAAGATGCCTTGAGGTAAAAGGACGAGAAGCTCAGGGCGCTTTTCAACACCATGTCCGAAGGATTTGCCCTGAACGAGTGTGTTTATGATGAAAGCGGCGAGATGGTAGACTACCGTATTCTGGAAGTCAATCCGGCGTTTTACGCCGTTGCGGACTTTGAGCCTGCCAAGGTGATAGGAAATGTCGCAACAGAACTATATGGCATGACCAAAGAAACAATCAACAATTTCTGGCGAATGCATAAAGACAAAGATACCGTAGTGTACTCTGAAATGGTCAGCCCAATCAACCAAGGACATTACTGCATCTCAACATCACCGATTGTTCATGACAGATTTGCCACATTGTTCATGAACATCACAGAACAGAAACGCACCGAGGAAAAATTAACAGAATCCATGAGATTTCTTGACACCATCCTCGACGAAAATCCCTACTCGATCTGGATTGCAGATGCCACGGGAACCCTTGAGAAAATCAACAAAGCCTGTTGCCAATTGCTGAATGTCCATGAGGACGATGTAATCGGGAAATACAATATCTTTCATGACAACAATGTGGAAGCGCAAGGATTCATTCCCCTTGTGAGGAGTGTGTTCGAGGAAGGCAAAACGATTCGTTTCACCCTGTTCTATGACACATCGGCATTGGTTGAAATCCATATCCCCATCGAAAGAAAGCTGATTCTTGATGTAACGATTTTTCCCATCGTGAACAGCGCGGGAAAGGTAATCAATGCAGTCATACAGCATACTGACGTGACAGAGCGATGCCGTGCGGAGCAAGCGCTCAAATCGAGCGAGGAGAAGTATCGTGTCCTGTTCAACAATGATATTTTCGCCATCTGCATCTTTGATCTCGGCACCATGATGCTGCTCGATGTCAATCATGCCTTTGCGAATATGTACGGGTATTCCCAAAGCGAATTGCTTTCCGGGATGTTCGTTTCCGATATCACGGCTGAACAGGAAATCTCCGATGCCGCCACAACGGAGGCGGTCGAAAAGGGTACCATCTTTATTCCTTTGCGGCATCACAGGAAAAAGGACGGAACCGTTTTTCCGGTTGAGATTGTTGGGGGACCCTATTTTTGGAATAACCGGAAAGTGATGTTTGCCCTCATTCATGATATTACCGAACGTCAAAAGACCGAGGTGGATCTCGTGACGGCAAAAGCTTCGGCAGAAGCTGCGAACAAGGCGAAAAGCCAGTTTCTTGCCAATATGAGCCATGAGATCAGAACGCCGATGAATGGTGTCTGGGCATGGCGCAAATTCTGCAGATGAGCCTTCGGGACGAACAAAGGGAAATGGTTGATGTCATCATCCGAAGCGGGCAAGCCTTGTTGAACATCATCAACGATATTCTTGATTTGTCAAGAATTGAGGCCGGCCGAGTCAATCTGAACATGGAAGCGTTTGATCTGAAGGTCCTTGTGAATGAAGTCGGCTTGATGATGAGAACCCTTTCCGACAAGAAAAACCTTGCTTTCAGAACGATGATGGACACTTCCATTGACGGGCACCTGATTGGTGACCCGGAAAGACTGAAGCAAGTGCTTTTCAACCTTTTGGGGAATGCAATCAAGTTTACGGAACAGGGGAGTGTTGAGATCTCCGTATCAAAAGGCAAAGCATTCGATGACCGAATTCAATTGCTGTTTTCAATCAGTGATACGGGAATCGGCATACCGGAGGACAAAATCGGTCAATTGTTCACCTATTTCATGCAGGCGGATAATTCCATCATCAGAAGATTCGGGGGCACAGGTTTGGGGCTGGCCATATCGAAACAGCTCATCCAATTGATGGATGGAGAAATCAGGGTACAAAGCAAACCGGGTGTCGGCAGTGTTTTTTCTTTCAGCGTCATGTTCAGGCTCAGGCAGGTGAAGGAACAGAAAAGCATCTCCAGGCATGAATGGAAGGGCAATCCTGTCGACAACCGCTGTACGGCATCTGCCCTGCTGGTGGAGGATGATTTCGTCAGTGGCATGATCCTGGGGAAGTTCTGCGAAAAAATCGGCATTCATATGAAAATCGCAACCAGTGGGATGCAAGCGTTGGAAATATTGAAAAACGAGAATTTCAACGTGATATTTTTGGATGTTCAAATGCCGGAAATGAGCGGATATGAGACAGCCGTCCGCATCAGGGAGATGGAGAAGACGTTGGACAGACATACGCCCATCATTGCGACGACAGCATTTGCTTTGGTGGGGGATATGAAAAGATGCCTGGATTCCGGAATGGACGATTATCTCTCAAAACCCATCGATGCGGATAAATTTTATGATGTTTTGCGCAAGTACATATAGCGGATGATTGCTCGTGGTATTTTTCCATGAAATATTCAGTGAGCATGGTGTGCAAAAAGACCGAGCAGGAACAGTTGAAAAGAAACACAGAACCGGATCGGAAGGAGAACCTGGCATGATGCATGACATTGCGGTGAAACTTCTTGGCGGGAAGGAACTTGAGACAATCATGAACCTGACTCGCCGGCCTGCCCTGTACGAACCAGGCGAACCTGCATTCTGGACCGATCCCCATATCTCGGCCATGATGCTTCAGGCTCATCTGAATCCGGTGGACGATGCCGCAAGCCGCAGCGCCGAACACATTCACGCAGAAGTGGATGGATTGTTTTCCTCCGGAGCGGTCAAGCCCGGCGACCGGCTGCTGGACCTCGGATGCGGTCCCGGACTGTATGCCGTGGAACTGGCCAAGCGTGGTGTTCAAGTCACCGGGATCGATTTTTCAGAACGATCTCTCGCACATGCAAGAAAGCATGCAACGGAATGTGGTGTGGAAATCGAGTTCCGCCATCAGAATTTTCTGGAGCTGGATGATGTGGCGGCATACGATTCCATCATTCAGGTCTATGGGGAAATGAATGTATTTGAGCCGATGCTTCGGGATCGACTTCTGGCCAATGTGAAGCGCGCTTTGAAACCTGGCGGCCGGTTCACGTTCGATGTGACCACCCGGGCCTGCCACCTGAAGCATGGCGGGCGCAACCATTGGGAGGCGGCTCCTTCCGGATTCTGGACACCCCATGCGCATCTGCTTCTTGCGGACGGGTTTTATTATGAAGAGGCGGATGTCTGGCTTGATCAGTATGTCGTTCTGGAAGCCGATCGCACCCGTGTATTTCGAAATTGGTTCACGGAATATGATGCCGTGTCCATCGGCAAGGTCCTCGAGCATGCCGGGTTTTCTGTCGCCGGGCTGACGAACGGTCTTTCCATGGCGCCATTGACCGCAGATACGGAATGGATAGGCGTACGCGCCATTTCCACCTGAATGCGCATGATTCGTTATAATGGAATATGCCATTGACGGGAAGCGCCTGTTTTGCAAGAATGGTGGGGCAGGTTCCGCTGAATGATCAGGAAACGGAGTCCTGCCAGATTCCCGGCTTGCATCGCTCTTGCGCAGATGCCGGCCCCGGGTGGTGCGCAAGGATTTCGGATTTGTCCGGAATCGAATGGGGAAGAGGTGTTGTGCATGAGAAGAAATGCTGCAACGATCAGGAGCGATTCATACAATTGAATCCACGCGCCATGCGGAAATGAATGAGTTCATCCGGCGCAGTGCGTTCATGCTCTTTCAAGAAGGGAGCATGCGACGTTGCTGATCCTGATGGCATCATCCCAATCAAGACAAACCATTGCTGCATGGTGGTTCCGGGAGCCTTTCGCCCATATCGCAGCTGGACGACGCGCAGGTTCTGCGCGTCTTTTTGTTTCCCAGGAGAATATTCTCCAGCGCTGCCTATGGTCCGCAGGATGTTTCCTGCGGTTTTTTGCGTTGCCCGGGTTGAATGTAAAAGAGTCAGATGAATAAAACAGAAGGAAACGAACAAACAAGAAGGAAGCGTACGAAACAAGAAGAAAACGAATAAACAAGAAGGAACCGTACAAAACAAGAAGGAAGCGTACGAAACAAGAAGAAAACTGACAAACAGGAAATGAGCAAGGAGAATGAATTTGAAGGATCAGAACGAGTTGAAGGCATATGGATGGAACGCATCCCTGGAAGCCGCACGAAAGGCGGCGGGAAGACCGGACTGGATCCCGGGTCGCGTCATGTCCGAACAGCGCCATCTTTATCAGGTCATCACTTCCGTTGGAGAGCTGCGCGGGGAGGTGTCTGGCCGATTCCGGGCATCTGCACGGGGAACCGGTGATTTTCCGGCGGTTGGCGATTGGGTGGTGATGGAGGCGCGTCCACAGGAAGGGTCTGCGACCATACAAGCCGTATTGCCGAGAAACGCCCGGTTTTCACGAAAGACGGCAGGATCGAGACCGGATGAACAAGTCATGGCAGCCAATTTCGACGCGGTCCTGCTGGTGATGTCGCTCAATCAGGACTTCAATCTCCGTCGTCTGGAACGGTATCTTGTGATGGCCTGGGACAGCGGAAGCCAGCCGGTCGTCGTGCTGACCAAGCGGGACCTGGCAACGGATGCCGAGGCCAGGATGGAGGAAGTGGAAGCCGTGGCGGCAGGCGTGCCCGTGTTGGCCGTGAGTGCCGTGACCGGAGAAGGAATGGAACAGCTGGAACCCTGGCTGGTTCCGGGAAAAACCCTTGTGGTTCTTGGTTCATCCGGAGTCGGCAAGTCGACGCTCATGAACCGGCTGGCCGGGAAAACACTCGCGCTGACCCGTGAAATCCGGGAGGATGACGCGCGGGGACATCACACCACCACGCATCGGGAACTCTACCTGCTGGATTCCGGCGTGCTGATTCTGGATACGCCGGGCATCCGGGAACTGCAGCTATGGGAATCGGAAACCGGATTGGATGAGACATTCAAGGATATCCACGATTTGGCTGAATCCTGTCGCTTCCGTGACTGCCTGCACCGGAAGGAACCCGGATGCGCGGTCCGGGAAGCCCTGCAGGCAGGAACGCTTGCATGGAGCCGATATGACAGTTATCATAAACTGGAGCGGGAGCTTGCCCACATCAGCAAAAAGGCAGGGGGTACGCCGAACGGGCAATCCCCGCGTGAGGCCGATCGGAAATTCGGAAAAAGTGTGACGAAAATGATGCGGGCCCGTGTGAAGCCTTGATTCCGGGGCCAGGGTGGAGAACCGCATCCCGATGCGGAAGAAACAGGAATCGACGGTTGTCGGATATGGGAGAACTGTATGAAGCAGAAACAGGACCTGTCACTGATCGATTTGCATGAACGATATATTCCGGATCTGGCCCAAATGGTTGCCAGCCGGGTGAAACAGCAACGCAAGGCCGTACCGGTTCTTTCGGACCAATTCGATTCTCCCGAAGCCATTGTGCCGATCCTCAAAGAACTTGTGCTGAATGGGTCCGGACGTGTCGCGCTTCAGAATGGCAGACCGGTCGGCTTCATGGCTGGCTGGCTGCTCCCTGCATTCATGGGGGAACAGAATGGTGTGGTCGTGCCGGAGGCGGGATTCGGCACGGATTCGTTGGAACCGGCCCGTGTCATCGGGATTTTCCGTGCCCTGTACGCCGAATTGTGTCGCGTCTGGGGGGAAGGGGGATGGGTCAATCAGGCCATTGTAGCCTATCAGGAGGAACGGGCGTTTCTGGACTTTCTTTTCCATCAGGGTTTCGGCGGAATCTGCCTGGATGCAATCAGACCGGCGGTTCCACTGGATATGGTCTGTCCGCCGGATCTTCGGATCCGGGAAGTGGACTTGTCGGATGAAAAGGTCATGACCGATTGGCTGGAACTCAGCAACCTTCATACGACCTACATGCGGGCCTCCCCGATTTGTCTGGGCGCAGCCGAACCACAGCATGAAATGTCAGAACTGAGGGCGTGGCTTTCCGAACCCCGGCATCATGCCTGGACGGCAGAACGGGTTTCGGATGGGCTGACCATTTCTTATCTGCAGATGGAAGGGGAAACCACGGGAACCTCCATGTTGGTGCGGGAAAACGGCAATCTGGCGGTGACCGGCGCGTTCACGCGTCCGGAAGCAAGAGGGAGCGGGGTTGCGACCCTGCTGCTGGACACAGCATTGAAACTGGCAGTCCGGGAAGGCATGGAACGCGTTTCCGTGGACTTCGAAACCCGGAATACGCCGGCCATGTCCTTCTGGACCAGGCATTTCACGCCATTTACCTGTTCCGTTCTGCGTTGTGTGGATTCTCGCGTGTTTCGTTGAACGCCTCTTGATTTCTTTGTTCCTGCAGGCATGATCCTGCAGGCATGACCCATGTGATATCGGCATCGAGGGAGGTGTGGCATGATCCGTGTGGAAAATCTGTCCAAGACTTACCATGTCCCGAAACGAAGCACCGGCGTGAAGGCGGCGTTCAAGGCCCTTGTGAAACGGGAGACTGTCGCCGTGGAGGCCATACGGGACGTTTCCTTTCACGTGGCACCGGGCGAAATGGTCGGCTATATTGGGCCGAACGGGGCAGGGAAATCCACAACCATCAAAATCATGAGCGGCATTCTGGTTCCCGATTCAGGTACCTGCGAGATTCTCGGACGTACACCCTGGAAGGAACGCATGGCGCATGTGAAGGATATCGGCGTGGTGTTCGGTCAGCGTTCGCAGCTATGGTGGGATGTCCCCGTACAGGATTCGTTTGATTTGCTGCGTGACATTTACCGGGTGCCGGCGGAATCCTATCGAAAAACGGCAGACCGCCTCACGGAAATTCTGGATTTGGCTGATCTGCTGACGACACCGGTCCGAAGTCTCAGTCTCGGACAGCGCATGCGCTGCGAGTTGGCCGCTTCCCTGCTTCACAGTCCGAAACTGTTGTTTCTTGATGAGCCGACCATCGGTCTGGACGCGGTTTCGAAGCTTGCCGTCCGGCAGTTCATCCGTGAGCTGAACCGGGAAGCAGGCACCACCGTCATCCTCACCACCCATGACATGAATGACATCGAAGCCCTGACGAACCGCATCCTGCTGATCGGGAAGGGGCATATTCTGTATGACGGCGGGCTTGATCACCTCCGTGAACAGTATGATACGGTGCGGACCGTCACGGTGGACTATCGGGAAGGGCAGATTCCGCCTGTGCTGGATGGCGTGGAAATGAGCAGGCTGGGAGAGGGGCGTGTCCGTTACCGGGTGGATACGGCCATTGTGAAGGTGTCCGGCGTGGTCGCACGCCTGTCCGCGGAGCTGGAGCTGAAGGATGTCACCATCGATGCGCAGCCGGTCGAAGAGCTGATCGTCCGCCTGTACCGGGAGCACCGCATATGAGGAAAGGAAATGCAGCCGCTTATTTTTCCTCCTTCCGTATCCGGTTGATGCAGAACCTCCAGTACCGGGTAGCCGCGCTGGCCGGCTTGATGACCCAGTTCTTCTGGGGCTTCATGCTGATCATGATTCTGGAGGCTTTCTACCGGAACAGCGACGCATCGATTCCCATGAGCCTTCCGCAGCTGGCGTCCTATATCTGGCTGCAGCAGGCATTCCTCGTGTTTGTCGCACTCTGGTTCCGGGATCCGGAGATGTTCGGAATGATCACCTCCGGGAATGTCGCGTATGAATTGTGCCGGCCGACCAACCTGTATTATTTCTGGCATGTCCGTCTGCTTGCCCAGCGCATTTCGGGCGCGGCTCTGCGCTGTGTGCCGATTCTGCTGGTCGCGACGCTGCTGCCCGACCCTTACCGGTTGAGGCCTCCGGCAGACCTTGCCGCTTTTTTGCTGTTCCTGCTGACCCTGTTCACCGGTGTGCTGATCAATGTATCCATCTCCATGTTCATCTACATTCTCACGTTTGTCACACTCTCTCCGGTCGGTTCGCTGATGATCATCGGGACCGTCGGGGAATTCTGTTCCGGGATGATCCTACCCATCCCGTTGATGCCGGAGTGGCTCCGGAACATCGTGATGGTGCTTCCCTTCCGCCTGGCGGGGGATTTGCCCTTCCGCATCTGGTCCGGACATATCGGTATGCAGGAGGCGCTGACGGGCTTCCTGACCCAGTTGCTCTGGCTTGGGGCGCTGATGTTCTTTGGCCAGCTTTCCATGCGGAAAGTTCTGAACAAAGCCGTGCTGCAGGGTGGATGAAGGAGCGGAAACAAGCGTTGGTTGAAAGGAGCGGAAGCATGAGGTGGATGAAAGGAGCGGAAACATGAACCTGTACCTGAGATATGTGAAGATGGTCTTTCGCTGCCAGATGCAGTATCGCGTGTCCTTTCTGCTGACCATGCTGGCGCAGATGCTGATTCCTTTCAGCGTATTCGCCGGCATGCTGCTGCTGTTTCAGCGATTTCATCTGCTTGGATCCTGGCAGGTTGACGAGGTGATGCTCTGCTTCGCCGTCATCCACATGGCTTTTGCGCTGAGCGAATGTTTCGCCAGGGGATTCGACATGTTTGCCCAGGTGGTGTCCCAGGGGGAGTTCGACCGCATCCTGGTCCGGCCGCGCGGAACGGTGCTGCAGGTGCTGGGAGCCCGGTTCGAGTTCTCCCGGATGGGTCGTCTGTGTCTTTCGGTCGTTGTGATGGGCATTGCGGTTTCGCGCCTGTCCATCGCCTGGAACCCGCTGAAGGTCCTGTCTCTCGTGCTGATGGTCTCCTGCGGCACGCTTGTGTTTGCCGGCATTTTCATGCTGGCGGCCACCTTGTGCTTCTGGACGCTTCAGGGGCTTGAAGTTGTGAACATCTTCACCGACGGCGGGCGGGAAATGGCCCAGTACCCACTGGATATCTACAAAAAGGAGATTACGCGGTTTTTTACGTTCGTCATCCCGTTCGGGATGGTGAACTACCTGCCGCTCCGCTATCTGCTGGATCGTCCCGGGAGTATGGCCTGGCATGCCCTGCTTCCCCTGTGCGCCACGCTTTTCCTGGTTCCTTGTGTCCTGCTGTGGCGGTTCGGGGTTCGTCGCTATCAGTCTGCCGGCAGTTGAGGTTCGGCCTTTGATATCTGCGGGTTGGCATCCTGTGGCTGGGGACGGGCTTCCTGCAGCCATATCAGGCAGATCCGCCTGAAAGCGCGCCGGTCTTCCGCTTCACATTTTCTGTACAGGTTCTGGATGTGCTTTTTTACGGTGGACTCGGCAATGAAGAGCGTGGCGGCAATGTCGCGGTTCGGCATATCCTCCAGCAGCTTGAGCGCCACATGACATTCCCGTTCCGTGAGACCATGGGCTGCCAGAATCGGCTGGATGGTCTGAACATCAAACCGGGTGTCGGGGTCTTCCTGTCCATCCGACATCCAGACGTTTTTCTGGTGGGCAGGGGCGTGCGTCCCATCAGTCATCGCGTTCGAAGTGGCCGGTTCAGACACCTGTTCCCGGTTCCTGTCCTGCAGGGTTGAATCCGGTCTTCCATTCCTGTTCTGCACGGATGAATCCGGCCATTGATTCCTGTCATGAAGGGTTGAATCCGGGATTCGGTTCTTGTCCGGAAGCCAATCCAGCAGGAAGGAGAACAAACCACCTACGAGCAGGGGGGCGAGGTGGCCAGCCAGCTGCCTGCTGTCGATTGAAGCGGCAGATGGCAGGGAGAAGGCGGAGAGAAGGTTCAGCAGGGAGGTGATGAGGCCTGCGAGAAAGGCGTTCCAGCGCGCATGAAGGGCAGCTTCCTGCCAGGTCTGCCCTTTCACGAATTGGGAAGCCGTGAGGATTCCCATGCCGGTGAGGACCGATAATAACGGAAACGGCTGGAGCAGCCGGCTCCAATCGAATGGAGCCAGCATGCCGAGCAGCAGCAGGTACAGGAAGAGCGCGAGTGCTTTCCTGCCTTGCGGATGGATGATGCGTTTCAAGCGGTTCATTCGTTCCCTCACGGTTCCTATACCATCGTATCAAGGATGGTGCGCACCTTGGCCTGGACGGGCAGAATCAGGAACCCGAGGACGATGGCATAGAGTGTGGTCAGCATGGCAATGGCCAGATTCGGGCCGATGCGGGTCGGGTCCGAAAGGTTGGAAAGCATGCCGACGGTTCCGAAAATGGTCCCGGTCAACCCGGAAAGGAGCAGGCTGAGAAGCGCCAGCCTGCAGGCCTGTGTGATGCGTTTCAGTTCAAGGGACGAATAGGGATTCACCTTCATGCCCATCAGGCGGAAGCCCCGGAATAAATCGGGCAGCAGCCCGGACGCAAGCAGAATGGGAATGGTGAGGGCAAGAATGACGATCAGGCTGGGAAGATCGACATAAACAGAGGCCGAACCACTGAAAAAGGAAAGAGCCACCAGAAACGCCGAAAAGATCAGGATGCCAACGAAATACATGCGGGATCCTCCTTGCGGGAAACAGTACGATGCATCGTCCAGTTCGAGTATAGCGCGCTCCGCATGGAAACAACATACTTCCCGGGGAGAATCTTTTCCTTCAAAGGGGCGTATTTGCTGGATTAGCTCTTCATGCTTCGCCTCAAATATGGGCTCTTCATGCTTCGCGCTGGATCTGGATGATATCCCCGCAGTAAATCTGTATACTGGGATTGTGTTTTATCAGTCACGTTTCTGTTGTCAGGCAATCACTTGTACTTTTTCACAAGGCACACCGTGTCACGGAGGAGCACATGGCGCATCACAATTTGAAATCCGGATTCGACCGATTGACCGAACGCATCAACCTGTTTCCCCAGGGAGCACCTCCATCGGAACTGCTGCAAAGGATTCTTGGCGCGATGATGAATGAGCGGGAGGCAACCCTGATTTCACAGCTGCCGGTCCGACCTTTTCAGGCGACTGCCGCAGAAAAGGCCTGGAGAAAGGACAAGAGCGAAACCGAACGAATTCTTCAGGATCTGGCATCCCGTGCCATCCTGCTGGATTTGGAACAGCCGGATGGCACGACCTTGTATATGCTTCCTCCCCCGATGGCCGGATTTTTTGAATTTTCCCTGATGCGGGTCCGCGGTGACCTCGATCAGAAACTGCTGTCGGAGCTGTACCATCAATATCTGACAGTTGAACCGGATTTTCTGTCGGAACTGATGGTTCGGCCGGAAACCAATGTGGGAAGGACTTTTGTGAATGAAGCCGCCCTTGAACTGGCTGCCAAACGTCACAGGGAGGCGCATTCCACCGGGGAGCCCCAGCCATCCATCGACAAGACCATGCATGTATTGGATTATGAGCGGGCGAGCCATGTCATCCGGTCCGCGTCGCACATGGGCATCAGCCTGTGCTATTGCCGCCACAAGAAAGAGCACCTTGGCTCCGCCTGCGACGCGCCTATGGACATCTGCATGACATTCGGCGGTACCGCGGCCTCCCTGATCAAGCATGGACATGCCCGCAGCGTGGGGGAATCCGAAGGCATGAAGCTGCTCGAACAGGCTTATGCGCACAATCTGGTGCAGTTTGGCGAGAACGTGCGCAATCAGGTCAGTTTTATCTGCAACTGCTGCGGATGCTGCTGCGAAGCATTGACTGCGGCCCGTCGTTTCGCGTTCCATAACCCCATCAACACATCCGGGTTTCTGCCTGAAGTCACGGAGGAAACCTGCAACGGCTGTGGAAAATGCGTGACGGTCTGTCCGGTGGAGGCGCTGGGTCTGGTCTCGTCCAATGAACCGGCCAAACCA
>JAIFNI010000046.1 GCA_020047785.1 Clostridia bacterium
GTCACGACATCCAGATCCATCCGATAGACGGTGGAAAAGGCTGTCTTCACCGTTTGGGCCAGGTATTCCGGAACCCCTTCAAAATCGCCCGACTTCATGTTGATATTGACGATCAGGACGCCGTTCGGCTTCAGATGGGTCTTCAACTTGGCAAAGAATTCCTTCGTGGACATGTGGAACGGGACTGTGATGTCCTGATAGGCGTCCGCCAGAATGACATCGTACTGCCCGCAATCCGGCGAGTCCAGAAACATGCGGCCGTCATTGACGAACACATCCGCTTCCTCCGGCTGCAGGTTGAAATGGGTGCGGGCCAGTTCCGCAATTTTCGCATCGATCTCCACCGCATCGGAATGGCTGTTGGGATAGTACTTGAGAAGCTGTTTGGAAAAGGTGCCGGTGCCCAGCCCCAGGACCAGCACTTCGAGCGGTTCATCCAGGGATGCCTCCGGTCGGAACAGGGGAGCGGCGAGTGCATATTCGTAGTAATAACCGGAAAGTTTTCCATCTTTCCGATAAATTGACTGCACGCCGAACGCCACATTGGTGGAAAGGATGACCGATGTTTCATCCTCGGTGACCTGCAGGTAATTGTAGAGGGATTCGCCCTCATAGACAATGTCGTTCTTCCAGAAAGCGAATGAATTCTGAAAGGGCATGAACAGGAACACGACGAGCAGGGCGGTTGAAACGGCATGTTTCAACCGCCCTTTCTTTCTCGTGATGAAATAGGCAAGACAAAGGACGTTGAGCAGAAGTGCAAACAGGAAGAAGGTTTTACCCGTGCCAAGCAGCGGAATGGTGAGGAAAGTCGGAATGAAGGTGCCCACAATGCTGCCGATGGTGTTCATGGCGTAAATTTGTCCGGTGATGCGTCCGTTATTGTCCATGTCCGTGACGGCAAGCTTCACGAGATACGGAGAGCAGGTGCCCATCAGGACAAGCGGGAACGAGAAGATGACCAGACAGCAGACGGCGGATCCCGTCACAACCAGCGCACTTCCGGGAATGATGAGCATCAGGAGACCGGAGATGCCGGCAATGACATATTTCCCCGCAAACGGGATGGCCGCGATCCAGAGCGAGGCAAGCCAGATGAGGAAATAAAGCCGCCCGAGGTCCTTGTGTTTGTCGGCGCTGCGCCCGCCGTAGATGTTGCCGATGGCGAGCGAGACCATGATCAGGCCGATGATGACCGTCCAGACAATCGAAGAGGAACTGAAGTAGGGGGCCAGCAGGCGGCTGCACGTCAGTTCGACGCCCATGATCGTCATGCCGCAAAGAAATGAGGTAAGGTAGTAGACCCAGGTCCGGTTCTGCATGCCAGATCTCCTTTGTGTCTGCGGTGTACCGGGAATTCCGGTGCCTTGCCTCCGAAACAATCATGCCGCGGAAGACAAGGCAGTACCAGTTTATCCGATCACGCAGTTTCTGTGAAGACCCGGAAATGTCATGCGGCTGAACGATGCCCGATCCTTCATCGGCAATTGCTTGACCGCGGCGGCACACAGTGCGCCACAATGCAGGAAAGACCCGGCACGGTGAGGACGGATCCTGTTACGACACAGAGATCCTCACAGCCGGCTGACTTGTCGTCCACCACAATGTGCCACTCCGCGCTGCAGGGGAACGGGATTGTTTCCGATACGGCCCCTGTATTGAACGCGACGAAGATGGCGGGCCAGGAATCTCCGCCTGCGTTGTTTGAAAGGACATAGGCAATGACGGATTCGGACGTGCGAAGGAACGCGAGGTTTCTGCGAATCTCTTCGGGTGACGCGATGCGGAAGGCCGGATGTGCCTTGCGCAGCCGGATCAGACCCTGATGATAGGAAAAACTTGTCATGAATCTTGTTTTTCTGTTCCAGTCCACCTGGTTGATGCTGTCAGGCGCGTTGTAGGAGTTGTGCATGCCCTGTTTCGTCCGGAGGAATTCCGTTCCGGAAAGCATGAAGGGGATTCCCTGGGAAGTCAGGATGACGGCTCCGGCCAGATTCGTTCTCCGCATCGCTTCGTTGTCCGTTTGCGCCGCGCCGCTGGCGACCAGTTTGTCGTACAGGGTGAGGTTGTCGTGTGAAGCGGCATAGTTGACGCAGTGCCATGGGTAGCCGGCCCAGCAGGATATGCTTCCGACGGCGCGCGTGCTGTCCACCTGCGGATGCGCGATGGCGCCGACAATGCCGAATTTCACACCTTCGCACTGATTCGGCTGCCCGTTGATGAACCCACCGGATTCAGCCAGAAAGTTGTTTCCCTTGAGTGCATCCCGGGCATCATCGTTGAAGAAACCGATCCGAAGCATGCGTACGGCGTTTGATTTCAACGCGGCCCTGGCGGCATCCAGACGGGAAGCACCACCTGTCCAGCCCTCCCCGTACAGCATCAGACCGGGGTGGATCCTGTCGAGTGCCTGCCGGATTCCGTTCATGGTCTCAATGTCATGCAGTCCCATCAGATCGAAGCGGAACCCGTCAATCTTGTATTCCCTCGCCCAGTACAGGACGGAATCCGTGATGGCCTTGCGGACCATGGTTCGTTCCGATGCGGTCTCATTGCCGCATCCCGAACCGTCTGAAAAGCGGCCCTTCCCATCGGTTCTGTAGAAATAGCCGGGAACCAGTTTGTTGAATTCCGAGTCGATGGACCGGTAGGTGTGGTTGTAGACGACATCCATGATCACCCCGATGCCGTTCCGCTTCAGGGCGAGAATCATTTCCTTCAGTTCCCGGATGCGGACCAGCCCTTTGTCCGCATCGGTCGCGTACGATCCCTCCGGCACATTGTACAGGTGCGGATCGTACCCCCAGTTGAACCGGCCTTCGTGAAGCCGTGACTCGTCAATCGTATAGAAATCGAAGATTGGCATGAGGTGGACATGGGTCACGCCAAGGTCCTTCACGTGGGACAGACCGGTCGGTGTTCCGTCGGGTGTATGCGTATCCGGTTCCGCCAGTCCGAGGAACTTGCCCTTGAGCCGGATGCCGGAATCCGGGTGGATGGTGAAATCCCGGACATGCACTTCATACAGGATGGCATCCGTGGGCGAATTCACCGTGATATGACCCACTTCGTCCCAACCGGGCGGATTCGCGTCCTGCGGCCGTGTTGCGAGTGCACGCTTGCCGTTCACACTCACCCCGACGGCATGCGGGTCGCAGACTTCCTGCAGTTCGCCCCCGTTGATGACATTGTAGGTATAATGCCAGCCCGACAGATCCTCCTGAACGGACAGAAGCCAGGTACCCTGCCGATCCCGCCGGAGCGGGAGGATTCTGTCCGGCTGCAGGTCGTCGCTTTTCCGGAACAGGTTCACTTCAACCAGCGAGGCGGTGGGGGACCAGATGCGGAATGAGGTTCCTTCCGCTGAAGGGAAACAGCCCAGATCGTCCCCTTCATACGTGAACTGGCGTTCAAAGGCGGGCGAATCGTACAGGCTTCCATATTGGACGGAGAATGGTTCGAATCCGCGTTTGAAGACCATGCAGGTTTCTCCGATGATCCAGTCGGAGCGGAGGGTGAGCCGGAAATCACGTCCCCCCTCGAGCGCTTCGGTGCGGATGACATTTCGAGGGATTCCATCTCCCATGACCATGAAAGGATCGGTATCCAGCGTGCAGGGAGACTGCATCTGGACGTAAATTGTGCAAAAATCCTGAAATACGGCCCGCTCCGCCGTTGGAATAAATGAAATGCGTTCCGCGGAAAGGTGAACCGGTTCGCTGTTCTGCACCAGGAATACGGCTGGTTCCTGATCCGGCGGGAAGGACAAGAGGTTCAGATACCGGTCTGATGACCAGTCCCGGCCGGACCAGCCTTCGTGGCGGAGGATGAATCCAATCTCGGCCACCATGAGATCCGGCAGATCAACGATGGCACAGCGCATGGTCGATTCCGGATGTTCCGGAAGGGGCACGGACTGGTCGAGGGAATATGCCTTGCCGTCACCACCCTTTGGCCAAAGCCAGAGGTCCCAGCCGCCATAGGCCTGATCATATCTGAAATAGTGGACTTTGAGCCGCATCTGATCAACTCCCCTGTCCAAGCCCTTGAGCCGATTTCTTTCCAGGCACGTAACCTACTTACCCTGAAAACTGCCGGATAACCCACACTACGCTGTTTGAAAGAGCGGCGCCACGGGAAACAAGAATTTGCCGGTGATGCCTGGAGGCATCCCAATCCGCCTGAGGCGCAAGGAGGCATTCATGAGTGACATCAGCCCCGAAATCATGGATCGCATCACCAAAGTCTGCATCTGCAAAGCCATTCCACGATCCACCATCAGGAAGGCCATCCGGTCGGGTGCCGACACCCTTGTAAAAGTCCGGGAGGCCACAGGAGCCGGGTCCGGACCCTGCAATGGCCGACGGTGCACACCGAAAATCCTGGAACTTCTGGAGGAGATGCGGATGGAGCATGATTCGCATGATGCCCCATGATACCATGCCGGATTCCATGCAGACAAGACAACCGGATGACAACATGCTGAAAGCGGAGAAGGAGCCTCGAAAGCGGATGTGCTTTCGAGGCTCCCCATGATTTCGGCGACTTAGGGCTTGGAAGAAAATAACCTGCTCTATAAATTCCCGAAAACAATGGCCAAACCTGCCATTCTTTTCGGAAAAAGAGCAGGTAATTTTCTTCCGGCACCTTACAGCAGGATGGAGAATGAGCCGGTTCCCGGAGCGGGGACCACCAGGGTGCCTTGCTCAGTGGCTTCCGTCACCGAGCCGGTTGCGCCGTGTATATCCGCTATGCCGCGAAGCATCAGCTTCCAGGGTTTCCCGACTCCGTTCGATTCAACCGCCAACGTGCTGCCGCTGCGCGTGACGGATACGGACAGCTCGGTCCGACCGTCCAGCCCGGGTATGTTCACGGTTGCGTTCGCGCCGTCCGACAGTTCGAACAAGTGAATCGTCACATCGTTCGCCAGGTCATAATCGGGAACCGAGTTGTTCGACCCGACCGGGATCAGGCTGTTCGGACGGGCCATCAGCGGCAGGTTGAAATAATCGTGGGTTTCGTTCCGCCATTTTCCGCCTTCGACCGTTTTCCCCGAGAGAATATTCGTCCAGCGGCCTTCCGGCAGATAGTACTGCACCTGTCCGTCTTCGCGGAACACCGGGGCAACCAGCAGGGAGTCCCCCAGCATGTATTGCCGATCCAGCATGTCGCAGGCTGGGTCTTCCGGGAAATCAAGCAGCATGGCCCGCATGGACGGGATGCCGGTTTTCGCTGTTTCCACGGCGGTTCCGAACAGGTAGGGCATGAGGGAACACTTCAGTTTCGTGAAATGACGGACCACATCGACGGCTTCCTCGCCAAACATCCACGGCACGCGATAGGAGGAACTGCCGTGGAGGCGGCTGTGGGAGGAGAGCAGACCGAAAGCGGCCCATCGTTTGTAGACGGACGGGTGGGCCGTATCTTCGAATCCGCCGATGTCGTGGCTCCAGAAGCCGAATCCGGACAAGGTGAGGGAAAGGCCGCCCCGCAGGCTTTCCGCCATCGATTCGAACGTGGCCCAGCAATCTCCGCCCCAGTGCACCGGGTACTGCTGTCCGCCGGCTGTCGCGGAACGGGCGAATACACAGGCTTCCCCGACGCCGCGTTCCTTCACGAGCAGATCGAACACGCACCTGTTGTATAGCTGCGTGTAATAATTGTGCATCTTCACCGGGTCGGAGCCGTCGAAATAGACGACATCGGTCGGGATGCGCTCGCCGAAGTCCGTCTTGAAGCAGTCGACACCGATGTCCATCAGACCTTTCAATTTGCCGGCGTACCATTCGCAGGCTGCGGGATTTGTGAAATCCACGACACCCATGCCCGGCTGCCACATGTCCCACTGCCAGACGGAGCCGTCCGGACGCTTCAGCAGGAAGCCGCCAGACTTGCCTTCCTCGAACATATCCGTTGTCTGGGAGATGTACGGGTTGATCCAGACGCAGATCTTCAGTCCCTTCGCCTTCATGCGGCGGAGCATGCCTTCCGGGTCCGGGAATACATCCGGATCCCATTCGAAATCGCACCAATGGTACTCCTTCATCCAGAAGCAATCGAAATGGAAGACGTGGAGGGGAAGGTCGCGTTCCGCCATGCCGTCCACAAAGCCCATGACGGTCTGCTCGTCATAATTGGTGGTGAAGGAAGTGGTCAGCCACAGGCCGAAGGTCCAGGCAGGCGGGAGTGCCGGCTTGCCGGTGAGGGCGGTGTAGTTCTGAAGCACAGCCTTTGGATTTCCACCCGCCACAATGAAGTAATCAAGGCTTTCGCCCTCCACACTGAACTGCGTGCGGGAAACTTTCTCGGAACCGATTTCGTAGGAGACCAGTCCCGGAGAATTGACAAATACGCCGTAACCGCGGCTTGAAAGGTGGAATGGGATGCTTTTGTAGCCCTGCTCGGAAGAGGTTCCGCCGTCTTCATTCCAGAGATCCACGGTTTGTCCGTTTTTCACGAATGGTGTGAAGTGTTCCCCCAGTCCATAGATGGATTCTCCGACCCCGAGAGCAAGCTGCTCCCTGAAGTATGTTTTCTTGTCGGGTCCCACGATGTAGCCGAGGTTTCGTGCGGCTGAATCGGTCAGGCGTTTCCCATCGTATGAAAAGCTGATCTTCCAGCCATTCTTTTTCTGGATGCTCACGCTGGTCTTTCCGGAAGTGAGGACGATTTCATTCCCGTCATCCGTGATTGCCGCGTCCGGGTTTCCCGGGCTGTTCAATTCGAAGGCCGGGCCTTTGTCCAGTCCTCCGGTATAATGGGCCGCCTGTATGCGGATGACATCCGCGAACGGGGTGGAGATGGTGAGTGTGAGCACGGGACCGCCCAGTGTGGCGCCACGGTGATGGATGGGCACGACCGGCGCGAGAATGGTGATGACGCCATCCCGGATGGTGCAGCTGCGCACCTCGGCGGGATGGTGGATCTGGTACCCTTCCCGGGTCAGCCATTGTCCGTTTGTAAACTTCATGGATTATCCTCCTTCATGCCGGTCATCGGATGACGGAACCGCCTGTCGGGACGGGAACGCGGCATGCGTGCCGGAAGCAGACGCTGTTGCTTCATGGGGGAATCCGGTCCGTCAGGACTGGCAGGGTCATTGCCCGGATCCGGCGTCCATGTTAGGATGGTGAGGTTGCAGATACCATTATATTCAGGGTGTTCAACCCTTTTCTACCTCAATTGTCAGGAAATATCACAAATAATTCAGGTCGGGGGCCAATATGGACAAGATGCTGCTGAAAGAAAACCGTTGGATGGACGACGTGCTGTTTCCGATGAACCTGCACCGGTTCGCCTGCAGCCGGAATGACAACATCTTCACCTGCCATTGGCACGATGAACTTGAGATCATTCAGATCCGCACCGGTCACGCCTGCATCCAGGTCGGCACGGAAATCGTACCGGTCCGGGCGGGGGAAGCCATTCTGATCAACAGCGGGGAACTGCATGCCGGACATGTCGCGGAAGCCGGAATCTGGCCCGGAAACGCTGTGCCTCCCCCGGATGCGGAAAAATTCTCGGAAGGATTTTCGTTCTCCGCCATCGTTTTCCATCCGTCACTCCTGTATGGCAGCACCTGCGATGCCGTACAGACCCGTTGGCTCGATCCGGTGGTGAAGGGACGGTTTCCCGCCTGGATGGGATTCAGGCCCGGAACAGTCTGGGAGGACCGTATCCTGTCTGATGTCCGGGAGATGGAAGTCCTGCTCTCGGACAAGGCTCAGGCCTATGAGGTCGGTCTGAAGGGCCTCCTGTTCGACCTGTTCTTCCGGATTCTCGCAAACAGCAGCCAATTGTCCGATCAGAAGGTACCGACGGAGTCCATCCGATCGGAACGGATGAAACTGGTTCTCGCACATATCCGGGATTATCACGCGACCCGGCTCCGCATTGACGAGGTGGCGGATCTCGCCGGTTTCAGCCCTGGTCATTTCTGCTCATTTTTCCGTCAGATGACAGGCAGCACCTTCATCGGCTACCTCAACCGGTACCGGGTGAATCGCGCGGCGGACCTGCTGCGGACCACGGATCGGAAAATCATCGACATCGCGATGGAGGTGGGCTTCGACAACGCAAGCTATTTCATTTCAAGGTTCAGGCAGACCATGCGGAGCACGCCGCAGGCCTATCGGAATGAGGGGTGACGACGGATGGGCGGCATGAAAGGTTCCGGATGGACGGGACTTGGCGGGTTTATCGCAAAGTGGCCGGTGGGACTTGCCTTCCTGGTGTTTCTGCTGCTGACGGCGTATGGGAATCTGGCGCTTGTCGGCCTTGAAACCCGTTGGCCGGGCCTGATCATCATGCTGGCCGTCACGGCCGTCGTGTTTCTTCTGACCATGAAGTCGGAGGGAGGGCGGCTGTTCGTTCCGTTACTTGTCGGTTTTTCTCTCGTTATCCATGCGATCTGGGCGCTGTCTCTCCGGACCCAGCCTGTTTCGGATTTCAAAACGCTGCTTTCCAGCGCCATCCTGTTTGCGGAAGGCGACAAGAGCGCCTACATGAACAGGTACTACGCGACATGGGCCTACCAGACCGGCTTCTCCCTGTATGAGGCGCTTGTGGTCCGGCTTTTCGGAAGCGCGCATGCCATCAGTGTTCTGAAGGTGCTGAACGGGTGCTGGCTGACCCTGACCAACCTGATGATCTACCTGCTTGGGCGGCGCATCGCCGGCGAAAGGGCCGGGCGGACCGTTGCCCTGCTGTTTTTCCTTTATCCCGGAACCTGGTCCCTTTCCACCCTGCTGACAAACCAGTTCATGGGAACCGCGCTCATGCTGTCCGGCATCGCGCTTTGCCTGCTTGTACCGGACAAGGCCTGGCATGTGCTTCCGCTTGGGGGAACGCTGCTTGCCGTATCCAACGCCATCCGCTCCGATGCCGTGATTGCCGCCATTGCCGTTTCGATGGCATTCCTGCTGCTTCCGCAGCATGCAATGCGAAGCATCGGGCGTCGGCCCGTTGACGGAAAGCGGCAGACGGCCGGGAGCGGCAGGGACTTTCAGGATTCAGGCGGAACCTGTCGGAATTCCTTTGCATCTGGATTGGCAAGGGCCGCGCTGGTGATTTTCTCCTTCCTTGGGATGGGCATGCTGCTTTCCTGGAGCCTTGCCGCTTCCGGTGTGAACCCGATGGGACTCGGAAACGGATTTCCTGCGTGGAAGCTGATTGCCGGACTGAACGAGGAATCGGGGGGGCAATATTCCCAGAAGGACAATGATGAGATTTTCTTCGGGATCCACTTGAATCCGGATTTGCCGGCGGCTGAGAAGAAGGAACGTGAAACCGCCATTCTCAGGCAAAGGTTGCAGAAGAGCCCCGAGGCATGGCTGAAACTCCTTTTGGATAAAAGCGCAACCCTTTGGACCTCACAGGATGATTTGCATTGGGCCTTCTCCCATCTGGAAGACAAGTCGTGGGATCTGAACCTGTTCGGGAAACCGGTGAATATCCAGTCTGCCGGACTTGTCGCCTTTTTGCGGGGAACGGAACGGGGTGCGTTTCTCATCCTGCTGCTGCTTTGCATTCTGGCCGGTCTTCCATGGAGACGGGGAGCGGAAACCACCGATCCCCGTCCCGGACTGTGCTTCATCCTCATGCTGCTGGCCATGGCGGTTCTGTATCTGTTTGTCGAGGTGCAGCTCCGGTATCGCATCAGCTTCATGCCTGCCTTTTTCATCGTTGCCGCGCCGGGTGCGGAACTGCTTCATCGCATGCTGGGCGGGCTTTGGCATGGAAACGCGCAATTGGAGAAACGTTGACTGTGGTTGACATCAACTCTGCCAGGGGAACAGGATCAGGCCTGCGCCCGTGCAGGCACGCAAGTCTCCCCGCGATTTTTCCGCAAGGGATCGCAACGTGGAGAGCCCTTCGGTTGGGATTTCGGATGGCCAGCCGACGATCATGAGACTTGACAGGGGGTCCTTCATGGAAAGACCCCTGACCGTCTTCTGCCGTCGTGCTTCCGCAAGGGTCATCCGAAGCATTTCACCCAGCTGCAGATGCAGGTCCGGCTGGGAAACCGGCAGGGTTTCCCAGGCGAGATTGTGAATGGAGCGGAATGCCTCACCTTGTATTCCATAGATGGACTGGTGGATGGATTCGGCCAGATGAGGGACAAAAGGGGCGTATAGTTTCAGAATGCCGCCGAGGATTCGGTACAGCGTGACTTTAGCGCCTGCCGTCTCCGCCGCGCCATGGACTTCGGGTTTGTACAGCCTGTCCTTGACGAGTTCCAGCCAATCATCGCAAAAATCTCCCCAGAAAAAGGCATCCAGCAGTTTGCGCGCCTCACCGGCCTCATATTGGCTGAAGGCGGCAGAAACTTCCGCAAGGGCCTTGTTGAACCGTGCGGTAATCCAAAGATCGGCCGGCTGCATGTCGGCGGTTTCCCAGTCCTCATCCGACAACGTGTCCAGATGGATGGAGGAGAATCGCGCGGCGTTCCACAGTTTTGTCATGAATCTGCGGGACAGCGCCAGTTCTTCCGGCTTGAAGGTCATGTCCGTGCCGAGTCTGGCACCGGCCGCCCAATATCGGACCGCATCGGCTGAATGGATCCGGATGAGTTCGGTTGGTTCGACCGGTGCGTTGTTCTTCGATTTGCTCAGCTTTTCACCCTTTCCCGCCATGATGTAGCCGCAGATCATGATATCCCGCCATGGTATTTTGTTTTCGGCGTACAGACTGCGGACGATCGTATAGAAAGCCCAGGTGCGGATGATCTCGTGCGCCTGGGTGCGCATGGACATGGGTGAGAAGGGCGGCCCTGCTGCCATGTCGGCTTCATCGGGAAGATGCCTGTCCCGCAGGGAATGTCCAACCAAATCAGCATGTCTGACCGCATTGATCTGCGGCGTGATGGATGAGGTGGCCCAGGTATCGAGGACTCCGGTTTCCGGTTCGAATCGATCCCCTCCGCAATGCGGACATGGTTTTTCAGGATGGGTCCCGACCGGGTTGACGGGAAGGTTCGCCTCATCCGCAAGCAGGATCGTACCGCAATCCCGGCAGTACCAAACGGGTATCGGGATACCGTATCGGCGTTGGCGGGAAACGCACCAGTCCCATTTCAAGCCGGAAACCCAGTCAAGATAACGTGTTTTCATCGAAACCGGATGCCAATTCATTTCATCCGCCGCGTGCAGAAACCGTTCCTTGTTGTCCAGAATCCGTATGTACCACTGACGGGAGGGAAGAAGCTCCGTCTCGGTTCCGCAGCGCTCATGAATGCCGACCTGATGCGACATGGGTTCCTGCTTCAATAGAAAGCCTCCCGCCGAAAGCTGATCCAGGATGACGGCGCGTGCCTTGCTGATGGTCAGTCCACCGATTTCTGGAATCACGGCGGCCAGCGTTCCATCCTGTTCGAGGACTTTCCGATAGGGCAATTCATAGGTGCGGTACCAGGCGGCGTCGGCGGCATCTCCGAATGTGCAGCACATGACGATGCCGGTCCCCTTGGCAGGATCCGCTTCCGGATTGGCAAGTATCGGCACTTCGTGTCCATAGAGCGGAACGGTGGCTGTTCCGCCGATGCATCCCGCATATTCGGGATGTTCCGGGTGAATGAACAGGGCGACGCAACCATAAAGCATTTCCGGGCGCGTGGTGGCAACCGGAAGGAACTTTGCCGGAGATTCACCGAAACCACCCCCCTCGGTGGGGATATCGGTGTTTGCGGGTTCCGTTATTTGGAAGTTGCCGGGTTCGTTCCCACTGGAGGAAGCAGAGGAAAGCACCTTCGAGGGGTGCTCCCTGAACGGGAATCTCAGCGTGTTGAAACAGGTTTCCGTTTCCTTCGCATCCAAATCCGCCTGTGCGAGGGAGGTCCTGCACAACGGGCACCATAGCGTTGGCTGTTCCGCCGCATAGGCGAGATTCTGCCGGGCCAGGTCCAGAAACGAGGACTGGGAAAGCTTCTGGACTTCCGCGCTCATGGTGCGGTAAGCAAGGTGCCAGTCGCAGGAGAATCCAAGCGACTGCCAGAGTTCACGGAAAGCAGTCTCCTGCTTTTCGACTATCGGCTTTCCGAGCGCGAGCACATCACCCCGTGCCATGGTACGGGTATCGGTACCGGTTTCTCTCTCAATCAGCCGTTCGGTCGGCAGGCCGTTGTCATCGAAACCGAACGGATAATAGACCTCGTATCCGGTCATGCGACGGTGGCGGGCAACCATTTCCGCCTGCGTGTACGAGAAGATGTGGCCGATGTGCAGGTTCCCGGATACGGTCGGAGGCGGGGTGTCGATGCTGTAGACCGGCTTTGCCGATTGTGTGTCGAACCGGTAGGTTCCCTCCTCCGCCCAGACTTTCTGCCAATGGGATTCCTGTTCTTCGGAGATGTAACGTTTTTCGAGCATGTGGCCTCCGTTTCCGGATTGACGCATCGTACGGCAATCCTGTGCCTGTTGTTCTGCGTTGCCGGAAACGCAAAAAAGCCCTTCGTCCTGTTCAGGACGAAGGGCCGGCCTCCGTGGTACCACCTGGTTTCATGCCCGGGGGCATGCACTCTCCGTACGGATTCAAGCGGAATTCCGGATGAATCGAGACGGGGACCCGGTAACGGCGGGCGGCCGTCGGAGCCTAATGGCGCAGGTTCTTTCCGGGGAAAGGACTGCGTGTTCGATCCGCTGCTCTGGGGCCACCTTCCATTCTGTCTTCACGGGAACCTTTCACCAACCGTTC